>CAZLNX010000173.1:0-12585 GCA_964560795.1 uncultured Anaerolineales bacterium | reverse complement strand
CTTTTTTGTTGCTCAACGCTTCTGTTTTGCCTGAGTTACTGCAGTAGAGTCCTCAATGCTATCCCCAGATGGAAGGTGTTTCACGTTCGATCAGCGTGCCAATGGATATGTACGTGGTGAAGGGGTAGGCGTGGTGATTATTAAACCGCTGGTGGAAGCGCAAGCAGATAACGACCGCATTTATGCGGTGATCAGGTCCGCAGTATCAAATCAGGATGGGCGCTCTTCCTCACTCACTGCACCTTCCCAGACATCGCAAGAAAAGATGCTGCGCAAAGCTTATCGTGATGCCGGAATAGATCTCAGCCAGATTTCGTATATTGAAACTCATGGAACTGGAACCCCGGTTGGAGATCCCATTGAAGCGCGTGCCCTGGGGAATGTGGTAGGCGTTGATCGTCAGGAGCCTTGTCTGATCGGATCGGCGAAAACTAATATTGGGCACCTGGAGGCTGCGGCTGGGATGGCTGGACTAATAAAAGGCGCTTTGGTATTGCATCATCAGACCATTCCGGCTCATTTGAACTTTGAACGCCCTAATCCTAATATTCCACTGGATGAACTTGGTTTAGAAGTTGTTTGCGAAACGACACCCCTGCCCAAGTTTGATGGGAAATCGCCGGCTGTTGGGGTCAACTCCTTTGGGTTTGGCGGCGCAAATGCTCATATCGTGCTGGAAGCTCACCCTCAGCAAACCAATTTGGGAGCAACAGAGACTGAGGTAACCCGACCACATGTTTTGGGAATATCTGCCCCAGATGAGACTGGTCTAAAAAAACTGGCTGAGGTGTACCATCAATATCTGCTCAGGTCCGGTGAAAATGTAGCAAACATCACTGCCAATGCCGGGTGCCGTCGTTCACACCATGATCACCGTCTGGCTGTGATCGGGGTGGATAAACCTGAGTTGTGTGCTCGACTGCTCGATTATTTGAATGGCGAAACCAACCATCCCCGTCTTGTGAGCGGCCATGCTGGCCGCCAATATTCAGACCCGGTTTTCGTTTTTACAGGCCAAGGCTCCCAATGGTGGGGAATGGGTCAACAATTGCTTGAGCGGGAACCGATCTTCCGACAATCTGTGGAGGATGTTGATACTGTATTCCAGTCGTTGAGTGGTTGGTCGATCATCGGTGAATTGCTATGTGAACAGGAGCTGTCTCGCATCGATGATACCGATGTGATCCAGCCGGCGATGTTGGCCATGCAATTGGGGTTGACCGCGCTTTGGGGGGAATGGGGCATTACACCGGCGAAAGTAGTCGGTCTTTCGGTTGGTGAAGTCGCTGCTGCCTATGTAGCAGGAATTTATTCCCTGGAAGATGCTGTCAAAATCATTTATCACCGCAGCCGTTTGCAGCATACCACCGCCGGACAGGGCAGTATGGCGGCTGTGGGTTTGCCAGCTGCAGCTGCCCGGGAAGCAATTCAGGATTTATCGATTGAAATTGCTGCCACCTTAAGCTCTAACTTGGTGACCATCGCAGGGGTTCCCGATGATATTGATATTGTTGTCGATAGGCTGACAGATGAGAATGTGTTTGTGCGCAAACTCCCTATTCAATACGCCTTCCATACCGCGCAGATGGAGCCCCTGAAAGATGAACTTCTGGAGGCATTGGCGGAGATTCAGCCACTCACGGGACGCATACCATTTATCTCAACGGTATCCGGCGAAATAACAGATGGGAATTCGATGGATGCGGGCTATTGGTACGAGAATTTGCGCAAGCCGGTTCTGTTCGATAAAGCACTCAACACTATAATCGCTGCCAACGATTGTATATTTTTAGAAATTGGTCCTCATCCTGCTCTGCAACACTCGACAAAAGATGGACTCGCCAATCAAGATCGTAAGGGCCAGGTTTTCTATTCAATACGGCGCAATGCCGATGAATCGCTGGAGCTTTTGAATAATCTGGCCGCTTTGCACATTCACAACGCGCCTATCGACTGGCTCGCAGTCAACCAGGCGGAGGATCGCTTTGTTGAAATACCACGCTATCCTTGGAATCATCGACCCTTCGGCAAGATATCTGATACCCGACGCCGCCTAGACCTGGAACCGTTCGAGCACCCGCTGTTGGGAGCGCGCCTGCCAGCAGTTCAACCTACCTGGGAAGTTCGAATAAATCCACAAATCGATGGCTACCTGAACGACCATGTCCTTTGGAACAACATCGTTTTTCCGGGAGCGGGTTATGGTGAGATCGGGTTGGCCGTTGCCCGAAACCTCTTCCCTGGCGAACCTTATGCTGTCCATCAACTAAAAATCAAAAATGCCTTATTCATTTCTCCGACTAACCCTCCATTGATGAGGGTCGTTTTCGATAAATCCGATAAATCCTATTCCATCTTCAGTGCCATTAATGCTCAGGATGACTGGCAACTGCACGCCCACGGACAGCTCTTGAAGATCGAAGCGGCCGCCCCAAGCCCCATTGAAATCGACGCGGTCCTGGATGGTTTAGAGTTTTTCGCCGGGCATGATGACTATTACAAAATATTTGAAAATCTGAGTCTCAGGTTTGGCCCGGACTTCAGACAAATCAATGCGATATGGGGCCAGGCTGATCAATATCTGACAAAAATTAAGCTAACCGAGCGCATCCAACAACAGGGTGGGTATTATCATTTTCACCCTGTGCTGATAGATGCCTGCTTCCAGACAGTTGGTGCATCCGGAGTGATCGCCAGCCAATCTGAAGATCAGCGAGACCCCTTTTTGCCTATGGCAATAGAACGTATTCGTCTTTTGGGCGACGATATCCCTGCTGAACTCTGGGTATTAACTGAAATCAAGGCGCAGACATCAAAATCGATCACAGCAGACTTCAAGGTGTATCAGGCCGATGGTGAATTACTGGCTGAAATATTTGGCGGACGTTTCGATCAAGTAAGGCAAAACATGGCCAGCACTGTGGGGTATCAGATTTATCAGCATCGCTGGGAACAGAAACGTCTCAAAGGGGCACCCCTGCTTGAGCGGGCTGGATTTCCACCTGTAAGTGATTTGGTTCAGCAAGCCATGGATTTACTACCCGACCTTTATCAAACATACCATCTCCGGCGAATTACTCATGAATATCAACCCTCCTTTGAAGCCATCGCGCTAAAAATATTCCATTGTGCTTTGATAGAACTTGGATGGGATTATGAGTTAGGAAATGTCATCGACTGCGATGAATTGATGCTCAAGTTAGGTATTATCGGCCGTCATCGCCCCCTGGTAGAGACTGTGTTGGAACAATTGGAAATCAGCGGGTTGTTGGCAGCGGTTGATAATAGGTCATGGCGGGTTGTTGGCCAACTGGTTTCTACCGATGTGGGTGTGCTCTTTGATGAGTTGTTATCCTCCTTCCCGTACATGGAACTGGAAATCCGCTTTCTGAAATCTGTTGGCGATAACTTAAAAGATATTCTCCGCGGGCAGCTCGATCCTATGGAGGTGCTGTTCCCGAATGGATCATCCCAAGTGCTAAAGGACTTTTATTCCACTGTAGTGCAAGCTGCCAGCTACGATATGGTTGCTGAGATCTTAGCTCATGCCATTGAAGCACTCCCTCAGGATCGGCCGCTCCGCATTCTTGAGATCGGCGCAGGAACAGGCGCGTTGACAGCTGCCCTGCTGCCTTTGCTCCCAGCAGATCGGACAGAATATACTTTTTCAGATATTGGCCCCAAATTTTTGCATGAAGCCAGGCAACTCTTTGTAGAATTTCCTTTTGTAGAATATCGCCATCTCGATCTAACCCGATCGCCAGTTGACCAGGGTTTCAATGCACACAGTTTTGATATTGTCCTGGGGGCAAATGTCATTCATGCCATCCCCAATGTCCCGCGAACTTTGGATCTGATTGCTGAGTATCTGGACGATGGAGGCCTGTTGCTATTTCTTGAACTGACTGGCTTTCACATGGCTTACACTTTGATATTTGGACTGCTCGAAGAGTGGTGGCATTTTGATGAAAAAAGCGACCGCTTCAGGAGTAATATCCAGACCGAAGATCAGTGGAAGGATTTGCTGCAACAGCGTGGCTATCAGCAAGTGTCCAGCTATGCATTTGGGTTAGAAGAAAAGCGTATTCGATCCACCTTGATGACATTTATTGCAGAAGCGCCCAAATTTGAAAACGTTCCTACGGTGCAGGAAAACTCAGACACCTGTCTGATATATGCAGATCAAGGGGGAATCTGTTCTGCCTTGGGCGCGGCTCTGTTGAAATCTAGGGGACGGGTGGTCTTTGCCGAGGGGGATATCGAAAGCCTGTTGAGGACGGAAGCGCCGACGATGATCTTGCACGGTTTGTTGTTCGATCACCCATCAGCGGACGATATTTCGGTGGATCAATTGCTGTCCCTGCAAGAAACAGGGGTTATGCATGCTTTGAGATTGATCCATGCCTTGGAAGATGCCTCCTTGCAGCCGCAGCCGAGGGTCATATTCCTAAGCCGGGATACTCAGGTTGTGAACGCAAGTGACCGCAGCAGTGTATTGTCAGCCGCTCCCTTGAAAGGTTTGCTACGGGTAGCCTGTAACGAACACTCAGGATACCAATGGACTCATATTGACCTTGCCAGTGATGAACTGGAGAAGGATATTGAAAACTTGGTCAACGAGATATTATTCCTAGACGGTGAAGGGGAAATCGCGTACCGCTCGAATAAACGCTATGTCAACCGCCTGAGACAAATTAGAATGGATGATTTGCCATATTACCGGCAAAACGCAGTTCATGCCAACGGAAATGTTGAGCCATTTCAACTTGAGTTCGATAATCCTGGCCAGCTTTCGAATTTGACACTCAACCAGACCACGCGGTCGACTCCTGGTCCTAATGATGTGGAAGTCCAGGTAAAGGCGGGTGGCATTAACTTCCGCGATGTGATGAAAGTTTTGGGTATGTATCCGGGAGATTCTCCAGATATGATGTGGATAGGGGATGATTTTTCTGGGATCGTCGCAGGGGTAGGGGAAAATGTGGAGGATTTGCGTGCCGGGGATGAAGTGATTGGCATTTGTCCCTATGCTTTCAAATCTTATATCATCGTTGACCAGCGCCTAATTTTCAAGAAACCAGCACATCTAAGTTACGACGAGGGTGCTACTGTTCCAACAGTTTTCGCCACGGCGTATTATGCTCTCGTAGAATTGGCACATTTACAGCCTGGAGAAAGTGTTCTGATTCATGCTGCCACGGGTGGTGTAGGGCAGGCGGCCATTCAAATTGCAAAGAATCTCGAACTAGAGATATTCGCTACAGCCAGCACACAGGAGAAACAAGATTTCCTGCATGCACAAGGTATTAAACATATCTTCAACTCTCGAAAGCTAGATTACGCCGATGAGATAATGGCAACTACCAATGGCAGAGGAGTCGATGCACTTCTGAATTCACTGGCTGGCGATTTTATATCCAGGAATTTTTCTGTGTTGGCGCCTTTTGGGCGCTATCTTGAAATTGGCAAGGTCGATGTGTATAACAATACCAAGATCGGCCTGGAGGCCATGAGTAATAATATTTCGCTGCACATAATTGATTTGGCTGGAATGCTCTTAGATCGGCCTGACCAGTTAATAAATGTATTCTCCAAACTAGCTGAAAAATTCGAAAAGAAAACATACTCGCCCCTGCCCCATTCCGTCTTTCCGATAACCGAGGCAGTGGAAGCCTTCCGCTATATGGCAGCGGGCAAGCATATCGGGAAGAACGTGCTGTCATTCGAGGGCGATAACATTCCTGTGGGGAGAATGACGGAAGCGGGACACCTATTCCGCGCAGATGCCAGTTATTTGATCACTGGTGGCGCGGGTGGCTTTGGGCTTGAATTGGCTAAATGGATGGCAGAGGAAGGCGCGCTCCACCTGGTCTTGATGTCTCGTAGTGGCCCGCCCGACGAACATGCTTTGCAAGATATTGAGACACTGCGAGCTAAAGGGATAAACATTATTGATGCTCGTGGTGATGTGACAAAACCGGAAGATGTCAATCAAGTGATTGTAGAAATTCAAGAAAGCTCATTTCCAATTGCGGGGATTTTTCATGGTGCTATGGTGCTAAACGACCATCTCCTGATCGATCTAGATGAAGATGGATTTAACAAGGCGTTCCATCCCAAGATATTAGGTGCCTGGAATTTACATCTGGCGACTTTGCCGTATCAATTAGATCATTTCGTTTGCTTCTCGTCCTTTACCAGTATTGTTGGAATGATAAAGCAAGCTAACTATTGTGCTGGTAATGCCTTTCTGGATGAGTTGGCAAACTATCGTAATGCCAGGAATCTACCAGCTTTGACGGTAAACTGGGGAATTCTAACTGGGGCGGGATTTATGGAGCGCAACCCTGAGATGATGGATTATTTCGAAAAAGCCGGTGGCAAGGCGATCCCCATAGAGCAGGCACTGCAAGTCTTGCGTCATTTGCTACATAAAGATGTCGGGCAGGTTGGGATTGCCTCCCTTGAATGGGCCCAATTAGGAAAACACCTGGCAAATGTGACCAATTCCCCTATCTTTGATTACCTGAGACGTTTAGATCTGGACGGTGAGACAAACGAAAACATCCTGGCCCAACTCGAGTCTGCTTCGACAGAGCAGCAACTGGGGATTGTCTCTCGATTTTTGGCACAAAACATCGCGGGGATTTTGGGCGTTAGTTTTGATACCATCGAATATGATGTTCCTGTGAATAATTTTGGTTTGGACTCACTGATGGCAATCGAACTGATTACCGCCATCAACAAGCAACTCAATATCAATCTAGCAGTCAGTGATATGCTCAGTAACGCAACCATTCATAGCATTTCAGAACTAATCTTAAAGAAAATCTTGATGAGTTTGGCAGATCAAAGGGGGGCGACCAGCCTGCCAATGGATTGGGATGCAGAAGCATCCCTGGATGCTGATATTTACCCCGAGGATCCAGAATCCGCACCAACCTCAGCGCCAAAAAATGCTTTATTAACTGGGGCCACAGGTTACTTGGGTGCATTTTTAATTTCGGATCTTCTTAAGCAGACAGATGCGACGATCTACTGTCTCGTTCGTAGTGCAAAGTCTGCTTTGGAACGAATAAGGAATAATCTGGAGCAATATGATTTGTGGGATGATCGTTTTCAGGGGCGCATAATGCCGATTTCAGGGGATCTCAGCAAACCTTTGTTTGGGTTGTCTGAAGTTCAGTATGAAACTTTGGCTAATAAGATTGACACCATTTTCCATCTCGCCGCCGATCTAAGCCTTACTCATTCTTACTATGATATAAAAAGCACCAATGTGTTAGGGGTACAGGAAATCTTGCGGTTCGCCAGCCGGGGAAAAGCCAAGAGGGTCCACTTTGCATCGACAATTGCAGTTTTCTTTGGGATGGGTCAAAAAGAAAGGATTTCCGAAAGCGATCGACCTTCGCCGCAAAATCTGTTTAGCGGTTATGCGCAAAGCAAGGCGGTGGCTGAGCAACTGATCTACCAGGCCCAGGAACGGGGCATCGCCTGCACAATTTACCGGATTGCGCTAATTACAGGCCAAAGCCAAACCGGTATGACGAATAAAAATGATCTTGTCAGTTGTTTAGTAAAAGGTGTCTATCAAATGGGGGCTTATTCGGAACAGAATATACCCATCAACATCGTCCCCGTTGATTATGCCAGCCAAGCATTCGTCCATTTGTCAATGCAAGCAAGCTCTGCTGGCAAAGTGTTCCACATAACCAATCCCGAAATCGTAGAAACCAGCAGCCTTGTCAGTTGGGCAGGCGATGAAGATTATCTAAAGGTATTGCCTTATCTGGATTGGCAGGAAATGTTGGCGCGATATGCCGAAGAAAAGGCTGACAATGATCTGATTCCCTTTTTGCCAATGTTTCCACCAACCGGGCTTGATGATTTCGAGCAAACCTTCGATTGTCAGGATACGCTGGATGCTCTGGCAAATTCCGGCATTGTTTGTCCGCCAATTGATCAAGTACTGGTTGAAAAATACCGTGATTTCCTGTTTTCTGAACAAACGGGGGCCTAGTAATGCAGGTATTGATTTTCCTTTCTTACCTATTGCTATATGGCATTAGTATTTATATTTTACGGAATGTCCTTATTTCGGCAGGGATCCGATTAAAAGGGCCTGGGGAAAAACTAGAAATGGTGGCAGCAGAATTGCCACAGGTGACTGTGCAATTGCCCGTCTACAACGAGAGGCGGGTGGTGGTGCGTCTCATCGATTCGGTCTGCGCCCTGGATTATCCGCATGACAAATTGCAAATTCAGGTGTTAGATGATTCAACGGATGAAACCACCGCAATGATTGCCGATAGGGTGCAGTGCTGGCAGCAAACAGGCATGGATATCAGCCATCTTCGCCGATCTACTAGACATCGATATAAAGCTGGAAATTTGGCAAACGGTTTATTGGGAGCAACTGGAGAATTTGTCGCCATTTTCGATGCGGATTATCTGGTGAAGGCTACTTGGCTACGGCAGGCGGTAGTCCACTTTTTGCAGCCCAATACAGACAATTTGGGATTGGTTCAAACTCGTTGGGGCCAACAGAATAGCCGTGATTCAATGCTGACGTACGCGCAAACACTATCAGTTAATGAGTTCGCCATAACTCAAGTCGAGCGCATCCGCTTGGGACTCTGGTCGAGTTTCTTTGGCTCAGCAGGATTATGGCGGCGGGCTTGCATTGAAGACGTGGGTGGCTGGGATGCGGTAAACGCTTTGAGCGAAGATATCGATATCGCCTACCGCGCCCAGCTTGCTGGTTGGAAAATCGCCTATGACGATGCTTTGCTGGCCTTCGCAGAATTGCCCAACAGCATGTTAGCGTATAAGCAGCAGCAGTTCCGTTGGGCGAAAGGTAACACACAAGTGATCCGAGAATTGTTGCCCAAAATCTTAAGGAGTTCATTTTCATGGCTGCAAAAATGGGACGCGATCTTCTTTGCTACCTGGCCGGCCATGAACCTTTTGTACATATTGTTATTTTTATCTAAGCTTCCCCAATTGTTTTGGGCGAATCCATTGTCGCGTATACAGGATATATTGCTGGCAATTGGCATCACACTGGGCTTACTGCTCAGCTTCATTGATTGGATAGGCGGACGTGGCGGATTTCCGATTCACATCTTCTTGGGGGTTGGCAGCACTTTCAATATTTCTACAGGTTTTATTGCTGGTTTTATCCTAGGGTTTGGTAGTGGATTCCACCGCACACCAAGAACAGGCGTTGATCAGGCTTTGCCCAAACCAAATAAGATATTGTTGTGGACAACTTCTGGAGAATTAATATTTAGTGGGCTGGCGCTGAGCGGTGTCGTATATGCAATTGTGCAAAAGAATTTCCTGGCATTGCCCATGCTAATCCTTTATCTACTGGGATATATCTGGCTAGGTTTGCAATCTGTCAGAGAAATTATACAAGCTATTAGTAGGGCAAACTGAAATGACTGTATCTTTCCAGAATCTCACATCAAACTTCAGAAAAGCGTATCGACATTTGGTGCTAGTGTTTCAGTTGGTCTGGCAAGCTAGTGCTTTAGGTACATTATGGTTGGCTGGTATGGCAACCATTGGGGGGATGGTACCACCAGCAATCGCCTGGGTGAAAAAATTGATGATTGACGAGATCGTAGACCTGGTTATAAATCAGGTTGAACCCTGGAATGGCGTTATGGCTCTGGTACCATTTTTGTTGTTGATCATATTTTTACTCGCTCTCAGCAATGTCGTTATGCAGGCGCGCTTGCTTGCTCAAAAAAATCTCCGCAGCCGACTGCGATTGCATATTCATAAACTGATTATTGAAAAAGCCCTGATTCTGGATTTGGGTCATTTTGAAAACGCAGACTATTATGACAAGCTACAAAATGCGCGCGCCGAGGCTGATTTCCGTGTTTCGGATATTGTGGTGCAGACGTTCAATCTGATTCAGTCGATCATCACCTTTATTTCGTTTGCCGTATTGTTGATACGTTTTAATCCATTGCTGATTTTGATTTTAATCGGGGCAACTTTACCCAGCTTTGGGATGCAGCAGAGATATGGGCAATTGACCTTTCGTTTGTTGACCGGGCAGGCTCCTGAGCGGCGGGAGATGAAATACTATGAGCGGCTTCTCACCGTTGATCGAAATGCTAAAGAGATCAAACTGTTTGGGTTGGGCCATACTTTGCTCCAGCGTTACATCGAATGGTTCTGGAAGTTATTCAGAGAAGATATGCAATTGGCACAGCGAAGGAGTGTGGTCAGTGTACTGTGGGGTATGTTAGGACTGGTCGGTTATTTTTTCGCGATAGCCTGGATTATTTTCCGGGCGATTGCTCAAACGATAACTTTTGGCGATGCGGTGTTAAACCTTGAAGCATTTGAACGCAGTCATTACCTGGGACAAACGATTCTGAATACGTTGCTGAAGCTCTATGAGAATAACCTATTTGTCACTAATGTCTTTGAGTTTCTGAAGTTGGAATCGCAGCTTCCTGTTCCTGCTGATCCACTAGATTTGCCGATTTCGATCAATCATGCCATCGAGTTTGAAAACCTGTCATTCAAATATCCAGGGCAAGAGGATTGGACGCTGCGGAATATTAACCTGAAACTACACCCCGGCGAAAAGCTTGCATTAGTTGGGCTGAATGGGGCTGGAAAAACGACCTTGGTGAAAATCCTGGCCGGTTTGTACCCTCCAACTGAAGGACGAGTCCTGGTAGATGGTATTGATTTGCATCAATATGACCTGCATCAATGGCACAAGAAGATTGGTGTGATCTTTCAGGATTTTGTACATTATCAGTTTACTGCTGCGGAAAACATCGGCTTTGGACAGATTGAACATATCGACGATCAAGAAAGAGTTGTTGAGGCTGCCCAAAAAGGGGGAGCACATGAGGTACTGGAGAACTTGCCCAATGGCTACGCTACCCGATTAGGCAAATGGTTTGAGGATGGATTTCAATTGAGTATTGGGCAATGGCAAAAAGTGGCCTTGAGCCGGGCATTTATGCGCGAAGCAGAGTTGTTGATTTTGGATGAACCTACTGCATCTCTGGATGCGCAACATGAATTCCAAATATTTGAGCAGTTTCATGAATTGACAGATGGGAAAATGGCTGTGCTGATATCGCACCGCTTTAGTACGGTCCGTATGGCAGATCACATCGCGGTAATAGAAAAAGGAAAAATAACCGAATTGGGCAACCACATTGAATTGATGGCGAATGGGGGCACTTATGCCCAACTCTTTAATTTGCAAGCACAAGGATATCGATAATGATTAATGGCCGAGTTTTATCAGTGAAATTGCGAGATTGCCTGGTAAACAGTTTGCAAAGGAGTATAAGCAGACTTCGAATGGTGGATGAAGATTGGCGATACGATAAAAAAATCGCCAAAATCTTCCGTCCAGTATATCCAGAACCACCAGAGAAAGTCTTGGTTATCTGTGATGCAAGGACTGGTTCAAACTATTTGATGACCCTGCTTGGTTCACATCCCTATATCCTAAATTATTGGGAACCCTATGGACACAATGTACTGGAACACAAAAAGGGGGCGAAGCAAAAAATTCTCCAATTGGGATTGGTGCCTTATTTAGAGCATCTCATGCGCCGAAGAGGTGATGAGGCCATCGTTGGATTTAAAACCCAATATTGGCAATTAGAAGAATCATATGGTGAAGAATATGGTTTGTCAGATATTGCCCTTGTGCGAGATTATCTCAAGCATTCAAAAGACATTAAAGTTATCCATTTAAAACGCGCCAACAAATTGGCAGTCATTGCATCTTTGATGATCGCAATTGACACCAAACGATTTTTCATCCAAAGTTTAAGGGATAGGGAGCCAGATCGAAAAATAGAAATCTCGGTGGATTCCTGTGAAAGGAGATTTAATCAAATTGATAGATATGAAAAATTATTTGATGAATTCTTCGCCGAGCATCGAAAATTAGATGTCAGTTATGAAAAGTTAGTCGCTAAACCTGATCAGGTTAGCAGGCAGATTCTTGAGTTTCTTGGGGTTCCAGATTATCGTTTATTTTCGGCTCTGGTGAAACAAAATATTCACCCTTTGAAAGATGTCATCATCAATTATACTGAACTCAAGGCATACTTTGCCGATTCACCTTGGGCCATCTATTTCACCGATTAGCCAGCGAGCGCTCAAAAGTTTCAATGACGTTCGCCAGGCCATTTTCAATCTGTAATTCATTCAAGTCAAGCGATGTTCAAAAAGCCAAGAAATATTTTTAGTCGGAATAATATGAAACCTTTTCTCTACTTCAGAATGTTAAACCATGGATGGCAATATAATGAAAACATATCAAAATTACTTCGTCTGGTCATTACGAAGCCACCAGCGAGATTCTTGGTAATTTGTAATGCCAGAACGGGCTCAAATTATTTATTAACGGCACTTGGTTCTCATCCACTTATTCGACAATTCTGGGAACCTTTTGGCCCCAATTCCTTAAATCATAAAGAGGGAGTCAAGGAAAAAATACTTGAATTAGGCTTGGTGCCTTATCTAGAATATATACTGATCAAAAATAGGTTTTGTGAGAAACGGATAGTCGGGTAGACTTGG
>CAZLNX010000172.1:0-12616 GCA_964560795.1 uncultured Anaerolineales bacterium | reverse complement strand
TTCTTCTCCTCCTTAGAGAGAGCCGGGTATGGCGAACCCGGCTCTCGGTGATTCTAGCACGATTGCACACTATCAATCACCAGATTGCTCTTCGAGAAGTTCCTGAAGTTGAACACGATGCAGAATGGGGTGCATTACTGCGTGTTCCAGCATAGCGTCTATGCAATAACGAACACCCCAATTAGATTCATACTCTTTCATGTGGAAGTGTTTTTCATCAACATCAGCTAGCGGCATTCGCCAGCGCTCAATCAAGTGCTCAATATAGCTCTCAGCTTGAGCATCGATGTTTACCAATTCCGGTGCTAGTTCGATCTCTGGGTCTGGTAGACCTAACTGTGTGCAAATCCACACGATATAACCGCGATCTGCCCTCAGCACATGCGACAATAATTTCTCCAGGGAAACGTAACTGGGGTCGTCAGTCTCTGGTAGCACAAGATCGATTGCTTTTGCCTGCTTCCAGGCCTCATAACACTCTCGCAAATACAGCCCGCGCAAATGCACCATAGTTCGTGCCGCGCCGTAGCGGTATTCGGGCAGTGTGTTTGGTTGTATCTCATTCATAATTCCATTCCTTTATATTTTTCGAGCATCGTTTGAAGCCATTTCACAATTGGCGCAAGTTGTTGATAGTGCTCGAAACAATAGTCCATCAATTCGGCTGAGTGCAATTCCTGGGGATGTTCAAGTTCTATCCCAGCGGTCAGGCCGCTGTAGAGCAATAACTCTGCATTTTGATGATCGGGATCATAGCCGCGCGGCACTCGCTTATAGGTTTTCTGTCCAATACCGTATCCTCTTTCGGCAATGCTGATGGCGATTTTAGCAAGCTCGGGCCCTAACTCCGGATCGACAACGGCTTCGCGGTACGCTTTGAGGATGGGTTTGGCAAACGAATATAACCCAACCCCAACCATCAAGTTGTCAGGATCGAGGTGGAAATAGTATCCGGGATTTTCGAACTTAGCCCCCTCGCCGGTCCAGAACCATAATCCCAAGTTTGTTTTGTAGGGTGTCTTGTCCTTGGAGAAACGCGTATCCCGATAAATGCGGAAAATGGATTTATTGACGCGCGGGTCTGCGATGATATCTGGAGAAATATCACCCAAGCGTTCGCCCATCGCCGTGACAAAGTCGCGCGCCGGGGTCATGACATATTTCTCAAAGTTGGGCTTGTTTTCTGTGAACCAGGTCTTATTGTTATTGGCGGCGAGTTCGGCAAAGAAAAGGATGGTTTCTTTTGGGAAACCATTGAAGGGGAAAGAGGCCATCGTCCTACTCCTTTGGGCGGAATGCCAATCCATTATATTCGAACTTATGTTCTATTACAAGTTTGAGAAACTTAAAGAATCGGATTCTTTAAGTCCGATTAAAATAATTCTTCGAACCTCTGTGCTATAATCGCGAAAACGTAGGCCTTTGGGAACTTTTCTAGCCATGTCATTTGTCCATCTCCATACCCACACAGAATACTCCCTACTCGACGGCTTTAGCAACATCAAAAAGCTGGTTCAGCGCGCCGCGGAATTGGAGATGCCCGCCTTAGCAATCACTGACCATGGCACTATGTTTGGGGTGATCGATTTTTATAACGCCGCCACCGATGCTGGCATCAAGCCAATCGTCGGGCTGGAAGCTTACATGGCTGCCCGGCGCATGACCGATCGCCAGGTACAGTTCGATAAGAAATCATCTCATCTCTTGCTCTTAGCTCAGAATCAGACTGGGTATCAGAACCTGCTCAAAATTGCCTCAGCTGCACAACTAGAAGGTTTCTATTATTTCCCGCGCATCGATCATGAATTCCTTGCGGAGCACGCTGAAGGATTGATCTGTACATCTGGGTGCATGGCCGCTGAGATTCCCCGCTTGATCAACCGAGGTGATCTTGACGGTGCACGCACCAAGTTAGATTGGTACTATGAAGTTTTCGGGGCGGATAATTTCTATCTTGAGCTTCAAGAGCACGAAATACCTGAGTTACACAATATAAACAAAGCTTTGTTGGATCTCGGCCCTCGCTACAAGGCTCGTTATGTGGCCACCAACGATGTGCATTACATCAACCCCACGGATGCTGAACTGCAAGATATTTTGCTGGCCGTGCAAACCGGCTCGCTGTTGACAGATCCAAAGCGCATGCGCATGTCGGATAGCACCTATTATTTGAAGAGTGCTGAAGAGATGGGGCGCATCTTTGCTGAGGTGCCCGAGGCGTTGACCAATACCCTGCTGATTGCCGAACGCTGTGAAGTCGATCTGGGTTTCAAGGGCTATCGCTTGCCAGAGTTCCCAGTTCCTGATGGCTATGATGCAGAATCGTATCTGCGGGAATTATGCGAACGCGGCTTGGAGATGCGCTATGGGTCCAGTGCTCAAAATGGGGTTTATCAAAAGCGCCTGAATTACGAACTAGATATCATCCACACCATGGGTTTTGATGCTTACTTCTTGATCGTGTGGGATTTATGCCAATATGCCAAGCAAGAAGGTATCTGGTACAACGCCCGCGGTTCCGCGGCTGGTTCGATTGTGGCTTACGCCTTGGAGATCACGCTGGTGGATCCCATCGAGCATGAGTTGATCTTCGAGCGTTTCCTCAACCCTGGGCGTGTCTCGATGCCTGATATTGACCTGGATTTCCGCGACGACCGCCGCGCTGAAATGATGGAGTACACCGCCCGCAAATATGGCGATGACAAGGTGGCCCAGATCATCACCTTTGGCACGATGAAAGCGCGCGCGGCCATCCGAGATGTCGGGCGAGTAAAAGATATCCCCATTAACGAAGTAGACCGCATTGCCAAGTTGATCCCTGCCATCCCCGGCAAACCGGTGACTATCGAACAAGCTTTGAAGACAGTCCCTGAATTCAAGCAGGCGTACGAATCGACAGCCTATATAAAGGATTTGATCGAAACTGCCAAAGGGATGGAAGGTGTGGTCCGCAACGCTGGCACGCACGCGGCAGGGGTGGTTGTCACCGATAAACCCATCATTGATTATTTGCCGTTGCACCGCCCAACTGGATCCGCACAGGATAGCCCTGTAAAAACGGTCACGCAATTCGCGATGTCCATCATTGACGAACAGGGCCTGCTCAAGGTGGATTTCTTAGGCCTCTCTACATTAACTGTGATGGCGCGCGCGTGCGACCTGATCAAAGAGCGCCACGGAATAGAGTTCAATCTCAATAACATCCCCTTAGACGATCCTGAAACTTTTGAGCTCTTAGGGCGCGGTGAAACCGCGGGAGTCTTCCAGGTTGAAGGAGCTGGGATGCGCCGCAATTTGGTTGAAATGAAGCCTCAGAACCTTGATCACGTTATTGCCATGGTGGCACTCTTCCGTCCTGGTCCGATGGACTTTATCCCAAGTTATATCAAGCGCATGCATGGTCAGGAAGAGATCGATTACCTGCATCCTGACCTTGAA
The DNA here is from genome assembly GCA_964560795.1 of uncultured Anaerolineales bacterium. GTDB lineage: Bacteria > Chloroflexota > Anaerolineae > Anaerolineales > UBA11858 > NIOZ-UU35. The sequence goes on along the minus strand of CAZLNX010000172.1, from coordinate 9,178 downwards.
CCAATCCTGGGGGAAACCTACGGCATTACTGTCTATCAAGAACAGATCATGTACACAGCCATGAAGCTAGCTGGCTATTCGGCTTCAGAGGCTGATTTCTTGCGCAAGGGTGTTGCCAAGAAAAAAGAATCTGTTCTGAAAAAATCGCGCAAACGTTTTTTAAGTGGTGCGATAGAAAACGGTGTTTCTGAAAAAGTTGCCAATGAGATCTTCGATAACTGGGAAGCCTTTGCTCGTTATGGTTTTCCCAAAGGCCATGCCGCCGATTATGGCGTCATCGCTGTGCAAACCGCCTATCTCAAGACGCATTACCCTGTTGAGTATATGGCGGCCTTGCTCTCTGTGGAATTGAACAACACCGATAAAGTTGCCGCCTATGTTGCCGATTGCCGCCGCATGGGGATCGAGGTTTTGCCTCCCGACATTAATACCAGTATGTGGGATTTCTCTATCGAAGGGGAAGGCGACGACATTTCTATTCGTTTTGGGTTGGGGGCCGTCAAAAATGTTGGTCATGGCCCAGTGGATACACTGTTAGATGCGCGTGTAGAAGGGCCTTTCGTTGACCTGAATGAATTCGTACGGCGTTCTGATTTGCGCAAAGTGGGCAAACGTGCCCTTGAATGTCTGATCAAAGTGGGCGCTCTGGATACCTTTGGCGCTCGTCCAGCCTTATTTGATTCCTTAGATCGCATCGTTTCTATCAGCTCTTCGTATTTCGCCGCTGCGGATTCTGGGCAAATGAGCATGTTTGGAGAACAGACCGGCTTAGTGGAGAACATTGAATTACCCGCTATCAATGCCGAAGTTACACGCCGCGAACAGCTTGAATGGGAGCGCGAACTGATTGGCTTGTATGTCTCCGACCACCCGCTCAGCACCGTGATGGATGCCATTGATCAGAACGTAACCCATTATTCCACGGAGTTGGTTGAGGCTCAGGAGAGACAGCAAGTGCGTGTGGCTGGTTTGATTGCACGCATTCGGCCGCATACCACCAAAAAAGGCGATCCCATGGGATTCGCCACCCTTGAAGATGTGCAGGGCAATATTGATCTGGTGATTTTTCCCAGAACTTGGGCGAAATACCGCGATTATATTGATTTTGACAATATCGTGATGGTGGATGGCAAAATAGATGCCCGGGGAGCAGAACCAAAGATTCTGGTGGACCATATCACCACAGAGCTGAATCATGTTACTCCCCTTGGTAATCCTGTTCCCAAAGGCCCCGGGTTTGATGCTGCTCCTGTTCCTCCACAGGATACGCCTCCCCAACCCGAGCGGTCTGAACCCAACGCAAAGCAGGTCTCAGAAGAAGCGCCCTCCTTCGATACAGATGGGTTGCCTCCTCCTCCCGAGGCCTTCCCCGATGATTGGAATGAAATCAACAATGTGACATCGGTGCCTGCTCCGCCTCCCATCGACGAGGATGAAGTTGAAGAAATTCAAGAAAGAGGCTCGCTGGTCGAAGAAGCGCTCTCTTTAGCTGAGGAGTTTCAAGAAGTGCAGCAATTACAGGAGATCATCTCTGAAGAGGCGGATTCTGACGATCCCAACCCGGCAATTGCTGAGTCTACGCCTCCTGCAGTCCAGCCGCTGCCTGCATTGGATGGCGACGATATTCACATGATCACTGTAATCCTGCGGCCTACCTTGGGCCGAATCCGTGATAGTTTGTTAATGCGGCGCATCTTTGGTAAATTGATTAGTTTCCCAGGGATTGATCGTTTTGCATTCCACATTTTTGAAGAAGGGCGTGGTTATTTGTTGGATTTCCCCAACTATTCAACCCACTTGAATCCAGACTTGATTGCCGAGATAAATGAACTAATGGGGGAAGAAAATGTTCGCATTGAAAAAATCACCTTTCAATAAAATAACGCTAATTGAATAATTGTTTTGGGGTAGAATAGGGCTCTACAGCGATGAGTTCTACTTTGTAGTCACACCAAATTATTGTTTAATGCCAAAGGAGAAAATTATGAAACATAAACAATCATTACTCTTATTATTGGTAACGCTCCTGATTGTGAGTATGGCTTGCTCTCTAACTGGTGGAGCGGGTGCAGATACTGAAGCTCCTGCAGCAGAACAAACTGAGAAAGAAGATGTTGATGAAGAGCATGCCGAGGAAGCCGAAGAAGTTGAAGATGCTCCTGAGGCTGAAGACGTCGAACAGGCGGAAGAGCCCGCTGAAGAAGCCGACATGGAAGAAGAACACGAAGCTGAGGACATGTCGGAAGAATCGCAAGAATATGATACAGAATTCCCACTCCCGGATGACGTGCAAAATTTCACCGGTGGTGGTGATCAAGTCAACTTTGCCACAAGTCTGACTGTCGAAGAAGCTATCGAGTTCTATCGTGCTGAACTCACAGAGTTGGGTTTGACAGAACGCACCCTCAATACGGCAATAACCGAAACCACCTTTAGCATGGTGTTTGACGGTCACGAAAACGGTAAAGCCATCGTGGTGCAGGGTGTTGATCTTGGGAATGGCACTACGAATATCAATATCCGCTTTGAGGATGTATAATAGCGATTCCCCGGAACTCCGAAGATTCCAGGGAATTAAGGAGAAACGAAATGGTCAGTAAAGAACTCATTGAAATCTTACGGTGTCCTGCCTGCGTGCGGGAAACAGAAGGTTTGTTGGAATACTACAAAGAATCCTGGTTTATTTGTCAGGATTGCGGTCGCAAGTACCCCATCCGCGAAGATATCCCCGTTATGTTGATCGATGAAGGTGACAAATGGGTGGAGACGGCCAAGGACGATCTGCCCATCCCGCCGCCTGAAAAATAAGCACAAGAAGTTCGACTTCTTGCAAGACACCTCGCAGAGGCAAGAAGTCGAACTTCTCCGCTGAATGTCCAATCTCCAAGATCTAATCTCCATTCTAATATCTGGTGAGGATGAGGCCGAAGATGCCGCCGAAGCAGCTGCGATCGAGATTGCTGTTTTCGGAAATGATGCTTTGCCTGCTTTAGAGGAATTGCACGCTTCACCCAAGGCGGATTCTCGTTGGTGGGCCACACGTACTTTGGCGCTGATCGCTGATCCCCGGGCATCAACTATGCTCTTAGAGTCTTTGAAAGACACCGATCCTGCAGTGCGTCAGTGCGCTGCCCTGGCTTTTAGAGAACAACCTGCCCCGGAAGCGATCCCAGCGCTCGTAGTTGCCCTTGACGATCCAGACCGTATGCTCTCCCGTCTGGTAGCCGATGCATTGATCGCTGCGGGCGATGCAGCTGTCCCCGCTCTAATTGAAGTTCTGAAGAATGGAGAACAGCGTGCCCAAGGAGAAGCCGCCCGCGCCTTAGCCCTCATCGGGGATACGCGTGCCATCCCGGTGATGTTCGAAGTTTGGGAGAACAGCTCATCAATTGTGCAGTACTGGATTGAGGAAGGCTTTAGACGTATGGGCGTCGGAATGACATTCTTTACACCAGAATAAATAGAGACCCAAAAGGTCTCGCAGACCTTTTGGGTTTTAATAAACTCCGATTACAAGGCCTTCGGGCCGTTTGTTGTTTAAGCGAAGAATGCCCAAGCACCCCAAACAGCGATCATGACCAGGCCCAAGCCAAAGCGGGCCAAAAACGACAATCCTAAACCTAGCATCAACCCCTTGACCACCTCGGTCGCAACTTTGCTGTCACCGAGACGGCGGTATTCCATCAAGTAAAGAACCAGGGGAGCAGCAATGATGCCGCCAATGGGGGGGAACACAAACGTAAAGATTACGCCTGCTGCCAGGGCTGCGATGATCGAGCCCCAATCAGCGCCTTTCTCGCGGGCTTTAGCGCCCATCAATACGTTATCGGCACCGACGGCAATTAACATCAGCAATGTGATCAGCGCGAACAGCACGCCTCCCAGATTGCCAAATCCAAACACGACGCCATAAACCAGGGCTGCTACCCAAATGACCACGTTCCCAGGGAAGATAGGGATGATCAATCCGAGTTGCCCCATGATCATTGTGATGATGATGAATACGCTTATCGTTGATTCTAGCCAGGCGGGCATGAGTTTCTCCTTAGTGTTTTCAGGGATTACAAAGGAAGGAGTATGTAGTAGGTAGCCTACTTCCTATTCCCTACTTCCGTTCTACGAAAATCACCGTTGAAAGTTGTTATTTTACCGGCTCAATTACTTCAATGCCACCCATCCAGGGGCGCAGTACTTCGGGGATGACTACCGAGCCGTCGGCTTGCTGGTAATTTTCGATGATGGCGATCATCACGCGTGGCAGACCCAACCCGGACCCGTTGAGGGTGTGCAGCAAGCGAGGCTTGCCGCCCTCCTCGGGGCGATAACGGATATTGGCGCGCCGCGCCTGGAAGTCGGTGACGTTCGAAACGGATGATACTTCCAACCACTCCCCGCAGCCTGCGGCCCATACCTCGAGATCATAGGTGATGCTGGCCCCAAAGCCCAGGTCGCCAGTGCAGAGCTGGTGTGTGCGGTAGGGCAATCCCAGCACTTCGGCGGTCTCCTCGGCGTCGGCGAACATCTTTTCGAAGGCCGCAGGGGAATCCTCGGGCTTTGTGAACATGTACATCTCGACCTTATCGAACTGATGGCCGCGCTTGATGCCGCGCACATCCCGTCCGGCGCTCATCTTCTCGCGGCGGAAGCAGGGGGTATAGGCGGTGTAGTAAAGCGGTAGATCGGCCTCGGGGATGATTTCATCCATGTGATAGCCCGTCAGGGGCACTTCGGCAGTGGGGACGAAATATAGATCTTCCTCGTGGTCTTTGTAGAGATTATCGGCGAATTTGGGCAATTGACCAGCGCCAAAAACGGTGTCCGTTTTGACCATGAAGGGGGGATATTTCTCGGTGTAGCCCTGCTTGATGTGCAGGTCGAGCATGAAAGCGATCAATGCGCGCTGTAGGCGAGCACCCGCCCCGCTGAGCACATAAAAGCGCGAGCCGGTCAGCTTGACACCGCGCTCGAAATCCAAGATGCCCAACTCGGGGCCAAGATCCCAATGGGGTTTGGGTTCGAAGTCGAACTCAGGAATCTCTCCTGAAGTTTTCCGAACTACGTTTTCGCTTTCATCCACTCCCAATGGAGTCTTCTCGCTGGGGATGTTAGGCAGGGTGGACATGACGGCATCCAGCGATGCCTGCACCTCCCTTAATTTATCGTCGATATTGCTGATTTTATCCCCCACGGCGCGCATAGCCTCGATCTTAGACTGACGCTCGTCGGCGTCTTTCATTTTTCCGATCTCTTTGGAGACTTTATTACGTTCTGCTTTGAGTGCTTCTACATTTTGAATCAGGTCGCGGCGCTGCGCGTCTAATTCAAGCACCCGCTCGACAGGCGCGGGGTCTTCCTGGCGTTTTGCCAGTGCCTCCCGGACAATGTCAGGATTTTCGCGGATCAGGTTGATGTCTAACATGGTGCACCTCCGGCCCATTGCGGTTGGGTTTGGATTTTAGGCAATGGCCTATGCCGCAATGTGTTTGGCAGTTTTGCAACAAGCTGCAAAACTGCTAATTTTGGAGCGTAGCTCCAAATACATTGCCCCCCTCTCCGTGCAGGACGAGGGGGGCGCTCGTGGTGCCACCTGCTTTTGCTGCCCCTTTGGAGCAGCCTCAACGTTTCGCAATAACGGGCGAACCCGGCTTCCTTCAAATCAAAAGTACTTTATTCTTCTTACCTGGCAGTTTTTGCGAAGCCAAAACTGCTGTAAAAAAGATTGCGAAGTAATCTTTTGACTTCTACAGAAGCGATCTCTCCTAAGGAGAGACGGAGGGGATTTCATCGTTTGGCCTGCTGCCTCACACCGACCGGCAGCTCTCTGAAAGGTTGAACGATTACTTGTCTCCGCGCGGATCTTTTTAAGATCGGAATGTTGCGATTATACCGGAGCCTGCTGAAGAGTCAAGCAAAATGCCTGATTTTCAATTAGGCGGCCTCAGTTTGATTTCCCTTTCGTCCAAAAATCACAGGAAGTAAAGGGATTGCCAATAGATTGAGCAATGCCAAAGCAATGAATGTCCAGCGGAAGCCCACGGCATCTGCGGAGATGCCGCTGATGGCCATGCCCGCACCCTGGGCTACATTGGTCGCCGCCATCAGGATCGAGAACATCGAGGCAGCAATGCGCTTTTCGGTGTATTTCATGGCCAGGGCAAAGAAGACGGTCTGTTGGGTGCCGTAAGCTAATCCATATAGGGCAACCAATGGCCAGGCCATGCCGGGGCTGCTGATAAATGCCAGCAGCAGGATGCCGATCAGACCCACGCCCATGGCCAGCATGGTAGCGTTCTTCATGCCGATACGGCTATATATGCGGCCGCCAAATACGCCGCCCAGTACCACACCGACGCCCCAAACCGTCGTGTAGTATCCTGCCATGCTTAGGGAGATGCCGAAGTCGGTTTGCAAGAAGGCGTTCACTAAGGGGTTGGCTCCCTGGATGATGAAGAAGAACAAGAATCCCAGGAGGGCCAGGAAAATGACCGTCTTCTGTTTGAAGGCGCTAAAGGCGCTCCAGTCGAACTCTTCGCCTTCCGCCCGCTGCTCTTCTTTGACGCCCAACACTAAGGGTATGGGCACCAGGGTGATAGCCGCTAATAACCAGAACACTGCCGCCCAGGAAACATGCTCGGCTAACAGACCCACCACGGAGGCAGTCACCACCACAGCCAGGGCGCGCCCACCCACCATAAATCCTTGAATGGTGCCTTGCTCTTCAGGGGGTGTGGTGTCCAGCGCTAATCCATCGGTGCATGTATCGTAGAGTGCCATGCCCATTTGCAGCGTGAATGCCAGCGCAACAAAACCCCAGTAATATTCAGCGGGATCGACAAAGGAAACCAGGATCAAACAGATGGTTTGAACCAGCAGACCTAACAGAATATAAGGCTTGCGGTGCCCCATGCCGAACAGGTTGACCCTGTCGCTCAGCATCCCCAGGAATATCTTGATCACGAAGGGGATCAGGGCGATGGATGCGAAAATGCCCACATCGGTCATCGACAGGCCGCGCGAGAGGAAGTAGAGCGCGTTCAGGGCAGTGAAATAACTAAGGATGGTGCCCTGGGTAAAGTACAACGAGCCGAACATGCCATAACGTAGTGTTTTGTTGGTGTACATGTGCATTCTCCAATATATGTCATTGCGATGGAGCCGCCTCAGGCGCGCCCATGGCGAGCGACAGAAGCAATCTCTTTGCTCGGGATGGAGATCGCTTCGTCAGCCTGCGGCATCCTCGCGACGACAAAGAAATTATTTGTGGTGTTTATTATAAAGCAATCTGGTTTCTGGTGGAGTTGCCCAAATACCAGCGATGGATAGGCCAAACAGGATCAGGGCAATAGTGGATAATGAGATGAAGAAATCGCCGCTTTTGTCGTATGAGACTCCCATCAGGAAGGGGCCGATGCTGCTGCCTGCTACGGCTGCTGTCCAGACACTTCCGCGGATCTTGCCCAGATGCTTCCGTCCAAAGTAACGCACCCAGACGGTATTGCCCAACCCGCCAAATAATCCCTGCGACAACCCCAGAATGATGGAATATACCAAAACAACAGAATCACCGGGAACGTAGATCAGAGCCCCAACGGCTAGACCGTACAACCCCCACGCGCCAAAGGCCATCCAGCGTAGCTGCACCCGGTCGGCAATCACCCCGCCGAAGATTTGGAATACAGCTGAAGCTACCATTAACACCGTGAAGCTGGCGGCTGCTTGCTGTTCGGTCAGGCCTTTGGCTGTGAAGATGGGCAGCAGGTTGAAGGTGATGGCTGTGGCGATAGCCGCCCAGGCGAACCAGGCTAGGGTCAATATCCAATAGGTGCGCGTGCGCATGGCCTCTTGGAGTGTAAATTCGTTTTCGGGGGGCAGATCAGCAGTGAATCGACTAGAACTTGTCAGGCTTCCCCCATCGATGCGCTGATCGATCTCTTCAGGCCGGTTGATATAGAAGAAATAGACTACTGGCATCAAAATCGCGAACACGCTGGCTCCGGCCAGTATGTAGGTGGTTCGCCAGCCGACCTGGCCTATCAGTGCTAAAACCCCGACGGGTACAACACCGATCATCAAATTGACCGCCACATTCTTGATGCCGGAGACCGTGCCCAATGTGTTGCGGAACCACATTGGCAGCATATTCACAGAGAGCAATTCCAAGGCGCCTTGACCAAACATGCGCAAGAAGAAGAAGCCCAAGAAAAGCATGGGCAGACTGGTCGCCTGAGAGATGAAGACACAGGCCAGGCTGAACAGGCTGGTAATCAGGAAGAGCATCTTGCGAATACCAACGCGGTCGGCCCATTGGCCGATATAGGATTGGGGCAGCGAGGCTAGCAATGTGCCCAACATATAGGCGCCGGTAAGCTGGCTCAGGCTGAGATCAAGGGCTTCTCGCAGAGAGGGGTTGAAGACCGAGACCATATAGGTCTGGCCGGGGCTGGTCAAGAATGCCCCTAAGATAGAGATAGGCAGGATGATCCAGCCATAGTAGAAGTTGGTCCGCCGGGCGAACCAGTGATTGTTTCTTGATTTCATTGATTTGTTTATGAGACCCTAAAGGTCTTCAAGACCTTTAGGGTCTGGGGGGATTGAATCCTTTCTTCGCACACGCAGGATGGCGATTTTTGTAGGATGATTGAAAGGCGCCGGGTCTGTGGGTGGTGGGGACACGATTGTATCAGGAAAGCCGGTGATATCATCGGGGATAGGGATCAGCTCTTCTATAGAAAGGTAGCCATCGGCGCAAAGCTCTTCTAGGGAGGCAATATATTCTTTACCGCTTAGAAAGAGAGCGTTGTTGATGGCTACCAGATGGCCGCCATCGGCTACCAAGGGGCGGACTTTGTTGATCAGGCGCGTGCTCTCGTTGACCTGGTCAACTGAACCTTTTTTAGTGCTGGAAAAGAAGGGCGGGTCGAGGATCACGCAGTCGAATAATTCTCCCTTGCGCTTCAGTTGGGCCACCTGACTGAAGAAGTCGTTGGCTCGCAATTTCATCTTGCCCAGATCAAAGCGGTTGAGCATGGCAGACTGGCGCGCCAGTTCCAGGAATTTGCGCTTGAGATCAGTTTGCAGGACGAATGCTGCACCCCCGGCCAGGGCGGCCAGGCCCAGGCTACCGGTGTATACTGATCAAAAATAGGTTTTGTGAGAAACGGATAGTCGGGTAGACTTG
>CAZLNX010000171.1:0-12656 GCA_964560795.1 uncultured Anaerolineales bacterium | reverse complement strand
GGACGAAGGCGCAGACATCATCATGCCGGTTGCTGGACCTGTTGGTGCTGGCACCCTGGCCGTGATGGAAGAGCGCGACTCTGGCTGGATCATCGGCGTGGACAACGACTGGACCGTGGCTTTCGCAAGCCAGGCGCAGTACGTATTGGCCAGCGCCCTGAAGAACATGGACCTCTACGTCTATGAGACCATTCAGGCAGCCATGGACGGCACCTTCGTCGGTGGCAACTACCTGGGCACCCTGGAGAACGGCGGTGTTGGACTGGGCTACGGCAGCGTGGAAGTTCCTGCAGAACTCCAGGCTGAGATCGAAGCTCTGGTTCCTCAGATCGTTGCTGGCGATGTTGCCACATTGCCTGGCGCTCCCGCTGAAGCTCCTGCCGAAGAAGAGGCCGCTGCAGAGGGCCCTCCCGATCTAACAGGTGAGACCATCACACTTTACCACTTCGGTGACCTCTCAGGGCCATATGCATCAATCACAGCTCCTCTCGTTCGTGGGGCAGAGGATGCCATCGCCGCAATCAACGAAGCGGGTGGCGTCTATGGTGCGCAACTAGCCGTTGAGTTCGCCGACACTGGCGGCAGCATCGACGAAGCCGTAGCAGCGTACGACCGCTTCACAGGCGCAGATGACAATCCTTTGGTGATGATCACCTATGGATCCGGCGAAGTTGAAGCCCTGGCGGGCCGCTTTGTCGAAGATCAGGTTGTCAACATCACCGCTGGTTTGAGCGCCAAGGGTTTCTACGTGGATTCTGGCTACACTTTCGGCCTGGGTCCAATCTACCCCGACCAGTTCGGATTGGTAATGAATTTCTTATCCGAGAACTGGGCTGCCTACAAACCCGCCGACACTGGCGATGAGATAAAACTAGCCTACCTCAGTTGGCCGACCGCTTTCGGTCAGGGCGCTTTGACCCCCGAAACGCGCGCTTTCATGGAAGAGAATGGCATCGAACTGGTTCACGAAGAAACCTACGATGTTGCACCGACCGCTGACACTACCACAGCTATCCTCAACGCCCAAGCCGCCGGAGCCAACGTAATCTGGACCAATTCCCTTGCCTTCGGCCCGGCCGCCCTGTTGAATGACCTCAACAGCCTCGGTTTGCGCGACCAGTTCGTGGTTGCATCTTGCAACTGGGCTTTGGATCTATCACTGTACGCCTTCCTGGCTGACCCGGCCTATGGTGTGGGCTTGATTGCGCCGACACCTTATTTGTGGTGGACTGATGCAGATAACGCTGGCATTCAATATGCCGAACAGATCTTCGCAGCCAATGAACGCTCTGCTGCTGAACACGGCGTTGGCTACCTGCTCCTCGTAGCTGGTGTTGATCTGGCCGTAGAGGCTATCACCCAGGCTATCGACACCGTTGGGTACGAAAACCTGACCGGTGAAGCCGTACACGATGCCCTGGTTGCCATGGGCTCTTATCAAGCCCTTGATGGCGTCTTCCGAGCCGATTACTCTGGTGACAGCCGCTCGCCGCACGAGGCACAAATCCGCATGATTCAAGGCGGACCCGATGCCTTCGTTGTCCTGCAAGATTGGACTGCAACACCCGATCTGCGGCCTACGGAGTAAACTTAGAATTAGACCCTAAGGGATTTCGAATCCCTTAGGGTCTTGTATAAAAATGTTAAAATTAAACAACGTCGAAGTCATTTACAGCAATGTCGTCCTCGTGCTGAGAGGGGTTTCCCTAGAAGTTCGCGAAAACCAGATTGCTACTATTTTGGGAGCAAATGGTGCGGGAAAATCAACCACCCTCAAAGCCATCTCGGGGCTACTACTCTCTCAAGAGGGAGAAATCACGCGCGGCAGTATTGAGTTCAATGGCCGACAAATTGATCATATGCCCGCGGAAAATATTGTTCAATTAGGAATTATTCAAGTTTTAGAAGGTCGTCGATTGTTCGGCCATTTGACTGTTGAGGAAAATCTTTCCGTCGGAGCGATCGCTCGCGGACACAGCCGCAAAATGGTCGCAGATGATTTAGAAAAGGTATATCATTATTTTCCTCGCTTAAAAGAATTCCGCCGCCGAACAAGTGGCTATCTTTCTGGTGGAGAACAGCAAATGCTTGTCATCGGACGTGGTTTAATGGCACGTCCGAAATTAATGATGCTCGATGAACCATCAATTGGCCTAGCGCCTCTCCTCGTCCAGGACATCTTCAAAGCGATCAAGCAAATCAACAAAGAATCTGGCATTCCTATACTTCTCGTAGAGCAAAATGCCAAGATCGCCCTCGAGGTGGCTGATTATGCCTATGTCATGGAAACAGGGCGCATTGTCCTCGATGGTCCTGCTGATCAGTTAGCCGAAAATGAAGATATCAAAGAGTTTTATTTAGGTTTGACCCAACTTGGGGAGCGGAAAAGCTACCGGGATGTGAAACACTATAAACGAAGAAAGCGCTGGTTAGGGTAGCCAATCCAGGCTGTAATATCATTCAATCAACAAACGGATTATGCACCAAATCGGGGAGGTATCATGAATTTTGAAGAATATTCAATTTACGATCTGTTACAGCATAATGCTCGCGAGCATGGCAATGATCCCGCATTCATCACGGCCAAGACCACTCGCACCCACGCCCAATTCTTAGAACGCGTGGACCAACTCGCTGCGGGTCTCACTTTGCAAGAGATTAAAAAGGGAGATCGAATCTGCATCCTGGCGCAAAATTCCATTGAATATTTCGAATTATACGGCGCCTGCGCCAAGACAGGCGCTATTGCGTATCCTGTCAATTGGCGGCTTTCCCTTGCGGAAGTGATCGGAGTTGTGGAGTTAGCTGATCCCCAGATGCTGGTCGTGGGGATGGAGCATCTGCCCCAATTGGACGGGCTGGACGTGACTCCCTTTGCAGTGCGCGCCCTGATTGGTGATGGTTCTGTTGATGGGTTTGTCCCACTCTCTGAGCTCTACATCCCAGAGATTTCCGAACCCCCCGAGGTGAGCAGCACTGATCCCTTCGCCATCATATCTACCGCGGCAGTGGAGGGAGTACCGCGCGGTGCGGTGCTGACTCACGCCAACCTACTTACCGCAGGCGACCAGATCATTAAATCGTTTGGACTGACTGAAAGCGATCGTCATCTGGCAGCCCTACCGTTATTCCATATCACCGGGTTGGGATTATCGTTGGCTGCGCTTCAGGCAGGCGGAGCTAACATAATCATGGAGACGTTCGATCCCGCCGGTGCGGTTCAATTGATGGACGAGTACAAGGTCACATTAGTAGCTGATTTTCCACCCATCCTGCAAATGCTACTTGACGCCCGTCAGGCTACTGGAGCCAGTTTAGAAAGTCTCAAACACGTTGCCGGGTTAGATGCACCAGATACAATTCAACGCCTTTACCAAGAAACAAGCGCAAAATTCTGGACTGGGTTCGGCCAATCCGAAACTTCAGGGCTGGTTACGATAGGACGCGTGGATGAAAAACCTGGCGCGGCTGGAAAACCGCTCCCGTTGGCCCAGGTGCGCTGTGTTGATGAGACCGGAAAAGATGTCGCCGTCAGCCAGCCTGGAGAGATCGCTGTCCAAGGCCCCTTGGTCTTCTCAGGGTATTGGCGCGACCCCGATGCCACGAAATTCGCCTCTCGGCATGGTTGGCATCATACCGGCGATGTGGGCAAGTTTGATGAAGAGGGATATTTGTACTATGTAGGCCGCAAACCCGAAAAAGAACTGATCAAATCTGGCGGTGAGAACATCTACCCCGCTGAGGTCGAGAACGTGATCAGGGAAATGCCTGCCGTAGCCGAAGTGTGTGTAATTGGGATAGCTGATGAAAAATGGGGCGAAGCCGTGAAAGCTGTCATTGCCTTGCACCCGGGCAAATCCTTAACATCCGAGGCGGTCAGCCAATATGTCGCAGAACAGATCGCTTCCTATAAAAAACCCCAATCTGTAGATTTTGTCGACGAGCTTCCCCACACTGAGAGCGGTGGATTAGACCGAGACGCGGTCAAAGCAACTCAGGCATAACAAAAAAAGACTGTCATTCAATGAATGACAGTCTTTTTTTTTAATTGCGCACAGACTTCCGAAGTTTTTTCTCTTTTCGCCAATCCTGTTACTGTACCGGAACGTTTTGATCAGGCTCCGCTTCCGTTTCCATTTCTTCTTCAACCACTAAGGCATCGTTTCTTGAGAACCACTTCAAAAAAGGCAGCTGCCATTTTCGCTTGGGGACAGGCTGCGTACGCTCAGCCAGTTTGACAATCGCCGATGCCCAGGTAAGACCCGCCCCAAAGGAAACAAAGGCAAACGTGTCGCCTATCTTTGCTCGCCCTTCATCCAAAGCTTCACAGAATGCAATAGGGATCGAGGCCGCCGAGGTATTGCCATATTTTTGAATATTGACGAAAACCTGCTCTTTGGATAGTTTTGCCTGGCGAGCAGCGCTTTCGATGATACGCACATTGGCTTGATGAGGGATGATCAAATCGATATCATCTGAGGTCAATCCCGCCTCCGCGATCGCTTGGCGGAGAGATTTTCCCAACACCCGCGTGGCAAATTTAAATACCTCACGGCCGTTCATTTTCAGATAATGCTGGCCATTTACCAGGGCTTCATGACTGACTGGGATTGCCGCGCCCCCGGCAGGTAGGATCAAGTGTTCAGCACCAGAGCCATCCGAGCCAAGTACGAAAGAGAGTACCCCTGATGGTTCGTCTGTGGCCTGAACCACAACCGCCCCGGCTCCATCCCCAAACAGCACACAGGTAGCGCGATCTTCCCAGTCCACGAATCTACTGATCAACTCGGCACCAATCACCAACACGTTGTCAGCCGCGCCCGAAGCGATGAACTGCTGTGCCGTTGCCAAACCATAAACAAAGCCCGTGCAACCTGTAACCAGCGTAAAAGCCCCCACAGTTCCAGCACCCAACATATGTTGAACTTGAGACGATACCGGTGGTGTCAAATAATCGGGCGTGGATGTGGCGACGATGATTAAATCCAAATCTTTGGGCCGCACGCCAGCCATTTCCAACGCATCACGGGCAGCTGCTGTCGACATCTGAGAAGTGTCTTCTCCTTCAGAAGCATGCCTGCGTTCTTGTATACCTGTCCGAGAGACAATCCATTCGTCGCTGGTATCTAATATTTTTTCGAAGTCTGCGTTTGTGACCACGCGTTCAGGGACATATTTGCCCCAACCAACAATATTTCCATAGCGCTTAGTCATAACACTCTCCTTATGCGAATTCCATCTATATTCAAGCCCACATAAAATATAAAACACCACAGATATATTTTAGTTATGAATAGCGTGTGCCTGAATCCGATATCCCTTCAATCACAACTCTACAAAGGCCAACTGCTTGCTTTTGGTATTGTAAAGTGCGATGGTGCTGCGGCTGTTCATGCCCATAACCTCGCCTGGGTTGAGCAGCAGGGTCTCCCCTATCCGTTCTTCGTGCGCGGTATGGTCGTGACCGTAGCAAACCAGGTCATAGCGCCCGGATTCAGCCAGGGCGCGGGCGATCTTAGGGTAATGGTTGACAGCTATTTTCAGGCCGTCCAATTCGATCTCGGCGAAATCACCATGCAAGTGGATATTCTCTGCTGAGGCAGCCACCTCGGTCAGCAATCGTTTATCGCCGTCGTTATTGCCCCAAACCACATGCACAGGAATTCCACCAGCCCCCTTGATCAGACGGATAATCATAAACGGGGCGATCAAATCCCCGCAGTGGATGATGGCATCAGCACCCTCGAAATGGGGTATGGCTTTTTCCAGTTTCCAAATGTTGTCATGGCTGTCACTTATTATGGCTATGCGCATGTTGTTACTCCTCTAGGTCTTCAAACTCTTGAATTTCAAATGTATCTACTAGTTCGGCAGGAGAATGCCCACTTTCATTGAACATCGCTGTGTGCAAACCACACTCAGTTTTCCCCCTCCCACCCCATCGCCCATCACGCTCGTCTTCACCGGGCTGTATTGGTCGGGTACAAAAAACACAACCAATACTACCAAAGCCATCATCCGTCAGTGGATGTTCTGGTAATTTGTGATCATCAATATATTCCCAGATTTCCTTGCGAGTCCAGTTCAACATAGGATTGATTTTCAGCAAACCATCTTTTTGCACTTCGAGTATTTTCGCCTGAGCCCTTTCGGGGGTCTGATCGCGGCGAATGCCAGTGATCCAGGCTCGCAATCCAACAACTGCCTTCTGCATGGGCTGCACTTTACGGATGAAACAACACAAATCTGGGTCTTGGGCTGATAAATCTTCTCCGAACTGTTTAAGGAAGGGGTGCCAAATTCCATTAGGATACAAATCGACGATATTCAGATTCCAATCAAACTCCAACTGCTCACGGAAGATCAGCGTCTCCCAGAAATGATAGCGCGTGTTGATGAAGAAGATCCGCATATCAGGTTGAATCTGACTCATCATGTGGAGCAGTGGTACGCTTTGCGTTTGGAAAGAAGAACTCATGGCAATATGGGAGCAAAATGTATCCACCGCCCAGGCAATGATCTCCTGTGGCGATTTACTCTCCATATCAGTTGCAAGGGCTGCTATTTCTTCAGGGTGCATTTGAGTCATCTGAAATAATTCCGTTTTGTGCTCTTCGCGTATCGTCAAATTATACACAGCTTATGATCAATGAGAGGGGTTCATAGAATAAATCAGCTCTTCAATCGCTCCTGCAAACCACACCCACCCTATGATAAACTTCAGCCACGCTTCGTTCTACCAACTGGAGTGATATGGATATTAAGCGCTTAGCCATCCCTTTTCTAGTTTTATCAGTCGCCTTTAGTGCAGCCTTTATTTCAGGTTATGTCACCCATGATCTTTGGGGTTCACCCGATACCGATTTACCCATCCTGGAACAGGCCAGGGGCATCCTGGAAAGGCACGCACTGGCAGATCTTCCTGAAGACTCCGCCCTGGAATATGGCATGATCCACGGCATGTTAGATGCCTTCGGCGATCCACACACCCGCTTCACCGAGCCCGTGCAAACCGAACTCAACAGCGACAATTTGACGGGCAGCTATGGCGGCATTGGAGCGACGTTGAGCCGCGACCCCGACGGATATATTCTTCTATTCCCCTTCCCTGAAGGACCAGCGGCAGAGGTAGGAATTAACGATAACGATCGATTGATCCTGGTCGAGGAGCTAGCCATAACCCCAGAGACTCCCATGGGCGAGGTAGTGGCTGCGCTGCGGGGACCAGAGGGTGATCCTGTTTCCCTAACAATCACACGCCCCCCAGATCACCAGGAGCACAGTTTTCGTATCAAACGTGAGGATATCCCCCTGCCATCTGTAACCTGGCACATCGCCCCAACTGATGAGAAGATGGGCATCGTCAAGGTCAACCTGATTGCCGCCAGTACCGCCGATGAGATCGAAACCGCCGTCGCAGACTTGATATCTCAGGGGGCAGAGTTCTTTGCCCTGGATCTGCGTGGCAACGGTGGCGGGCTGGTCGATGCCGGAGTTGACATCGCCAGCTTATTCCTGGAGGAGGGTGAAATCCTTCAAGAGCAGTACCGAGATAAACCCGTGGACACCTACGAGGTTGATTCGCCTGGCCCGTTTATCGATATCCCCCTGGTGGTGCTGGTCGATGTCAATACTGCCAGCGCTGCTGAGATCGTCACCGGCGCACTGCAAGTCCGCGGCCGCGCCCCCATCATTGGCGCGTCCACATTTGGCAAAGACAGCATCCAACTGGGATTCGAACTACAAGATGGCTCCAGCATTCACGTCACCGCCGCCAAGTGGTGGATACCGGGTCTGGAGATCAATATCGCCGAAAGCGGCCTGAAGCCGGATATCGAGGTTGAGCATGGCGAGGAAAACCATGACACAGCTATCGAGGCGGCTATTCAATATTTCGCCCAAGCCGAACAACCTTGACATTCCGAATTGCAAAATAATCGTCTCAACAATTATCCTTGATGTCATTGCGAAGCCCACCAGGGTCGAAGCAATCTCTAATACTCAGTTTCAGATTGTTTCGCTCACCTGCGGCGACTCGAAACAACAATTCCTTTAGATTTACTTCAGTTGCCTGCCGCACTGGGGGGTTATTGTGCTAGAATCGGCACACGTATGAGCGTTAAAGTTATTGCACGAAATAAAAAAGCATCGCACGATTATCACTTGCTCGATAGGTTCGAGGCCGGATTGGTACTTCAAGGCAGCGAGATCAAATCCATCCGCGCCGGCCAGATCAGCATCAAGCAAGCCTATGTGCGCGTCGACGGCGAGGAGGCCTGGCTGGTGGACGCGCATATCGCACCCTACGAGCAGGCTTCACGCTTTGGACATGATCCCACCCGGCAGCGCAAACTTTTATTGCATAAAAAAGAGATCCAGCGCTTATGGGACGAGGTAAGACGCAAAGGCACCACGATCATCCCAACACAGGTTCACTTAAGAGATGGGCGCGCCAAAGTCGAGATCGCCCTGGCCCGCGGCAAGAAACTGCACGATAAACGCCAGAGCATAGCCGAGCGCGACGCGCAGCGCCAGGTCGAGCGCGAGCTGCGGCGGAGCGGCTACTAACACAAATCCACGAAGGACACCAAGTTTCACAAAGGGAAAAGAGATTTTTATTCTTAGTGTTTCTTTGTGCCCGTAGTGGAAAAATAATTCTATCCATTCCAACCGAAGCCAAAGGAGATCAGATGTCAACACCATCCACCATCGGCGGTATCAACCTTCTCCCGATGGCGGAGAAACGTCGCATTTACGCCAGAATCATCCCGCCCGAGATTTTAGACCGCTTCCATTTGAATCCCTTCCTCACCGACATCGAGGGTCGCGACCTGTTCCATTTGAATTGCCCCGAGGGCAGCAGCAGCGCCGAGATAAGCCTGTACCATGAACACGGTTTCGAGGACCCTATCTTGTACGGTCACATCACCGACACGCTTAACGGCCAGCTTCATATTCTTCTCTATAACCTCAACAATCCCAATGGACCGCGCTTTGATGTTGATCGTCTCCCCGATGGAACGCTGACCAAATTTGGCACTCGTTCCCGCAACATAGAAGCCGAAGTGTCCGCCATGAAAGCAGGCTTATCTCCGGGGCAAATTCGCGAAGGTCTGCACGTGCTAAAAAGTGCCACAGCCACATTTGAAACTTTCATCGATGAGCTTGGTCACTCGATCCACTTTGCCGAACCCCTCTATTACCACAACGCCGTCATCTTCGAACGCTATGGCTTCACCTATCAACAGGGGCGCCGCCGCATGGAAAGTTACCACCAGCGCTTCTCCCCCGGCGGAGATTTGTTGCCACTTTTGGATGGCAGTACACCTTTCCGACAACTCGAAGCCGCGGACAGCATCCGCCTGCGCTCTTGGGCCATCCACGACGGCATCTTGGGCGAGTCATTCACAAACGTGACTATGTATAAAAGCGTCAAAAAGCACGCCGGCGTGAATACTTGCCCAGATATTTCTTGGTAAATCATCAATCGTTGGTTCGTTAGAATGTAAAACGTTTCAACGCTCCCAAATCTCTGTATTCTTTGAGGCTAATTATGTTATCGAATAACTTTCTCGCTCTCATCATAACCTTTGCCGCGGCGCTGATCTGGCTGCGGCTGAACGATTTTGCCGCCCATCGCGGTTGGATCGGCAGCCATCTCAGCCGGAAGATCATTCACATGGGTACTGGCCCGATCTTTGTTTTATGCTGGCTGCTTTTCCATGATACACCCTCAGCCCGCTACCTGGCCGCCCTGGTGCCTCTGGCAATCACGGCACAGTTTGTCTTGGTCGGACTGGGGATCATGAAGGATGAAGCCGCCGTTCATGCGATGTCTCGAACAGGAGACCGGCGTGAGATTCTGCGCGGACCGCTCTTTTATGGCATCGTCTTCGTGGTGCTGACGATCATCTATTGGAAGGATTCCCCCATTGGTATGATTGGCTTGATGCTTATGTGCGGCGGGGATGGTCTGGCAGATGTTTTCGGTAGAAATTGGGGGAAAGCAAAATTACCCTGGGCGACAGGAAAATCTTGGATCGGTTCGCTGGGAATGCTGCTTGGGGGTTGGGTTTTCGCAGCATTTATCCTGTGGGTCTATGTTGCCGCAGGGATTTTCTCCGGCCCCTTCAGCATCTACATAATCCCCCTGACGATCATCGCATTCGTTGGTACGTTGGTTGAATCGCTGCCCATCAAGGACGTAGATAATATCACTGTCACACTAGCCGCGGTGATCTTGGGTCACATTTTGCTCTGAAAGATAAACATAACGCAAAGTCGCTAAAACGCAAGGTTGCAAATTTATATTTCAAAATTCTTTGCGTCTTCGCGTCTTTGCGTTAAATTGAGGAATCCTAATGATAACAATTAACGGAAACGAACTCTCCATCGAAGAAGTTATTGCTGTGGCGCGCCATGGTGAGCAGGTCGAACTAGCCCCCGAAGCCTACCAGGCCATCGAGCAATCGCGCACCTGGGTTGAAGAGATCTTAGAAGCTGATAAGCCCGTTTATGGTATCAATACCGGCTTTGGCATCTTCGCCGACAAGAAGATCTCCAATGAAGATGCCGCAACGTTGAGCCGCAACCTGATCATCAGCCATGCTGTGGCAACCGGACCAGATCTCCCAAAAGAAGTTGTGCGCGCCGCCATGCTGATCCGGGCAAACACACTGGCCAAGGGGTATTCCGGGTGCCGTCCTGTAGTCATCGAAACGCTGCTAGAAATGCTCAACAAGGATGTTACTCCCCTAATTCCATCTCAGGGCTCATTAGGCTCTTCGGGTGATTTGGCCCAACTATCCCACATGGCATTGGTTTTCACCACAGATGATGACGACAACGAAGAAGATTCCGGATGGGCAGAATACGCGGGTCAGCGCATGAGTGGAAAATCCGCGATGAGTGCTGCTGGAATCCCTCGGCTGATCTTAGGAGGCAAGGAAGGTCTGGCAGTCAATAACGGCGCTACTTTCTCAGCAGCAATCGCTGCGTTGGCCGTCTACGATGCAAACGTGTTACTGCAAACTGCTGAGATCGCTCTTGCGATGAGCCTGGAAGCCTTGCTTGGTGTGAGGTCGGCTTTTGATCAGCGCATTCACATGGTGCGCAATCACCGCGGGCAGATCGCTGTTGCGGAGCGCGTCCGGCAATTGACTGAAGGCAGCACACTGCTCGAGGCCGCGGGCCGTGTTCAAGATGCCTATTCACTGCGCTGCGCACCCCAGGTTCAGGGCGCGGCTGTGGACGCGCTGCTTTTCATCCGGGACCGCATTCAACGCGAGATCAATGCGGCGACTGACAATCCCCTGATCTTTGGACCGGGCGAAGCCATCTCAGGAGGCAACTTCCACGGCGAGCCTATTGGCATGGTGATGGATTTTCTCAAAGTCGCGCTGACCGAAGTCGCAGGTATCTCCGAAAGGCGTACTTTCCGCCTGACCGATGGCAAGCTCAATGCTGGTCTGCCCCCAATGCTGGTAGATACCCCCGAAGCAGCCGGGTTAAATTCCGGTATGATGATGCCGCAATATACGGCTGCATCCCTGGTGCTGGAAAGCCAGACCCTGGCATCGCCCGATTCAGTCTATTCCCTACCCACGTCGGCTGAACAAGAGGACCATAACGCCAACGCTATGACCGCTGCTAGACACGCCAGGGAGATCGTCAGCAATACAGCACACGTTCTGGCCGTGGAAATCTACACCGCAGCGCGGGCTTTGGATTTGCGACTGCGGGAGATGCCTGGGGGCAAGATGGGCGTTGGGGTTTCAGCTGCCCTCTCAGAGGTGAGAAAGCAAGTCCCTTACCGGGCTGGGGATGCCTGGTGGGGTCCAGAAATCGAGAAGGTCAAGCAAATCATTATTAACGGAATTCTTATACAAAAAGTATCTCGATTCGTTGACGCTGACATGTAAATATGATAGACTTTGTCAAATTTGTAGCACTGTAGACCATTGAGAGGTTGTTGACATGACTATGACTGACAACGTTGTGAAAGAAACGACAAAAGTCGATGCGATTTCACTTACACCCGCCGCCGCAGATGCGGTGCGCGATCTTTTTGCCAAGCGCGAATTGGAAGGCTATGCCCTGCGAGTTTTCGTTCAGGGTGGCGGCTGTTCCGGTTTTCAATATGGTATGGCACTTGAAAACAATTTCCGTGAACAAGACACCGTAGTTTCATCCAACGGCGTGGATGTGGTCGTGGACGAAGTGTCGATCCAATATATACAGGGAGCAACTGTCGATTATGTCGAAGATGTGATGGGCAGCGGCTTCAAGGTCGAAAATCCCAATGCTGTTTCAGGATGCGGTTGCGGAAGTTCGTTCCAAACCAAAGATGATGGTGGCAGCGCTGGCGGGTGCAGCAGCTGCTAATAATATTTTTAATTCGATAAAGAAAAGGCCGAGTGACCGGCCTTTTTTGATTCTTCATGAGAAGTTTTGATTTTTATCCCTACGGGGTGCTTCGCAATAAGCTAAATATTCCTGAGTTGCGGATAAAGAAAGCTGCGATTTCCCTGAGCGGAGCTAAGCGAAGTCGAAGGGAATGATGAGCGTTTCGACTACGGCTTGCGCCTCCGCTCAACGATATAAGACGCTAGCGATTTCCTGAGACTGCGCTCAGTAAAAAAAGCCCTGCGGGCACA
>CAZLNX010000170.1:0-12763 GCA_964560795.1 uncultured Anaerolineales bacterium | reverse complement strand
CAGGCTCCTCAATCATCCTAATTCTCACAAATCCTATTCGCGATTAGTATACAACTATCTGTTTTCCGTCAATCTCACACCACCCTTGACCAGCTACACACAAAATGAGTATGTGCTCCGGCGCGCCAGAAGGACGTTCGCAATAGTGGTAACGAGCATTAGGATACCAACCAATATCCGTTGCGATAAGCTGGTGGATCAGAACATGCTGAGAGAATTTTTTTAGCATCGTTCGGGGGATCACGTACATGATCTGCCCCTCGAAACCCTCGCGTTTTCTCATTGAGGTCATATTGTCAACTCCACCTGTCACCAATTATTTGCTATAAGCATATAATCCATTGTATCATTTTTTGATCTATTGATTACCCAGTACTTGTCTGATAGATTATAGAAAAAGCTAATTTGGAGAAAGTTGGTATGAATTCAAGGAAAGCCAATCTTGTTACTGCACGTGAGCAAGTTATCACGATCCCAACGTATGGTGTGGGGCAACCTAACAAGAACCCCATGTTTTTAGAGAAACGCGTTTATCAGGGCAGTAGTGGTGTCGTATACCCGCATCCAATTATCGAAAACATCTCCGACACAAAAACTGACCAGGAATATCGCGCTATATTTTTGGAAAATCGCTATCTCAAGATCATGCTGCTGCCAGAAATAGGTGGGCGAGTCCATATGGCTATGGACAAAACCAATGGCTACCACTTTGTCTACTACAATCAAGTTATCAAGCCCGCCCTTGTAGGTCTGACCGGCCCGTGGATTTCGGGGGGCATTGAGTTCAATTGGCCGCAGCACCATCGTCCCAGTACCTTTGAGCCAGTTGACCATCTCATCCAGGCGAACCCTGATGGCAGCAAAACGGTCTGGATGGGAGAAATCGAGCGTATGTTCCGTACCAAGGGGTTGGCAGGCTTTACCCTGCATCCTGATAAAGCGTACCTGGAGATCCAGGTACAGCTCTACAACCGCACCAGCGAGCCACAAACTTTCTTGTGGTGGGCAAACCCGGCCGTGACGGTTAACAATAACTATCAATCCGTTTTTCCACCCGATGTGCATGCCGTGATGGATCATGGCAAACGCGATGTCTCCAGTTTCCCCATTGCAACGGGCACCTACTACAAAATGGATTACGCCCCAGGTACCGACATCTCGCGCTACAAGAATATTCCTGTGCCAACATCGTATATGGCCTACCACTCCGACTTCGATTTTTTAGGCTGCTATGATCATGGGGCACAGGCCGGTATGATGCACGTGGCCAACCACCACATAGTCCCCGGCAAAAAGCAGTGGACGTGGGGCAACGGCGATTTTGGCCAGGCCTGGGATCGACAGCTCACCGATGAAGATGGCCCTTATATTGAGTTGATGTGCGGCGCATTCACCGACAACCAACCCGATTTCTCGTGGCTGCAACCCGGTGAGGAGAAAAGGTTTACTCAGATATTCATGCCCTACAAGCAGATTGGCCCGCCAAAAAACGCGTCCAAGGATGCGGTCATCAATCTGGATAAAGAGGGAGATACCGTCAAGTTCGGCGTTTATCTGAGCAGCCCGCGGGGGGTGCGCGTGATCCTGGAAACCCCTGAGGAGATACTATACAACCAGCAGATTGAACTTGATCCCACAACCGCCCTGGTAGAAACCATCCCACTCGGCCATGATCTGCGTCCGCAAGATCTACACCTACGTGTGCTGGCGGATGACAAGGAACTGGTATCCTACACCCCACTGCCAGACGAAAAGCCTCAAATCCCACCGCCTGCCCAAGCTGCAAAACCACCTGAAGAGATCGCGTCCAGCGAAGAACTTTTCTTGAACGGCTTACATCTGGAGCAATATCGCCATGCTACCTACGAACCGGAACCCTACTATCTAGAAGCCATAAAGCGCGATCCACTGGACAGCCGCGCCAATAATGCTATGGGTTTATTGCTCTACCGCCGAGGGCGGTTCAAGCCAGCAGAAGGCTATTTCCGCAAGGCTATCGAAAGCCTGACGCGTCGCAATCCTAATCCCTATGATGGTGAACCATTTTATAACCTGGGTCTAGCGTTGAAGATGCAAGGGCGGTATACCGAAGCCTTCGATGCTTTCTACAAATCAGTATGGAATGCAGCCTGGCAAAACCCAGCAAATTTCGAGTTGGCCCGTCTGGCCTGCTTGGGAAATCGCCTGGAAGAAGCACTAGAATTTGCCACAGAAGCCATTATTAGCAATGGACGCAATCATAAAGCTCGACATTTACAGGTAACCTTATTACGCAAGTTGAATCAAGCCCCAGCAGCAATTCAAGCGGCCCAACAGGGACTGGATTTAGATCCTCTGAACTTCGGTCTGTACTACGAGGGATATTTATTAGATGGCGATGAAGCATACCGAGAGCTTTTCCGAGACAATCATCACACTTATATCGAAATTTCCCTGGATTATGCTCATGCGGGATTATTCCAGGAGGCAATTGCACTGCTCCAGGAAGCTCCATTGATTGATCCAATGGTAAAGTACTATCTCGGTTGGTATCACTTCCAGGTTGGAGATCTCCCCACAACCCGCTCGGAATTTGAAATGGCCGCGCAGCTATCGCCAGATTATTGTTTCCCGCATCGGTTAGAAGCTGTGCTGGCTTTGCAGACAGCAATAAACCAAAATCTCAACGACGCTCGCGCCCCCTATTATTTAGGGAATTTATGGTATGCCAGGCGGCAATACGAAGAAGCCATCACCGCCTGGGAACAGGCCGTAACGCTCGATTCCCAATACCCTACCCCGTATAGAAATTTGGGTCTGGCTTATATGAACAAACTCCAGGATGCGGAAAAAGCTCTGGAAATGTATCAAACCGCGTTCTTTCTGGACCCTAAGGATGGGCGTGTCTTATTTGAGTTAGACCAACTTTACAAAAAGATCGGCAAAGCGCCTGGCGAACGCCTGGAATTTCTCGAAACTCATGTAAATTTGGTGAACCAACGTGACGATCTGACTATTGAGCGGGTCACCCTGCTCAATTTGCTGGGGCAGCATGAAGAAGCGCTGTGCATCTTGACGCAGCGAACTTTCCGTCCCTGGGAAGGTGGCGAAGGAAAAGTCACCGGCCAGTATGTCACCAGCTTGATAGAGATTGCGAAAAAGCACATTGTGAATGGCGCGTACGACGCGGCCATTGAGTGCTTGCAAGATGCTCAAGTCTATCCCCCTAACCTTGGCGAAGGCAAGCTGGCCGGGACACACGAGAATCACATTTTTTACTATCTAGGTGGGGTTTATCAAGCCTTGGGGCAAGATGCCCAGGCCCGTCAACAATTTTCACAAGCCTGCATTGGCTCTCTGGAGCCAGTATCCCCATTGTATTATAACGACCAACCGCCTGAGATGATTTATTATCAGGGACAGGCCTATCAAATACTCGGTCAAGAAAAGATGGCAAGCTCCATTTTTCAGAAGTTGATCAACTATGGGGAAGAACATATCAATGACGAAATCTCGATGGATTATTTCTCCGTATCGCTACCGGATTTTCTTGTCTTCGATGAGGATTTAAGTCAGCGTAACCGGATTCACTGCCGTTATATGATGGCGCTGGGATACTTAGGGTTGGGACAAGCAGATCAGGCCGCGGAGCAATTTCATTCCATCCTCGAGAGCGCACCCCACCATTTAGGGGCAACTATTCTCCAGGGCGAACTCACACGATAAGCTTACATCAAGCAACCACATGATTGATGTGCCTCCAGAGTATATGGTTGCCATGTTCGAGGTTGCTTGTGAGTATCGTTTCTACTAGGAGGGGGGCCAAGGGATGATTGGCATTGTGGCTAACAAGAATAATAAATTTGGGCATTGGAAGGCACGTTTAGGCCGAAAACCGCAAAATAATCCATCATAAAGTAAATGAATCTATTGTTTGTAATGCAAATGTTGGCTACGATGGTATACATGTTAACGATCACGTGATCGTTAACATTGTGGCTACCGGTTTACTTCAATTGCTTTGGAGGCATATCTTGGCTCGATCCCGTGTAACCATCAAAGATGTCGCCGCCCGTGCTGGTGTATCTCACCAAACGGTCTCGCGTGTGATTAATAACAAAGAAGAAGTTAGTCCTCATACACGTTCACGGGTTGAATCTGTCATTAGAGAACTTGGATACCGACCTAACGCGATTGCGCGATCGATGGTTAAGGGACACACACGCACATTGGGGGGAATTTCACCAAATTTTACAGATTATAACTTTACAAGTATGATTGAAAGTGCCCAGGCGGAAGCGCGTCGCCAGGGCTTTTTTATTCTCACAGGCAGCGCTCCCGCAGCAGATGAAATCCAACAATTACTTGATGAAATGCTAAATCGACGGGTGGACGGATTACTAGTACTCAACCCTCGAGACGATGAACGTTATCGCTATTTGTTGCCACTTGCGAAAGAAGGGCTTCCAATAGTTTATCTCAAAAACTCCCCAAAAGACGAACCGGTCTCATCAGTAGTTTGCGACGACAAAAATGGCGGCTACCAGGCTGTCAGCTATTTAGTGGAATTGGGGCATACTTCCATTGCAACAATCCTCGGTCCTGAGAACGAAGAATGTACGCTCGACCGCTTGGATGGATACCACCAGGCTTTACGAGATGCTGGCATTGAGACAGACCCTAAGTTGATTACTGCTGGTGATTGGACTGCAAAATCCGGAGGACAAGCCGTCCAACAATTATTGCAGTCGAAACGATCGTTTTCGGCAATTTTTGCTCAAAATGACAGAATGGCTGTTGGCGCCATCCGCGCCTTGCGAGAGGCAGGGTTGATAGTGCCACAGGATATTTCGGTGATTGGCTATGATGACATCCCACTTGTTTCATATATTGACCCACCGCTGACAACCATCCGCCAACCGATTGATAAGTTTGGCCGTTATGGCGCGAAACTGCTCATCGAAGCTGTACAAAATCCAAACTATAAACCTAAGCAAATACGCCTCGATGTCCAACTTATCAAACGTAATTCCTGCAAGCCACTGCGTTCATGAAAGGAGGTGGACGAATAAAAAACACTATTACAAAACCACGATGTCCAAACCAACTTACTAAAGAATGAGGAGATAAAACAATGAAAAAAAGATTATTGATTTTGGTGTCCATCCTGGTAGTCTTGAGCTTTGTTCTGGCAATTCCCGTTGCTGCTGGAGAGTCTGATGCTGACATACCTGAGGTACCTCGAGAAGACACACTTGTTCTGGGGTGGAGTATTTCCTCCCCCATCGGGGTGACCAATCCCTGGGCAGTTCCCGGTTACACCCACCAAGAAGGCAACACTTTCTTGTGGGAACCGCTCTCCTGGTTCGGCATCTTCGCCGACGAGGAAATCCCCTGGCTGGCAGAGAGCATGGAGTACACCAAAGAAGACTTCACTGAGCTGACCATCAAGATGAACCCCATGGCCAAGTGGAGCGATGGTGTCTCGGTAACAGCGGCAGATGTGGTCTTCACCTTCGAAGGTCAAATGACAGATGAGAAATTACCCTACCACGGTCAATTCGATCAGTTTGTCGAATCCGTCGAAGCTGTAGACGACCTGACCGTCGTAGTCACCTTCAAGCAACCTGCCCCGCGCTTCAAGTTCGAAGTCTTGATGCTCAAATTCGACACTGGTATCCCCATTGTTCCTGCCCATGTACTGGGTGCGTTAGATAGCTGGAACGACTTCCCCGGCGACCTGGACATGCCCCATTCTGGCCCCTACTCCATCGTGAGCTGGGATAACAATCAGAAGATCCTCGACCTGCGTGAAGATTGGTGGGCCGTGGAAGCTGGTCTGATCGATACCCCGGATGTCAAGCGTATCGTTATGTTCAATCTGGGTGGACAGATCGGCCAAAACATGGATGTTGTTGCGCAACGCATCGTCAACAATGAGATGGACTCCGCCCTGGACATGCGCAGCGACTTGGTTAAGAGCATCCTGGCACAGAATTCCGACATCACTACACACGCTGGCAACAACCCGCCTTACGGTTATCTGGACTGGTGGCCCAACTCACTGTGGGTAAACACCCAACTGCCACCTTACGATGATGTGCGTGTTCGCCAGGCGATGAACCGTTGTATCGACCGCGATACCATCAACGAAATCGTCTACGAAGGCGCCGAGATCGCCGATGTCTACCCCTTCCCGCTCTATCCAGGCTTGCAAGCATTCGTCGACTCCCCTGAAGTTCAGGCTCTGATCGAGAAATACGAACCGCGCAAGTACGATCCAGATGAGGCAGCCACACTATTGACCGATGCAGGCTTCGTCCTCAATAGCGATGATTTGTGGGAAAAAGATGGCGAGACAATCTCTGGTGTCATCAATGGTTTCGAGGGCATCCACAGCGATATCGTCCCCGTGTTGGTAGAAATGTTCCTAAACTGTGGCATCGACGCTTCCGTAAACTTTGGCGATAACGCTTACCAAAACATGGTTGACGGCGAAGCGGGCATGTACATGTGGGGCCACGGCGCAAGCCTTAAGGACCCCTATGCCGCCTTCGAGTTGTATCATGGCCGCTACAGCGCCAGCATCGGCACCACCGCCGGTACCAACCGCTGGTCACGCTACAGCAACCCTGAGTACGATGCCATTCTCGATGAGATGGCCCCGTTAGCCTCAGATGATCCCCGCTTCCATGAGCTGGCTGTTCAGGCCATGGAAATTTACTGGCGTGATGTCATCGACATCCCGGTCATCCAGTGGCTGCATCGCATTGCCTACAACCAGACCTACTGGACCAATTGGCCAACAGCCGACAACTTGGCTGCCGGTTCCAACGGTGCTTTCTGGGCACACACCGGTCAACTTGTAGTCACCAATCTGCAAAGTACAAAATAAGTACTATAATACTACTTGGAGTGGCGAGATTCGCTCGCCACTCCAAGTAGTCCCCCCAATATTGTCGCCTGAAATTACTACCTCCCCGAAACGATTGAGGCAACATAGAGGAGAAACAATGTGAGTATTCGAAAAATTATTGAGCGTCTACTCTTTCTTGTCGTGGTGATCTGGACTGCGTCTACGATCACCTTTTTTATCCCGCGTATATCATCCCGCAATCCCATTCGCGAACGTTTTGGCCAACTGGCCCGCACCGGCGGATTTTCTCCCGATGAGTTGGAGATCATTATCGAATCTTACAATCAGAAGTTCGGGTTGGATAAGCCACTCTGGGAGCAATATACAGATTATATAGGCGGTATCGCACGCTTGGACCTGGGTGTTTCGTTGTACCAATTCCCTAAGACAGTCTCGGAGCTTATTCAGGAAGCAATACCCTGGACATTAGGTCTGTTGGTCGTCAGCACGATATTATCCTTCATCATTGGTAATGCCCTCGGTGCGGTGGCTGCCTGGCCACGCGCGCCGCGGTGGCTGCGCAGCATTGCAACACCTTTTATCCTATTTATGGGTGTGCCTCCGGTGTTGTTGGCTGTGTTTTTGTTATTCTTCGTTGCTTTCAGGCTGAAAGCATTGCCGCTAGGCGGGGCATACTCCATCGGCACCGTACCCAATCAATCGCTCGAATTCTACCTGGATGTACTCCGCCACCAACTCTTGCCCGCCTTAGCGCTGATCTTCGGCACGGTGGGCGGCTGGGTGCTCTCAATGCGAGGGATGGGTGTCACCATTCAGGGTGAAGACTACGTACTCTTTGCGGAGCATAAGGGTCTTAGCGGCTTCACAATTTTCCGAGATTATTATCTGCGTAATGCGCTCTTGCCGCAAGTAACCGGATTTGCGTTAGCGTTGGGTAATATGGTCACGTCGGGCATTGTCATTGAGCAATTGTTCGGTTTACCCGGGATTGGTACCGTTTTATACAATGCCATCAGAGCCAACGATTTCCTGGTGATCTATGGCGTGGTTCTGTTCATCACTATCGCCATCGCCACCTTGATGGTGATGGTAGAGCTGCTGTACCCACTGCTCGATCCGCGCATTCGTGAATAGAGGTATTTCAATGACAACTGTGACGATCGCTCAACAAAAATTTCAGCGGCCCAGCCGGGCAACATTGTTTTTTCGTTATTTGCGCCGCAACCCGGGCCTGTTCATTGGCGTTTTTCTTCTTATCGCGCTGATTCTATTCACTGTAATTGGTTTGACTGTCATAGACCCCGATGACGCATACCCATTATCTGCCAGACCCAAACAACCTCCCAGTCTGGACTATCCCTTTGGAACTGATTTCTATGGGCGTGACTTATTCGCCGCCATGGTCGTGGGCATGTGGCAAACCGCCCTGATCGGAGTGTTGGCCGGGGCAGTAGGCACGTTCATTGGGGTGGTGCTGGGGTTTATCTCAGCATATTTTGGCGGATTGCTGGATACCATTATCAAAAGTGTATGCCAGATACTGCTGCCCATTCCAGTTTTCCTGATCCAGGTCGTGATCGCAGGGTCATTGGATAAACGGGATGTCACCATCTACACCATGGCCTTGATTGTGCTTCTCTTAGCCTGGATGTGGCCGACCCTCGTTATTCGCTCGCAGGTGCTCTCCATGAAGGAACGTCAGTTTGTCTCCGTAGCGAAACTCTCGGGGATGGGTGACTTCGAGATTATCTTCGCCGAAATTTTGCCCAACCTGCTGCCCTTTATCGCAGCATCTTTCGTTTGGTCGGTATTCTCCGCCGTTTTCGCATCCTTCTACCTGGCCGTCGTAGGCTTAGGACCGTTGAGAGAGCCGCTACTGGGCAATACCATCTGGGCAGCCCAATCACAAGGAGCCTTCTTTAATGGCTGGTGGTGGTGGCCGCTGTTCCCTGCAATCGCCATGGTTTTGATCTTAACATCACTGGCATTGATAAACATGGGGCTGGATGAACTGGCCAACCCACGTGTTCGCAGAACGGAGTAACAAGCATTATGGAATCAGTACTGAAAATCAATGATCTGCAAGTCAGCTACTATACCGACGCCGGGCGCGCCCGCGCACTGGATGGCGTCAGCCTGACCCTTAATGCTAGTGAAAAACTTGGTTTGGTGGGCGAATCCGGATCGGGCAAGAGCACAATGGCTCTGGCAATGATGCGCATGATCAAGCCGCCAGGTCGCATTGAGGGCGGAGAAGTCATTGTGGGAGATACTGACCTGATGGCATTATCAGAAGAAGAAATGCTCACAGCGCGTCTGAACAAAATCTCCTATATCCCCCAGGGCGCGATGAACTCACTCAATCCGGTCATGCGTATCGGCGCACAAATGGTTGACGCCATAAAGGCGCATGATAAAAGCATCTCAAAAGATCAATTGACGGAAATGAGCATGACGTCGCTCGAATCAGTTGACCTGGATCGGGGGGTGTTCAAAATGTACCCGCACGAACTAAGCGGGGGTATGAAACAGCGTGTCTGTATCGCGATCGGCATTTTGCTCAAACCCCAAGTCATCATTGCAGACGAGCCCACCTCGGCCCTGGATGTGGTCACACAGCGGCAAGTGATGGAAACCATCGACCGGGTGCAAGACACATTGGGTGCGGCGATCATCTTAATCGGCCATGATATGGGTTTGATGGCCCAATTTGTAGACAAAGTAGCCGTAATGTACACTGGAAGGTTGATGGAATTAAGTTCAGTGGGTGAGATGTTTACCGACCCCAAGCACCCCTACGCCCAGGCGCTTATTAGCAGTTTGCCGAGTCTTGAAAACAAGGGTGTTTTCCAGGGCATTCCTGGTTTAGCACCTGCATTGCTGCGCCTGCCTTCGGGCTGCGCCTTCCACCCTCGCTGTCAACACACTACAGAGATCTGCAAAACCACGCTGCCACATCTTGAACAAATGGAAAATGGCAGAATAGTCGCGTGCCATCTTTACTCGGAGCAGGTATAGTTATGCCAGAACTACTTGAATTCAGAAACGTCACAAAAACGTACACCAGCCAGGGCTGGTTCTCCGCTAGGGCCAGTACAACCGCGCTGAACAACCTTTCACTCACAGTTACCGAAAATGACCCCACCATATTGACTGTCGCCGGTGAAAGCGGCAGCGGAAAAACTACGCTGGCAATGTTATTACTGGGCTTTATCGACCCCACTTCGGGCCAAATTTTATACCGGGGTAAAGACATTAATTCGCTGCGTGGCGAAGAGCGGATGACATTCCGCCGCGAAGTACAGGCAGTTTTTCAAGATCCCTTTGCTGTGTTCAATCCTTTCTATACGGTCGATCACCTGTTGAGTGTACCCATCAAGCGATTTAAACTGGCCCATTCAAAAAAGGAAATGCGCGAAAAGATGTTCGAAGCGCTCTCGGCGGTAGGGTTGCATCCGCAGGATATTCTTGGCCGCTTTCCCCATCAGCTCTCCGGTGGGCAGCGCCAGCGCATCAATGTTGCTCGTGCCCTGCTATTACGCCCCAAAATTCTAGTTGCTGATGAACCCGTCTCGATGGTCGATGCTTCGCTGCGGGCCAATATCCTGGAAACGTTGAGCACGCTGCAAAAAGATTACGGAGTCACGATCATCTATATCACTCATGACCTGACCACGGCATATCATATATCCAAATCCATCATTGTGCTGTACCGCGGCACGGTCATGGAAGCCGGGGATGTAGACACCGTCATCAATACGCCTCAACACCCTTACACACAACTCTTGATCGACTCGATTCCCTGGCCTGATCTGAATCGTCGCTGGGGAGAAACAGAGATCAAAGCCCAAGAAGCCGAATTGGGTGATAACAGTGAGGGCTGCAAATTCCTCAGTCGCTGTCCCTTTGTAACGGACAAGTGCAAAGTATCCCCACCGTTATATCGCATGAACAGCTATCAGGCGGCTTCTTGTTATCTGTTTGACCAGAACGCCCAGATTAATTCAGAGCAGCTATCGGAATTGTTACCAGTGTAACCCCATGACATATCAACCGGCACAGGCACGATACGACAGAGTGGCCTACCGGCGCAGCAGGCGTGCCCTGTATGTGGGCATTTCAGCCCCGAACAAACCCGTCAGGGGCGGCGATCCTGTGTGATCTAGGCACGCCTTGCCTGATTCTCCAGCCGCGGGGATCAGGTCGGTAAAGAAAGATCAGGCGAGTTGTGCTGTCCGTCATTAGATAACCTGGACTTCTGCAGCGAATACCCCGACATCTTAGAAATGATCCTATCCTGAGGAGATCATACCTTATGAAACATCGCGAACGCGTGCTCATGGCATTGAACCGCGAAATTCCCGATCGCTGCCCCATGCAAATCAGCTTTACTCCAGAGTTTGCCGCACGTTTGCGAAAAGACATGGGATTGAGTGATATGGATGCGCATAATCCACACGGCGGGGGCAATACCTATGAGTTAGAGCGCACGCTTGATGAAGATATCTTACTAACCTCTGTGGGCTGGGCGAATTCATATTACATGGATGACAAACCCTATACCGATGAGTGGGGCGTAGGCTGGAATGTGCAGGCCTATGAGACTCCCTTTGGGGTTGGCCACTATACCGAAATTTGCAGCCATCCTTTGGAGGACATGCAGAAGATCGACAGTTATACTCCCCCAGACCCAACCCGCCCCGAGTTGTATCACGCTTCAGAGCACATGATCCGTGACTTCAAAGATGAATACTGGATCGTTGGTGTGACTGTAACTACCATTTTCGAAACCGCCTGGGCATTGCGTGGTTTAGAGCAACTATTAGTAGATATGGCTACGGAGCAAGATTTAGCCAACAAGGTATTAGATATTCCTTATCAATATCATCTCCAAGCAGCTAAGAAACTCGTAGCGCTTGGTGTAGATATGATCTGGACAGGGGATGATATTGGCGCGCAAAATAAGATGTTGATCTCTCCTAAAATGTGGCGGCAATTTTTCAAACCCCGGATGGCAAATTTAATCGCTGAACTCAAAGACATCAACCCCAAGGTAAAAATCGCCTACCACACCGATGGTGATGTTCTGCCAGTGATACCAGAACTAATCGAAATTGGAATCGATGTGCTCAATCCTATTCAACCAGCCAGCATGGACCCTGCTGATATCAAACAGCGCTTTGGCGACCAACTCTGTTTTTGGGGGACGATTGACGAACAACACACCTTACCCTTTGGCTCGCCA
The DNA here is from genome assembly GCA_964560795.1 of uncultured Anaerolineales bacterium. Lineage (GTDB taxonomy): Bacteria > Chloroflexota > Anaerolineae > Anaerolineales > UBA11858 > NIOZ-UU35. The sequence goes on along the minus strand of CAZLNX010000170.1, from coordinate 662 downwards.
GAGGATGTAAAAGCAGAAGTTATTCAGCGATTAAAAACTATTGGTAGAGGCGGAGGATTGATCTTAGCTCCTACACATCACGTTCAACTTGATACGCCGCTGGAAAATTTCTGGGCAATGGTAAACACGATTGCAAAAACCCCTTACCACGCTATGTAATCTGTAAGAGCAGAACAATCCCAAATGAGCAGCAGTCATCATGACATCAGAAGAAGAGTTCCACATGAATATAACCCAGTAATCAAGGGCCCGTTCAGAAATTTGAAGTTCAAAGGTAAAATTTAGGCCACCTTCACCCTAGAAGAGTTTACCCTGCTTAATGGGAAATACGCTGATATCGCCCCCGACTGCCATAAGGTCACCGACGAAGCCTATCAAGTTAAACGAGATAAAGTTAGACAGTACATTTTTTTAAAATAATCCCATGGCTGATAAGTGCGACTCATCAAAGGAATAGTCCATCCACTCAATTTTAAACCCACTGAAATACTCTTCTCATGAAAACATTAGTAACCCAAGAATTTATCTCTAGATTCAATCAACCCCCGCAATTCATCGTACGAGCACCGGGCAGGGTCAACCTAATTGGAGAACATACCGACTACAATGATGGCTTTGTACTCCCTATCGCCATCGATCGCGCTATGTGGATCGCCCTTCGG
>CAZLNX010000169.1:0-12775 GCA_964560795.1 uncultured Anaerolineales bacterium | reverse complement strand
CATTAACCCTACCAGGCGTAAGGTTTCGACATCATCATCAACAATTAAAACCTTCTCAGCCATACTTCCTCCTTAGGAGAAATAATCTCTATCAGTCTAGCATAAACTGATGGTCACTTCAAGCGTACTCTGGTAACTGCGACGCGTTATAATTACCTTAATGCTATCACATTTTGGCGGTTTTTTGCGCATAGATTTCAAAATTGACCCTGATATCCCCCTGATTGTAGGCGTTTCTGGTGGGCCAGACAGCCTCTGTTTGCTGGATTTACTCCATCGAGAGGGATTTTCGGTGGTGGTTGCCCATTTGGATCATGGACTGAGGCCGGAATCAGGGGACGAAGCGCGGGGGGTGAGGTTGGTTGCGGAATCCTTGGATGTGCCATTTGTCTCCGATGTGCGCATAGTCAATAATATTCCCGGCCAATCGGTTGAAGAGGCTGGTCGCAACGCTCGCTATCGATTCCTCTTTGAGCAGGCAGAAATCCATGGTGCCCAGGCCGTAGTCGTAGGGCACAACGCCGATGACCAGGTCGAGACCGTCTTGATGCACCTGCTGCGCGGCAGCGGCCTGGGTGGACTAAAAGGCATGCTGCCTTATACCTTGCCCAACCCGTGGAGTACGGAGATTACCCTCGTGCGACCCTTGCTCAAAACCTGGCGTCATGAGATCGAAGCCTACTGCCAGCAGCGTGGGTTAGAACCGATCTATGATAGCAGCAATACCGATACGAACTTCTTCCGCAACCGCCTGCGGATTGATTTGATTCCCACCCTTGATGAATATATCCCGGGGGTTCAGCAGCGCATCTGGCACATGGCCGACATCCTCGCCGAAGATGATGCCGCATTGGACGAGATTGTCGCCGCTGCCCGGGATCGATGCTTTGAATCGCAAGGCGATGGATTTGTTCGCTTTTATCTCCAAGATTTGGGCGAACAATCCCTGGCTATGCAGCGCCGCCTGATCCGCTGGGCGGTTTCAGAACTACGTCCAGACATTCGCGATCTGGATTATGCTGCGGTTCAGCGAGCCTTGACCTTGTTGGCTTCTCAACAGATTGCCAAGCAAGCCGACCTCGCCCTGGGCGTGCGAGCTTTCATCGAAGATGGTTTGTTTTACATCGCCACTTGGGAAGCGAACTTGCCTGGTGCTGGATGGCCGCAGGTCGCACATGAAGAGGTGCTCCAAGTTCCTTTTGAAATTGAATTGGCCGATGGCTGGCGCTTGAAGGGGGAATACGTTCAAGACCTTGAATCTGCCCGAGAGCTGGCCCGCGAAAACGCCGATCCCTATCAGGCGTGGTTAGATCTTGGGGTGGCCGAATCCACCCTGACGATCAGGCCGCGCCGCCCCGGCGACTCCTTCCAACCGTTGGGTATGGGGGGGAAATCCAGCAAAATCTCTGACTTCATGATCAACCAAAAGATCCCCGCTCGTGCCCGTGGCCGCTGGCCGCTGGTGTGCAATAATTATGAGATTGCCTGGGTGCCGGGATATCAATTAGCAAATGGATTCAAGGTGAATAGAGAGTCAAAGCGAGTGATCTTGCTTCAGTTGCACTCTCCGAGTCTTAAGCAAATAGGTGTTCAAAATTAGAGAAATCACAATAAGATTTGAGTGGAGGATGAATATGAGAATGTGCGCTCTAATAATTGCAATTATTGGGGTAATGCTGTTGAGTGTTTCGTCTGTTTTTGCTCAGCAGGATTCCACGATTACGGTTTTACATTTCAGTGACTATCACTCCCATGCGGTTCCCTTCTATTCTGAGGGGGAACAAGACGCTGCCGGTGTCGCTCGTGCTATTGCCTACATAAAGACCTATGCAGATGACCCCAGCACATTGATTTTTAGCGGTGGCGATATGATTAACAGAGGATCTCCGGCCTGGTCTGACAAGTACCAATGCGTTGAATGGTCCTGGTTCAATGGCCTGGTGAATGTTATGGCCTATGGAAACCACGACTCCGATTATGGGGCCGAAGTTTTTGCCCAATGTCAATCTCAGATTGATTACCCAATTCTGAGCAGCAATGTTCTGGATGTTGACGGTCAGCCGCTATTTCAGCGTGACGGCAAAACTTATGAAGTTTTTGACGTTGGAGGAATCAAAATTGGTGTATTTGCCGTTGCTGGCTCTGATTATGAGCGACTGGTTAAGCCAGACACAATGCCTGCCACTGACGTGACTTTTGCCGATCGAATAGAAACTGCTCAAGAAGTTGTCAAAGCATTGAGGGAAAAAGAGCAGGTTGATGCTGTCATACTGATTGGACATGCTTTATATGAGGATGATGTTGCTTTGGCTCAAGCTGTCCCTGGTATTGATCTGATCTTTGGTACTCACAGTCATCGCAAAGAGAAATTGACACCCATTCCCGATACCAATACGGTTATCATCTCCCCGTCCCAATATCTGACTTATATCAGCAAAGTAGAACTCACCTTTAGCGATGGCGTTTTAGCTGAGATCAATGGCGAGTTGGTGAAGATGAGCAGCGACTTACCTGAGGATCCTGAAGTAAAGCAAGAAGTTACCCAAATGCAGGCTGATCTTGAAGCCGATCCTGATTATGCCCATCTCTACCAACCCATCGGCGAGACTACCATTGAGCTCTCAACTGAAGGACAGTTCACCGGTGAGTCCCTGTTGGGTAACCTGATTATGGATATTGTCCGTGATGCCGCCGAGGCCCATATGTCCATCTTTGTGGCCAGCGGTTTTCGCCAACCAATCCCGCCAGGTGTGATCTTGGAAGAAGATTTGTTGACCGCTATGCCGTATAAGAACGCGGTTTTCGTCTATGATATGACCGGCGCTCAGTTGCAGGCACTGCTTGATTTCAGTGTGTCTCGCACTGGTTCAGATTTCTTTTCGCAGGTATCGGGGGTGCGCTTCACTATTGAGGAGGGAGGAGCTGCCGATATTCAGGTACTTGTCGATCCAACAGATCATTCTGCTGGTTACGGTCCTCTGGACCTTTCCAAAACGTACCAGGTGGCTACCAGCAACTTCCAGGGATTATATGCCGGAGGCTACAAAGATATTTTTGCCCAGGTAACCTATGTAGAGACTGGCCTCGATGTGTGGGATGTAGTGCGTGAATATATTCAAACTCATAGTCCTATCGAGACTCAACTTGACGGTCGAATTGTCATCACCGAATAGATTGCATTTCAATAATTGCAGCGATATTAACATGGCGTATAGCTGTGCGGGTTGTTCAAGATGATGTGATAGCAGAATAGAATCCGTGAAATCAATGCAGATGCTCCCTAGAGTTATTGAGAAGCTGTATACAGTAAGAAGTATCTATCGCTTGAACTAGGAATAAGTTACAATCAAAGAAGAAATAGAACCCGGATGCTTTATCAGCAGCTTCCGGGTTCTATTCGTTTTGTTTCTTGTTCATTGTTTACTTGCCTGAATTAAGTGCATGGGGTAGAATGTTCCACGTTAAAATTTATTTTAACGTGGAGTGCAAATTATGCAAAGTCTTCAATCAATCTCAGATTTCGATGCCATCAAGGTGCTCTCTGACCCGCGCAGATTGGCGATCTTGCGCGCTGTAATGACCTCATCGGCCACGCTGACTCATTTAGGGCAGAGCATGGACATGCATCCTGCCAAAGTGCGTTATCATCTCAAGCTGCTGGAAGAAGCTGGCCTGGTGGCATTGGTCGAGACCAGGGTTGTCGGCAACTATACTGAAAAATATTATGCTGCCACCGCACAGGCATTCAATATTCAAGTCTCGGTTCTGCCACAGGGTGCGGGGGATGATGCCATCATTGCCTCGGGAAGTCATGATTTACTTCTGGATATGATGGCAGAGAATTTCAGTCAGGATGATAAAACCCCTGCCATGTTCACGCTGCCAGTAGGTAGTCTGGATGGTTTGATCGCCCTACGGCAAGGGCTTTGTCATATGGCTGGTTGTCACTTGTTTGATCCAGTGGGGGGTGAATTCAACACCTCTTTTGTGCGACATCTTTTTCCAGGGCAGCCGATGCATATGATCACCCTGGCGCACCGCCAGCAGGGGCTGTTAGTTGCTTCAAGAAATCCAAAGGGTATCCAGTCCTTGGAAGATTTAGTCCGGGACGATGTCAAATTCGTCAACCGCAATCAGGGTTCGGGGACGCGCCTTTGGTTAGATCAACAACTCAAAGCATTGAGCATAGGATCAACTCAGATCAGTGGATTCAACACCGAGGTCAATACGCACGCCCTGGTGGCTGAAGCAGTGCTTTCGGATAAAGTTGATGTCGGTCTGGGTGTATTTGCCGCGGCTCAGAGATTCCAGCTTGATTTTGTCCCCCTGTTCGAAGAGCGTTTTGATCTTGTTATTCCTGGGGAATACTATAGCACTGCCGCGATTGCGACTCTATTTGACCACTTGCACAGCGGCGCATTTCATCGATCTGTGGAAGGATTGGTGGGATACGACGCTCGTCAATCGGGCGCGGAGAAAATAGTTCACTAAATATTTGTAGGGCAGGCTTCTTTCTTACACCATATATGGCAGATTTCCCTGTCACCCAAAGATAGCTAATTCATTGAAGTATTACAAGGAGATTAAATGAAGTTTATGCGCACGATCGTATTGATGGGCACTCTGACGGTTATGTTGGCTGCCTGTGCCCAAGGTGCATCCTCGGAAGCGAGTGCTGCCCAAACTGGAAGTGAAATTATACTCGCTACAACCACCAGCACTTACGATTCTGGGCTGCTCGATGCCATCATCCCTATATTCGAAGAGCAGTCAGGCTATACGGTCAAGATCGTTGCTGTGGGCACTGGCAAAGCCCTGACCATGGGTCGCGAAGGCAATGCTGACCTCTTGTTGGTACACGCGCCGCCCGCTGAAAAAGAGTTTATGAATGAAGGCTATGGCAGCGAACGCTTCCTGGTGATGCATAACGATTTCGTTTTTATTGGACCACCCGATGATCCGGCAGGGATACAGGGATTGGAATCGCCCCTGGATACGCTTACGCAGATTGCCGAAAATGAGTCGATTTTTGTGACACGCGGTGACGATTCGGGTACAAACAAAAAAGAATTGACTTTTTGGAAGGATGCCGAGATCACACCTGATGGCGACTGGTATATCGAGTCTGGACAGGGCATGGGCGCTACATTAAGAATTGCCTCGGAGAAGGATGCCTATACCCTGACAGATCGATCAACCTTCCTAGCTCAGCAAGATATCCTGACTTCGGAGATTCTGGTTGAAGGGCACGAATCGCTGCTCAATGTGTATCATGTAATGATTGTGAATCCTGATCTTTGGGAAAATACCAACCTCGAGGGTGCACAAGCATTGGCGGCCTTCTTTGTCTCCAAAGAGGGACAAACGATGATTGGCGAATTTGGCATTGATACTTACGGTCAGCCGCTCTTCTTCCCTGATGCAGACAAAACTGACGCTGATCTAGGTTTAGACCCATAAAATAATTAACCGCAGAGTTCACGGAGATCACAGAGTGTTGTCTTGGTTTTCCTCTGCAAACTCAGTGCTTGTCCTGAGTTTTTCGAAGGGATCTCTGTGGCTAAAAAGTATTTATTTGGAGATTTTCAATGGATTGGATATGGGATGGGCTCAAGCAGGCGCTGCAGTTGCTCTTTAGTGGTGATCGTGAAGTATTAAGAATCACTCTGCTCTCATTGCAGGTGTCTGGCATCGCTACACTGCTCAGTCTGGTTTTGGGATTGCCGCTGGGAACCCTGTTGGCCTTGGGGCAGTTTCGGGGGCGCAATTTCTGGTTGAGCATGCTAAATACAGGGATGGCACTTCCGCCCGTTGTGGTTGGGTTAGTGGTCTCGATCTTCCTGTGGCGCAACGGACCTCTAGGTGGTTTGGGTTGGATGTACACGGCTACGGCCATTGTAGTGGCACAGTTCATTATCTCGTTTCCGGTGATCGTCAGCTTGACCGTCACCGCGCTGCAGCAATTAGATCCACGTCTGGGAATTCAGTTGTTAGGTTTAGGTGCTTCACGTTGGCAGATGGTGCGGACTTTGTGGCTGGAGGCACGTCTGCCGTTGTTCGCGGCCTTGATCGCTGGCTTCGGGAGTGTGATATCGGAGGTCGGCGCCTCGATGATGGTTGGGGGCAACCTGCGCGGTCAAACCCGAGTGCTGACTACGGCAATTGTCCTTGAGAACAGCCGTGGTGATTTTGCCCTGGCGATAGCATTGAGTGTGATCCTCTTAGGGTTAGCCTATCTGATCACGCTGTCCCTGACCTGGATCCAGCAGAAGGATGCAAAGATTTAGCCATGGTAGAGCAAAATAAGAGCATTCTGAAAGCACGCAATCTTTCCTGTCAGCGTGGAGGTAAAGAAGTTCTGTGTGTTGAAGAATTTACGGTTTGTGAAGGTGAAACAGTCGCCGTGATCGGACCCAATGGTGCGGGGAAGAGTACACTTTTGCTGACCTTGGCCCAATTGTTGAAGCCAGATTGTGGCGAAGTATTTTTCAGGGGAGAGAGAGTTGCTGATGGTAATGGTCTTTCCTTACGCCGCAAGATTGCCCTGGTTTTGCAAGACCCCTTGTTGATCAATGCAACTGTATTCGATAATGTTGCCCTGGGGTTGCGCTACCGGAAAATCGCTAAGGGCGAGATCGCTCGACGAGTGGATGAATGGCTATCTCGTTTAGGGATTGTACATTTACGCGATCGACGCGCCGGACAGCTTTCGGGTGGCGAGGCCCAGCGGGTCAGCCTGGCGCGTGCTCTTGCCTTAGAGCCGGATGTACTCTTGCTTGATGAGCCCTTTGGCGCTTTAGATGCCCCTACGCGTGCTCGATTGTTGGAAGATTTCCAAGCTTTAATCTCAGAAATCCCTGTTACGATGGTGTTTGTCACCCATGATTTGGATGAGGCCCTCTTTTTAGGGGATCAAGTAGCGGTGATTTTGAACGGTGAACTTCGTCAGCAGGGGCCGCCGGAAGAAATCTTTACCGCGCCCGCGGATTTGGATGTGGCAGCATTTGTTGGCGTTGAAACTGTCATTCCTGGTAGAGTGTCAGCCGTGAAGAATGGCCACGTCACTGTTGATGTGGGGGAAACTCAAATGGAAGCAATCGGCGGTGCGAAGCTGGGGCAGCCGGTGTATATGTGCCTGCGCCCAGAAGATCTGACACTTTGGCGGCATGACGAACTCCCGACTTCTAGTGCACGCAATTTCTTGAAAGGGAAAATCACCCGCTTCATGACACAGGGCCCCTTGGTTCGCGTAGTGATCGATTGCGGTTTTAAAATTGTTGCCTTGGTCACGCGCACATCACTGCAAAATATGGTGTTGGAGAAAGGGGATGAAGTTGTGGCTACTTTCAAGGCCAGTGCCGTGCACATGATCCCCCGTTGGGAATAAATAAATGAACTGGGGTGCATCTCCGAAAGATGCACCCCAATTTTCAATCGGCTTCAGCTTGTGCAGCCAGGCGTCTCAGCTTTTGGCTGACCTCGCGCCACTGCACTTTAGAGATACCTAGCTTTTGACGGATTTTTTCGGGGTCCATGCCAGACTGCCAGTCAATCAACGCGCAGGTCCAACGGCACATGCTGAAAGAGAGATGTTTCTCCAAGCCGGCTTCTTTGCTCAGATCTTCGAGCAAATACTCCAGCCGTCGTTGCGACCAGGGGAAAAGCTGATCGGTGAGGTTGTGCTCTGCAGCGTAATCTTGATAGGCTGCAACCCAGCTATCGGGCAAGGGGATTTTGCGCTCTTTGTATCTGTGTTTGGGATTGTTGTAGCGCACAAAGAGCATTGGGCCGCCTCCTGTGTCGGCATCAGCGTCCAGGTTCACATGGTTAGGGCTGAGGTTCAGACACTCGCTCTTCTTGATCCCTGTGGCCAGCAGCAGATCGAGCAGGGCATAGTAACGCGTGTCAGGTTTTTCAGCTCTGCGGTAGGATGCTGCAACCTCATAAACAGCCTCGATCTCCTTACGTGTGAGCACCTCGGGAAGAGGGCTGCGTACGGATTTTTGAACCACCTTTTCAGCAGGGTCGACCAGCAGAACCCCCGCGCCATGCAGCCAACGGAAAAAGGCCTTCACAGAGGTGATCCGGCGCGCCAGTGTTTTGGGGCTGCAGGGAACCCCACGTTCCTCCGTCAACCATTTTAGGAAATTGTTCAAGTCACTGGTTGTAATGCTGCCTATCGTACGGTCAGGAGGTAGGTAGGATGCCAGCAGCCTAATATCGCCCAAAAATGCCTTGACGGTGTGGGGGGAGCTTCCTTGATCGTTAAGATAGATCTCCCAACCGTTGATCGCTGGGATGAGGGTGGTCTGCGCTGTAATATGAGCTGTATTCTGGTCAGCCATGCTGTCCTCCGGAATAGCCTTTTCGTATAGCCAACACAATGCGTATAGTTTAACTCAGGCCAGCGTGAAAGTCAACAGGACCGAAGTACTACGTAAGTATCCCGAATTTACTTTCCGTTTCCTACGATGAGTGCTCCCCAGTAATACACCAGATTTCATGAAACTTCTCTTGGATGCGGCCTGTGCATCAGGGATAGTAAACAAAGTGGTACAACGGAACCAGAACGACCTCTTCTTCAGTCAACATGCGTTCGGCTTCTTCATACAATGACGAGCTTCGATTGGCGTCTCCAGCAGAAAGGGCGGCTTCAACCAATTGAGCGTAATCCTCGTTCGACCAATTTGTGCGCTGCGATTCGGCATTTACGGCATCGGCCAGGAAGTTGTATGGACTGGCATAGTCAGCATACCAGCCGTAATAGTAAATATGCGGAGTTGTAGCATCTAGCTCGGCCTCATAAGACTCTGATTCGTAAAAGGTTAGTTCGACCTCAACGCCAAATTGTTCAGCCCATTGCTCTATGAGCATCTGCGAGTCAATTTCATTGCCCTCCGCAGCGGCAAAGGTGATTTGGATGGAGGTATCCCACCAGGGCTCTTGGGCTTCAGCGACCTGATCGGGATCAGGGAAGAGTCCAATCTCTTGATAGAGATAGCGGCCATCAGGCCAAATTTCCGGTGGAACCAGGGATGTAGCTGGCAATATGCCCTCGACATTGAAGGTAGCCTCAAGCGCTTCAACCAGCGCTTGCCGATCAACAGCCTTGGCGAAAGCTTCACGCACCTCGACATCATCAAAAGGTGGTTTGGTTGTGTTAAAAACTAGATAGTAGGTGATGGGATACGGTGCGGCCAATGTTGGCCAGGGGGTGGATGTCGGTTGTGTGGGCGTTATTGTAGCAGTGGGAGGAGGGATTGTGGGTGTCGGAGTGGGAGGTATTTCGGTGGGTGTGGCTGTGGATGTTGGCGGCGGTTCTGTATTGGTTGGAGATTCTACTGCTTCCGTTGGGGGTGGGAGCGCTGTTTCTGTTGGTGGCGTCGCGCAACCCGCAGCATACAGCATTATCAGGCAAACGATCAAGAATTTTGTTGATCTCATATGTTCAACCTCCTTCAGCCCGTGATCAGAAAGGTGATCACGCTTACTACATATCCTATCAGACCAATGACCAAAAATCGAGAGGCTGTGTGATAGCGTTTTGTGCGAAAGTTGCGTTGATCAATCAGCCTGATCAATGATTGGTCAATATCTGCGGCGCGATTTCGCGTACACCAGCTCAAACGCAACGGCCCGGACATCATAATCAGGGCCGAGAGCAGCACGAAGGTCAATCCAATTGCAATGGCGGAACGCGCCAGGATACTGGATTCGGCAATTTTAGGTCCGGAGAAGCCGGTGATCGTCAGGGTAATCGTTACCAGGCTCAAGAGCATCTGGGCGCGGTTTTGCAAAACATTGAATGAATCAGTTAAAACGCCATACAATCTGTCTGGCTTATCTTCCCCATATATTGCCTTGATGTAATTCAACTCATCTGAGGGGGTGAGTCTTTCTGCTTGTATCGTTGACATCGTACGCCTCCTAACCATTGAATGCCTTTCACTTCGTCCTAAATTGATATTTGTGCGAATTCACAAATTATCATCGCCCAGATGTTATGACCATTTCATGTTAATGAACTGATATCAATTGGGGGAAATGTGCAACAATCCCATCGAGAATAAACTCGATGGAAATGGCCGCCAGGATCAACCCCATAACGCGGTTGAGAATAATTGTAGTTGTGGGCCCTAGTTTGGAGCCCATGGAGATGGAAGCGCGAAAAATGAAGTATACAATTATCCCAGCAGAGATAATCACTCCATTAACCAGTATCTTGTGGGCTAGGCCCTCATGCACGCTAGCCATGATGACGACCTGGCTGATCGATCCAGGTCCCGCCAAAAGGGGAATGCCGATAGGGACGATACCCAGGGTTGTGACCTGGGAGGGCCCCAAGCTTTCTCCGGATGGTAGGTTGATTAACCCCATCATCTCTAAGGCATAGAAAAGAAATAGGACTCCGCCAGCAATGGTGAAGGCAGCAATGGTAATGCCGAATAATTCCAAGACATAGGTCCCGACGTACGAAAACGCCAATAGGGCAATCATATATGCCATGATCGAAGCCCGTAAAGTCTTCTTCTTCTCCTCGACAGAGAATTTTTCTGTTAACCCCAAAAATGAAGGCAGCACCCCTAAGGGATCAGTGAGTGCCAACAACCCGATAAGCAGCTTGGTGTACTCATCCCAGTTTAGAAGTTCGGACCAGTCCATATCTTATTCTCCTTTTTCATCAGTCCAACTTTTCAAAAAGAAGCCTCCATCTACATCGATGATCTGCCAAATTGATCCATTGTACTGAAGCTTTACAGTTACATAGTTGAATGAAAGATTATTTGTATCTATTCCCCACAAGCAAGGATCGTAATACTGAATTCGCAGCTTTACTTGGGCATTAATTGAGCCGCTATGTGACTCTTCGAGATAAACACAGGCATCCAGATTATCCATAGGCAATAAGCGATGCGTCTGGAGTTGCTGCTCGAAAGCTGCAGCAGTTTTGGGATATTGGATGAGCGATGGTGACAAATAGCCATATGCGCGCGGATAATCATGCCTGACGAGGGCCATCAGGTAATTGTAAGCAATCGCTTCGGGGCTGACTTCTATCTGATAGCCTTTTGAAAGATAGCCTCTTTGTATGATAGTTGAGACTAGGTAGCCCAAAAACAAGATCGTTGATGCTAATAATATCCCAGCGAGCAGGAGTTTTCTATTGCGTTTCATTGTGTAGATAACTCGATTGCCAGTTCTGCCAATTCCTCCCCATTATATCTATATTTTGGGGTTTTATGCGAAAACGCCTTTGCTTAGTATCAAAAGCGCCACCCGTCAGGGTGGCGCAAAGGGTGTTTCTAAATGAATGATCCAGCGACTTTAGTACACTGTAAAGTAAGGTTCCAAAAGAAATAGCTCCCTGAGCGGAGGAGCAGAAGTGCTCTTCGACTTCAGCCGCAAAAGCATCGGCTTCCGCTCAGAGCTTGAACTAAATTTGCTAAAAAATACTTCTGCATCGCAGTCGAAGGGGCAGTGGTTAAGTTTCAGGGTACATAGTTTACAGCGACTTTAGTCACCTAGATTTCCAGGATAGAGTTCCGTCGATGACGTGATATAAAGTTTTCCGGGCACTAATACCGAGTGGCTAAAACTTGGAATCCATATGTTATATGTCCCATTGAAGGTAGTCATGAATTCCAAAAATGGATCTTCGTAAATAACGCCATAAAATTCGCGGGTGTCATTAAGGTTGTCCATGGCATTAGGATCCTCGATAAACAGCATGGTGTCAGTCCCGTTGTCTGCCACGAAGAAGATGCGCAAATAGCTGCTGCCCTGCCAATAAATTCGCACATTGGGTTCGACGTGCGTGAATCCGTATTCTCCCAGTTTGGCCCCCTGCGTGGGAAATTCCTTGGCTAAATTGAGATCCACCGGCCCTCCGGCTACCACTTCGAGAACCATGGGGTCTGGGGTGAAGCCCTCAACCAAATTGATCTCGGTAGTACGCGCGGGTGCACCACGTTGTAGTTTTTTGCCTTGAATAGAATGGGTGAAATCCAGATCGGTTGGATCAATCTCATCGACCTGTGTGATGTACAGCTTGCCCAGGTCTTTCTGATTAACTCCCTCGCCACCAACCCAGATACTGAAGCGACCGGTGGATGCATCTTGGAAATCTAGCGAGGGATTCTCCGTGTCAAAAGAATCGTCCTCGCAGTGCCAATTCCCTTGTGGATCTTGAATGGTCAGGGTTGTATTTTTAGGTTTGTCTGGAATAAAGAAAATCCGCAGGAATCCGCCATCTGTCCAATTGATAGCTAGATCCGGTGCTGATTCGGCGTACCCAGTGCAGGTACTGTCTCCGGGGGCTGTCCCTAAATCAAGCGAACCCCCATAGAGCAACGGCTGAATGACCGGGTTAGGTCTGAACCCATTGGACAAATCGAGCTCACCGTGGACTGGTTCCGCTGCGGCATCGAGTGTGGGTTCAGGGGTGTTGGTCGCTGTGGGTGGAGCTGTGGTCGCGGTTGGTGGAACAGCAGTTGGTGGAGCCTCAGGCGCGCTGGTGGTTCCGTCGCATGCCGCTAAGGCGAATATAGTTGCAAGAAATAATGCGAACAAAATAATCCAGGATTTCATGACCATCTCCTTTGATTGTCCTCAATAGTAGTATAGTGACAAAAAAGACAAAGTCAAGCAGACCGGAAACATTAGCAATGAATGATACAGCCCCGTTTCTCCAAAGTTTTTATCCAACCCGGAATACTCGAGAATCGATTCCATCTCAAGTCCAATTTTTCCAGATTGAGCAGTTCTTGCATGCTAT
>CAZLNX010000168.1:0-12827 GCA_964560795.1 uncultured Anaerolineales bacterium | reverse complement strand
GTTATCAACATCGACAATTTTTTGTCGATAGAAGTGCTGTTAGTGCCTAAATAACCTGGGGCGAGGAGTCACTGTGATCCCAGGCCGTGGCGGATATACCGATGAACATCGCACTATCTTATATTGTGTGGTGACACGCGCCGAAGTGCACCATCTCAAAGCCCTTGTCAGTGAGGTTGATGCGCGTGCCTTTATGGTGATTGGGCAGGCACACGAAGCCTTAGGAGAGGGATTTCATCCCTTAGAAACTTGATACAATCTAATTGGAAACCAGATAATAGTAAAAAGTGGGCTATTAATTTCATGGATTCCTGCCTCCCTAACAAATCCGTGCAACTTTTTCATCTTACCTGCGTAAGTTGGTGTAGATAAAAAAATGATCGCAGGAGCGAAATTTTGAACGACAACGAGGCGGTATGGCTCGCCCAAGCGCTAGCTGGCGATGACGATGCCTTTACACATATCGTAGAAGCTTATCAGAAACCGGTTTTCAGCCTGTGCTACCGCATGCTGGGTAATGCTGGCGACGCGGAAGACGCCGCGCAAGAGGCCTTTCTTCGGGCATATCGACACTTGAATCGCTATGACCCCAATCGTTCTTTTGCCACTTGGTTGCTTTCGATTGCTTCGCATTACTGCATCGACCGCTTGAGAAAGAAGAAATTACCTTCTTTCTCCATTGATAATGAAGCGCATGACTGGTGGCAGCCTCCTGACCCAGGACCAACTCCGGAGGCAACATTGGTGCTAGATCAGAAACACCAGCGAATACGAGAATTACTGGATATACTGGCTCCCAAAGATCGCGCTGCGGTGGTTCTGCATTACTGGTACGACTACTCCTATGAAGAGATCGCAGAATCGCTGGCAATCAGTGAAAGTGCAGTCAAGAGCCGCCTTTACCGGGCTCGCAGAGCACTGGCTGAAAACTGGCAAACACAGGAATCACAAATGGAATTGATCGAATCCAACAACACGGAAAGGACTCCCTATGAAACACCTGCCTTTTGAAAACTGGCTCCTTTTCGATGAGCACCTGACCCCCGACCAGACCCAAGATTTGGAGCATCATCTGGGTGAATGTGGTCACTGTCAGGAATTGCAGAAATCCTTAGAAGGAGTCGCTACTCTTTTCAGAGATAGTTCTGATATCGAGCCGACCCCTGGGTTTGCTGATCGTTGGCAGACGCGTCTCAAGCAAGAAAAACTTGGCTTAGTAGCTGCGCGCCATCGCTGGCAATCCTGGATCACCCTCATTCTCATTGCCAATGGCATTTCATTATTGGGTGTATTGCTTGGGATGACATTCTTCAATACCTTTGATTCTCTCACCGAGCTTTTTATGGTATCGGTTTATCGCCTCACATCGCTTCTGACGGTCATCAACATTTTCCAAAATCTCCTTGCTATATTAATCCGCACTATACCGGGGCTGCTGCCCCCAAGCGGATGGGCGATCCTGGCTGGAATCGTCAGTGCCGGAAGCATGATTTGGATCTTAATCATGGCACGATTAGCAAGGATGCCTGGGAGGGCATAAATCATGAAGTATCTAAAACTATTCACATTTATTCTTGTAATCACCGCCTTGCTCTGGCCTGGAACGGCTTATGCAAGAGATCTGATGGATGACAAAGTCATCTTTGGAGGAACCTACACGCTTGCTGAAGGCGAAACCCTCGACGGAAACTTAGTTGTTTTCGGCGGGGCAGTAACCCTGGAAGTGAACAGTACTGTCAATGGTGATGTTGTCCTCATGGGGGGAACAGTTGACAGTATGGGCACTGTCAATGGCAGTATGGTGGGCATAGGCGGTGTGCTACAGCTTGGTGAATCATCTGTAGTGAATGGTGACATGGTCACCATCGGCGCCGCGCTGCACAGAGCCCCTGGCGCTCAAGTTAGTGGCGATGTGATCCAGGGGCTGAGCTTCCCCTTTCAGTTTAATTTCCCATCAGAGATGCAGTTCGAAGATGTGCAGCCTCCAACATTTAATGTCACTTCCAACCCGGGTTTAGAAGTGGTCTGGTTTGCCTTCCGCATGTTCATTTGGGCGGCAATGGCCATCTTATTGGTGATCTTTTTCGCAACACAAACCGACCGAGTTGCCCGTGCAGCCTTGGATCAACCGCTCATCACAGCGGGTGCTGGTTTGCTGACTGCGTTTTTAGGCCCCCTGGCATTGATTGCCCTTACCGTTACGATTATCTTGATCCCGGTGGCATTTGTGGCCATTGTCCTCTTGGGCATTGCCTGGCTTTTGGGTTGGGTCGCCCTGGGATTAGAGGTTGGTCGCCGAATTGCCAAAATGATGAATCAGGAATGGGCGCCAGCAATTTCAGCTGGAGTGGGTATGCTGATCCTCTATTTTGTGCTGGCTGGATTTGATCAATTAGTGCCCTGCGTGGGCTGGTTACCCCGCACCCTGGTTGGTATTTGGGGATTAGGCGCGGTTATGATGACGTATTTTGGAACGCGGGATTATACTGCCCCCTCGAGCGTGATCGAAGCCCCGCAGGTGGTCGAGGTCATTGATGATGAAGAACCAGAACTTCTTGCTGACGCCAAAGATGTCGCGAACGACCCCGCTGAGGATGCATTGCCCGAAGATGGTCTTGCCTCCGATGGTGATGCCTCTGAAGATGATGAATCTGAAGAGAATCCCGAAGAAGAATAAATAGCCCCTCTCACCCCTGAGAGTTTTGCAGGCTGTTATCCCAATGATGACAGCCTGCTTTACGTTAAGGTGAAACTAAAAACCCCAAACACAGCAAGATTTGCGCCAGTTGATAACTGATCATCACTCGCAGATCGCGGAACTTCAGCAGTTCTACGAAGCGGTCCCAGGCGATCCAGGTATCGGAGATATAGAAAAGGAGTGCACCAGCACTGAGCAGCAGAGCGCGATAATTTTCTATCCCGTTGCTCACAAGCGTTAACAAAGCGAAAATTACCATCACTGAGA
This sequence comes from uncultured Anaerolineales bacterium, assembly GCA_964560795.1. Taxonomy (GTDB): domain Bacteria; phylum Chloroflexota; class Anaerolineae; order Anaerolineales; family UBA11858; genus NIOZ-UU35. The sequence continues at coordinate 9,862 of CAZLNX010000168.1, read as the reverse complement.
TTACAAGAGAGTAAAAAAGCGCAGGTATTTTCATCGCTATCTGGCCGGATCTCTCTAAACTCGCTGTCACCCGACGATAGATCTGATAACTGGTAGCCCCAACCATGACAATGACCAGCAGAACTGCCAGATCAAAAGGAGGTAATGCCACGCTGAGCGCAAAAATATAGGCAACGTGGGCGAGTAGAAAAGATATCAGACCCGGTAAAAACAAGTTTCTGGGAATCATTAAGAGAACATCGCCTGCCAGGGAGAAGATCAGCGCAAGGAGAAGCCAATTGATATTGCCATGGACGATCAATCCTGGACGTAAGCGCCAGACGAAAGCCATAAGCGCAAGCATTGTGGCAGGTTTGGCGATATATTCAAGCCACTTCCATTTGACAACCAATGCTACCCAATTGAGTACAGCCAACCCTGCAGCAATTTGAACAAATAAATATTTCGACATAAATTCTTCTTCAAGCGGGGTGCTATTCCCAGCGTTTGAAACCAAATTGCTTCAGCGCTTGTTCGTTATTGCGCCAGTTCTTGCGTACTTTCACCCGCAACTGCAAATAAACTTTGCGGCCGCTCATAGCTTCAATTTGGGCTCTGGCGTGGGAGCCGATGCGTTTGATCATTTTGCCCCCTTGGCCTACGACGATACCTTTTTGTGAATCGCGCTCGACGAAGAGAGTTGTTCGTATGTAGGCGCCACGGTCACCGCGTTCCGTGTATTCATCCATGCGTACGGCAATAGCGTGGGGAATCTCATCCCGCAATTGAATTAAGCATGCCGCACGGATCAGGTCTGCGGCAATTTCCCTCTCGTATAGATTTGTGATCTGATCAACGGGGTAAAAGGGCGGTCCTACGGGGAGATTTGAGATAAGTGTTTGTTTGAGCTCGTCTAATTTTTCAGCACGGATAGCGGAGATTCTCTGGGGAACTGCATCGGGGAGCAGTTCCTCATAAACCGCAGCTCTTTGGTCCAAATCCCCTGCCTCTACACGGTCAATTTTATTCAGGGCCAGGATCACCTTTGGGCGCTCGTCGAGTTCGTCCAGTAATTTAATTAGGATGCGGTCTTCGTCGTGGGGGGGCATTTCGGTGAGGTCCACTAAGAAAAGAATCAGATCCGCATCTGCAAGCGCGTCTGCTGCTTCATCGTTCATGAACTGACCAAGTTTGTGATGGGGGTTGTGCAGCCCGGGGGTATCGATGAATACAATTTGGGCTTCATCTAGGCTGAGAATACCCAATTGCTGGTGTCTTGTGGTTTGCGGCTTTGGAGATACAGCGGCAATTTTTTGTCCAATGAGGCTGTTAATAAGCGTCGACTTACCAACATTTGGACGGCCCATAACTGCAACAAAGCCGGACCGGAATTCTTGTTCGGGGGATGATGTCATCTAAAGTCCTTAAAATAGTACGCAAATTTGTTAGCGTATTATACCTCTGAGACGTAATATGCAGCCAAAATGCAATTTGGATCCAAAATGTGTTGATTCTTGTCTTGACCGATAGTAAAGATGTCAGTATAATGGTGGCTCTTGTTTAGGCCCAGAGTTTATGAAATATTACTTGGCCAAAGAGAAATTTGACTTGGGGACTACGCTGCCCTGGCTAAAAAGAAACGGCCAGGGCTTTATTCCGCGTAGTCTGAGCTAGTTTAAGCTTTCAACCAGCCAAAGGTTGATTCAGGAGTAGTTGGTATATGTCACAGCTTCCACCCTCAAAATCTTACGCTCGAATTGATGTTCGTTTTGGTTTGCCAGATCTGATCGAGGTGCAATTAGAATCATTCGAACGCTTGAAGAGCGAAAGACTGGCTGACCTTTTCCATGAGATTTCCCCTATTGAATCCTACAGTGGCGATATGCGCTTGTATTTCCCAAGCCAAACGCCCGAGGCCGAAGAGTGGAAATTGTCTTATTGGTTTGAGGATTCCAAATATAACGTTGACGAGTGTGTTGAGCGCGACTTAACATACGCTCGCCCGCTGTATGTTTCGGTGCTGCTTGCCGGGCCTGCCATCCCAGAGCCCATGAAACAAGATATCTTCCTTGGTGATTTCCCCGAAATGACCGAGAAGGGTACTTTTATTATTAATGGTACTGAGCGAGTGGTCGTCACACAGTTGATTCGTTCCCCAGGTGTGTACTTTGAAGCCGAAACAGACCGCGCTACAGGGCGCCGCATGGCTAACTCCAAGATGATCCCTGACCGCGGTGCTTGGATGGAGTTCGGTACACGAAAAAGCGATTACCTGACACTCAAATTCAACCGTCGGCGCACTATTCCTATTACCATTTTCCTGAGGGCTTTAGCCGCTGTTGATGATGGATTGGGAAATAACGCTATCGTCGAAGGCACGGATGAAGAAATCCTCAGCCTGTTTGAAGATATCGATAACAATCCCGACCGCATGTATATTCCTGCCACATTAGCTCAGGAACCGGAATGGGATTTGAGCGATGGCATTACCGTTGCCGAAGCTGCCTTATTGGAGTTCTTCCGCCGCATGCGGCCTGGCGACCCTGCAACGTTAGAGAACGCCCGGGAATTTTTGGAAGAGCAGCTTTTCCAACAGCGTCGTTACGACCTGAAGAGGGTTGGCCGCTACAAACTCAACCAAAAACTTGAACTACATGATGCCGTTCCTATTGAGCATCGAACGATCACCAAGTGGGATATTATCCGCCTGATTCGCCACATGATTGCAATCAATAACGGCGTTGAGGATCCTGATGATATCGACCACCTTGGCAACCGCCGCACGAAGACTGTAGGTGAGTTGATTCAAAACAAATTGCGCATTGGCTTGCGCCGAATGGAACGCGTGGTCAAAGAGCGCATGTCTATTCGCGATAAGGACAATTTGTCCCCAGTGAGTTTGGTCAATGTCCGCCCTGTTGTGGCATCTTTGCGTGAATTCTTTGGCTCCAGCCAATTATCGCAGTTCATGGATCAAACCAACCCCTTGGCTGAACTGCGCCACAAGCGAACGCTTTCAGCGCTTGGTCCGGGTGGTTTGCGTCGTGAGCGAGCTGGCTTTGATGTCCGTGACGTTCATCAATCTCACTATGGTCGTATCTGTCCTATCGAGACGCCAGAAGGGCCAAACATCGGTTTGATTGGGCGTTTTGCATCTTTTGCGAAAGTCAATGAGTATGGCTTCATTGAAACCCCCTACCGCCGTGTTTTGAAGGTGCTGCCTCCTAACAGTGTCATGTTGGTAGACCGCGAATTGCGTGAAGATGTAACGAATCCCAAATCTGGGAAAGTTGTTGCCGAAAAGGGCACACGTGTCGATGAAAAATTGGCAAAGCAGATTGCCAAACTGAATGTCGATGAAATCTTCGTCGTGCCTTTTGTGACCGAAGATTATATTTATCTCTCTGCAGATACAGAAGATAAATTTGTTATTGCCCAGGCCAACTCCCCACTCAATGATTATGCCGAATTTGTTCGCGGGCGTGCATCCTCGCGGCACCGCACTTCATTTATATTCTCTCCTGCAGAGAACATCGATTACATGGATGTTGCTCCACAGCAAATCGTTGGCATCAGCGCGGCATTAATCCCCTTCCTTGAGCACGATGATGCTAACCGCGCATTGATGGGTTCGAACATGCAGGCGCAAGCAGTGCCTTTGCTTCGCCCCCAAGTTCCTATTGTTTCTACAGGTATGGAATACTCTGCCGCAGTTGATTCTGGGCAGGTTGTAATTGCCCAAGATGATGGAGAAGTTGTATCTGTTACTGGTGGACGAATTGTTGTGCGCCACAAAGATGGCGAACGCGTTTATCCGCTCCGAAAATACCAGCGCTCCAACCAGAGCACTTGTGTCGATCAGCGTCCTTCAGTTACCAAGGGTCAAATTGTAAAGAAAGGCGATGTGATCGCTGACTCTTCATCTACGGTAGATGGAAATCTTGCGTTAGGTCAAAATGCGCTCGTGGCGTTCCTCTCCTGGGAAGGTGCCAACTATGAGGATGCTATCGTTATCTCCGAGCGACTGGTTCAGGACGATCTGTTTACCTCGGTGCATGTTGAGAAGTACGAGATCGAGGCGCGTGATACTCGCCTGGGTCCCGAAGAGATTACCCGTGATATCCCCAACGTCGGTGAGACGGCCATCAAGGATCTTGATGAAGAAGGTATTGTGCGCATCGGCGCAGAGGTTGGGCCTAATGATATCCTGGTGGGTAAGATCTCCCCTAAAGGTGAAAAAGAGCTTACTCCTGAAGAGCGATTACTGCGAGCGATATTTGGTGAAAAATCACGAGATGTAAAAGATACCTCGCTGAGAATGCCCCACGGTTCGCGCGGCAAGGTCGTTGATGTAAAAGTCTTCTCCCGCGATGATGGTGTCGAACTCTCAGCTGGCGTGGAAACCATGGTGCGTGTATCTGTGGCCCAGCGCCGAAAGCTCTCTTCCGGTGATAAGCTGGCTGGCCGGCATGGTAATAAGGGCGTCGTATCTGTAATCGTTCCCGAAGAAGATATGCCATTCCTCGAAGATGGCTCACCTGTTGACGTAATCTTGAACCCCACAGGCGTTCCCGGTCGTATGAATGTTGGCCAAGTATTGGAAGTCCATTTAGGTTGGGCGGCGCGTGGTTTAGGCTTCCGCGCTATTACGCCTGTATTCGATGGTGCCAAAGAAACAGAAATCGAAGCTGAACTTGCCCGCGCCTGGATGATCAATCGGGCTTGGAAAGAGGTCGCTGGGCGCGCTTGGGAATGGCTCAATGAAGAAGGCTATGATCCCATTGGGATTGAAGATGACAATTATGTCCGCCGCATCTTTATGGAAGCCTGGCTCGGTGATCTTGGATATGATGTATATAAGCTAATCTCAGATGTCAGCTATGCACGACGTGCTGTATTGCAGGAATGGCTGAAAGAGAATGGTTTCGACCCTGATGGTATCCTGGCCTTTGAAGATATGAATATTCATGCCGATGACCGTGATGCCCAGGATGAGCGTGCAGTCTATGCCTGCCTGCGGTTGTGGTTTAAGGATCTGGATGTCAAAATTGGCAATCTAGGAGATGATAAACTGCGTGCGAAAGCGGATGAAGTTGTTCTCAAGACAAATATTCCATCACCGATTTTGGGTAAGCAGGTTTTACGAGATGGCAAGACCGGCGATAAGTTTGACCGGCCTGTTACAGTCGGCGTGATGACCATTCTGAAGTTGCATCACTTGGTTGAGGATAAAGTACACGCACGTTCAACTGGACCTTACAGTTTAGTTTCCCAGCAGCCGTTGGGGGGTAAGGCTCAATTTGGTGGTCAGCGGTTTGGTGAAATGGAAGTCTGGGCGCTTGAAGCGTATGGCGCAGCCTACACCCTGCAAGAAATGCTGACGATCAAATCGGATGATGTTGTAGGGCGCGTGAAGGCGTATGAAGCCATTGTAAAGGGTGAATCAATGGAAGATCCCAGCATCCCCGCATCCTTCCAGGTTTTGGTGAAGGAGCTTCAGAGCCTGGGCTTGGAAGTTGAAGCCGTTACAGAAAGCGGAAAAGTAATTCGCTTTGGCAAAGAAGATACTCATAAGAAGCGCCCAAAGATGAGTACAGGTTTGCTTGGATTAGGTAAAAACTATTGACGTTGAAAAATCAGCGTGGTAAAATCACTGGTCGTTGTCCCAAAGATGGGATGAGGCAGGCTGTACCCCCTGCCTGATTAACAAGACTAATCGGAAATGAACGCGAGGCCATCAATGCACGAGCGATGGCCTCCGTTGTTGAAATGAAGCAATTATTAAAGATTTATTTGGAGGCGAAAGTGCCCACGATTAATCAACTAGTTCGCAAAGGTCGTAAAGATAAAACCGCCAAGAGCAAAGCTCCTGCTCTGCAATATACATTTAACTCATACAAGCAACGCCGTATCCGGCAGCCGAAGGGTGCCCCTCAAAAACGAGGTGTGTGTACAATCGTTCGTACAATGACCCCTAAGAAACCCAATTCTGCGTTACGCAAGATCGCTCGTGTGCGTCTTACAAATATGATCGAGGTTACAGCCTATATCCCCGGTGAAGGTCACAATCTTCAGGAGCACTCGATTGTATTGGTGCGTGGTGGTCGTGTAAAGGATTTGCCTGGTGTTCGTTATCATATCGTCCGAGGCACCCTCGACTCCACTGGTGTTGATGATCGAAAGCAGAGCCGTTCCAAGTACGGAACAAAGAAACGCTAGCATCTAAACAAGAAATCGCCGGAACAGGTACATACCGGCGGTTCTTTTTGAGATTGATTACGAAACGGAGATTTTGAATGCGACGAAATAGAGCGCCAAAACGCGAAATTGCACCCGATGTTCGCTATAACAGTGTCCAAGTGCAATCTTTTATCAATCGCGTTATGAAGAGTGGCAAAAAAAGCGTGGCTACAAGAGTAGTTTATGATGCTCTGGATATTATTCAGGAGCGTAGTGGCCAAGATGCCTTGGAGATGTTCGAAAAGGCCATCGAGAATGCCTCACCTGTTATGGAAGTAAAGCCGCGTCGTATTGGTGGCGCTACTTACCAGGTACCGATGGAGGTGCCTCCGCATCGCCAATTCGCTTTAGCAACACGTTGGCTTCTGGCTGCAGTTCGCGGCCGCTCTGGGAAATCTTCCTCTGAGCTTCTGGCTGATGAATTGCTCGATGCAGCTAACAATACCGGCTCCGCAGTCCGTAAGCGTGAAGAGTCCCATCGTATGGCTAAAGCCAACCGGGCCTTCTCACATTTCCGAGTATAGAGTATTTTGAGTAAGAAATAATGTCCCGACAGTATCCTTTGGAACGGTATCGAAATATTGGTGTTATTGCCCATATCGATGCCGGTAAAACTACCACGACTGAGCGTATCCTGTATTACACAGGTAAAACGCACCGCATTGGTTCCGTTGATGATGGCACCACCGTCACCGATTGGATGGACCAGGAGCGCGAGCGTGGTATTACCATTGTTTCTGCGGCTGTGTCTGCTGAATGGAAGGAGCATCTGATCAATGTCATTGATACTCCTGGCCATATCGACTTCACAGCCGAAGTGCAACGCTCCTTACGGGTATTAGATGGCGGGGTTGTGGTTTTTGATGCCGTTCAAGGCGTTGAGCCGCAAAGTGAGACTGTTTGGCGCCAGGCCGACCTTTATGGTGTGCCGCGCATCTGTTTTGTGAACAAGATGGATCGCGTAGGGGCTTCGTTTGACCGTACGATCCAAATGATCAAAGAACGCTTGGGTGCTAATCCGGTCGCCGTACAGCTACCCATTGGGGAAGAAGCGGAATTCAAAGGCGTCGTTGATTTACTAGATGAACAATCTATTATTTGGAAGGATGATCAAGGAAAAGAGCCTGTTGTTGGGGATATTCCTGTAGATCTCCAGACTCAAGTTGAAGCGATGCGCGACCGCATGATCGAGAAAATTGCTGAGACTGATGATGATCTCACCCTTAAATATCTCGAAGGTGAAGAGATCACCGTTGATGAGTTGAAAGCTGCATTGCGGCGGGCTGTTATATCTGGACAATTGGCTCCTGTATTTTGTGGGACTTCTTTGCGCAATAAAGGTGTTCAACCAATTTTGGATGCCGTTGTGGATTACTTGCCCTCGCCATTGGACATTCCCGCAGTGCGAGGCTACCGCCCAGGAAGTGATGAAGAACTCGAACGACCAGCCGAAGACACGGCTCCAATGAGTGCCCTGGTCTTCAAGATCGTCACTGATCCCTATGTTGGGCGTTTGGCGTATTTGCGCATTTACTCTGGCCGCATGAAGAAAGGCGCTTCGACGTATAACTCCGTCAAGCAGAAGAAAGAAAGAGTTGGCAGGCTGATTCGTATGTATGCAGATCGCCGCGAAGATATTGACGGTGCTTCTGCAGGTGATATCGTTGCTGTTTTGGGGCCGAAATTCTCTTTCACGGGTGATACACTGTGCGATGCGGCCAGTCAAGTTATCTTAGAAAACATCACCTTCCCAGAACCGGTGATTTCGGTCGCCATTGAACCGAAAACGATGGCCGACCAGGACAAAATGTCCGAGGCTTTGCATAAACTTTCTGAGGAAGATCCAACTTTCCAGGTTCGAGTTGATAATGAAACCGGACAGACCCTAATCTCTGGGATGGGTGAGTTGCATCTTGAAGTTTTGGTTGATCGTCTGCTCCGTGAGTTCAATGTGCAAGCCCGAGTGGGTAACCCCCGAGTTGCCTACCGCGAGTCCATCACTAAGGCTGTAGAAAAAATAGAGTACCGCCACTCAAAACAGACTGGTGGTCGTGGGCAATTTGCGCATGTTGTGTTGGCGATCGAGCCCAATGAGCCTGGGGCTGGAATATCTTTTGAAAACAAAATTGTAGGTGGTTCTATTCCCAAGGAATTCATTCCTGCGGTTGAAAAAGGTGTCCGTGAGACGGCAGAATCTGGTGTTCTTGCAGGATATCCTGTAACCGATGTCAGCGTGCGATTATATGATGGTTCATTCCACGAAGTGGATTCGAATGAAATTTCCTTCAAGCTGGCCGGGTCAATGGCCTTCCGGGATGGTGTCCATCGAGCAAAACCTGTTTTACAAGAACCTATTATGAAAGTGGAAGTTGTCACCCCAGATGATTATCTGGGTGAAGTTATCGGACAAATGAATTCTCGGCGTGGCGAAGTGCTAGGCATGGATGTGCGACCGGGAAAAACGCAAGCAGTCCGAGCAATGGTACCTTTAGCTGAGATGTTTGGTTACGCAACCCGTTTGCGTTCGGCAACTAAAGGGCGCGGTGTCTTCACTATGGAATTCGACCACTACGCTAAGGTTGCTGATAATCTGGCCAATAGAATTATTCGAGGCGAACTTTAGTTATTTTTTTGAATTTATCATTCGTATCATAAGTACAGAAGTAGGAGAGAGTACGTATGGCAAAGGAAACATTTGTAAGAGACAAACCGCACTTGAACGTAGGCACCATGGGGCACATTGACCATGGGAAGACGACGTTGACGGCGGCGATCACGAAGTATTGTGCATATTTGGGCAACGCTGACTTCCGAGCATTCGACACGATCGACAATGCACCGGAAGAGCGCGAGCGTGGTATCACGATCAACATTGCCCACGTGGAGTATGAGTCCGAGAACAGGCACTATGCCCACGTGGATATGCCTGGACACCGTGACTACATCAAGAACATGATCACGGGTGCTGCGCAGGTTGATGGTGCGATCTTGGTAGTGGCCGCTCCCGATGGGGCGATGCCGCAGACGAGAGAACACGTGTTGTTGGCCCGTCAGGTGGAAGTGCCCAGCATTGTGGTGTACCTGAACAAGGTCGACATGATGGACGATCCCGAGCTGTTGGAGCTGGTGGAGCTGGAGCTGCGCGAGCTGCTGGACGAGTATGGCTTTCCTGGGGATGAGATTCCCATTGTGAAGGGCAGTGCTCTGGCAGCCTTGGAGAGTGAAAGCACAGACACCAATGCTGAAGAGTATGCGAGCATCAAAGAGCTGCTGCGAGTGGTGGATGAGTACATCCCTGAGCCGGTGCGCGAACTGGACAAGCCGTTCATGATGCCGGTTGAGGATGTGTTCTCGATCAAAGGTCGCGGCACTGTGGTGACAGGACGTATCGAGCGCGGAGTGGTGAAGGTTGGTGAGGCAGCAGATATTGTTGGCTTGCAGGATGAGATCGGAACCACGACGATCACGGGTGTGGAAATGTTCCACAAGCTGTTGGATCAAGGTCAGGCAGGAGACAACGTTGGGTTGTTGCTGCGAGGTATTGATCGAGACGAAGTAGAGCGTGGCATGGTGATAGCCAAGAAAGGCAGCATCGAGCCGCACACGAAGTTCAATGCGCAGGTGTATGTGTTGAAAGCCGATG
>CAZLNX010000167.1:0-12853 GCA_964560795.1 uncultured Anaerolineales bacterium | reverse complement strand
TCTATCTTACCAAGTTGAGCAATCCGAGTTCAGGGAAATAACTTCACATCATTGATCTTCGACAAATACTATGACCGACAATATAAAAGCTGATGTCTTGACATGCGATCAGATGTTGGAGATATTTCGCATGACAGAAGAAGAACGACAGAAAGACTCGATAATTATTTTGTTGGTATTTTAGTGGAAGAAGACTTGCGGAAAAGAACATGTATGTGATGTGGACCAGCCCTCACTGCCGGCCGGATTGGCTAAATCAAATGCATAAAGAATCGCAGGGCGGTCAGAGCGTAGCCATGAACACTCATGCCCACGCCCTAACCCGTGTGGATTCCCAAATTCACGTGGATATTTTTACTCGACTACAGGATAGCGACCCGCAAGCTACCGCACTAGTAAAAATCTTGATGGAAATCCTCGTGTACGAATCATCCGCTGTCCCTGTGGCCCCACTGACCGGTATATCCCAAAAGAATTTCTCTATGGAGTGCCCATTGCCGAATTTGTGGAACACATTCTGGCCTTTGCTGCTCAAGATGGAATACGATACGATTTACTGCACGGACATTACGCCGATGGATGGGAGACAGCCACCGCCCTAAAAGCCTGCTGGAATCATCATCCTCCACTTGTGCTCACAACCCACTCACTAGGTCGACGCAAGCGGGCTGACTGCCTGGTTCGCAACGAAATGTCGCTAGATGAGCTCAACTTGCGCTACAATTTCCCCGTTCGCATCGCTTCCGAAGAACGCTCACTAGCAGGGGTTGAGCGGATTTTGCCTCTTTCCACTGTTGAAGAAGAATACCTGCTTGATCATTATCAAGCTGTTTCTCCTGATGATTCCCGCATGACGATAATCCCTAACGGTATAGATCCATCAAATTTCTCTCATCCCCCGCCTAAGGTTAAATCTCAGGTAAGGCATGATCTGGGCGTTGCCAATTCCGAGTTTCTGCTATTGGCCCCCTCGAGGATGGTCTCTAGCAAAGGCCAACTGAATATCCTTCAAGCACTTGTCGAGGCTCGATCGAAATTATCGGGTCGCCTTGTAACTCTTCTATTTCTGGCATGTCCCGAGCCTTCCAATGGCTATGCCATGCAGATAAAACAGTATATTGCAAGTTCTACTTGGCTGAGAATCGAATCGGCCGTCCATTTACTAAGGATGAAGGCCAGAAGATGTTACTAAATTGTCTTCACCATTACAAAAAACTAAAAGAAGCTGGCATAGCTGTACCCGAAACGAACTTTGAACTCATGGATTTCGACCATAAGAACAGCGTAAGGACAAGCGTTGTCCATGGGCAAAACTAATAAGACAAAGCGATAGAAATATCAATACTCGTTGATGGCGATATACTTTCAATCATGGCTGAAATTCCATAAAAAATTATAATTCTTCTTTTCTGATATATATCTAACGATACCAGCGTACAAAACAGGACAATTTTGGTATAATTTATTTACGGAACGCTATTAACTGCATTATTCGAGCAACGCCGGGTATAGCCCGGTGTTGTTGTGTACGATAAAAAATATAATATGGACCGCTCTTTGGGCGGCAAGTGGTAATAGCTGCATTGGGGTGGGCGTCAGTGGGGGCAGGCGTACGGGAAAATCGTTACTCAACCGCAATATGCAATTATTTATCGCAAAGAAGGAAAAAGCGAAATGGAAAAGAATGATCATTTGGATTTGTACCATCAGTTGGTGCTGATCCGACGTGTAGAAGAACGCGCTGCTGAACTTTATCAGCAGGGCAAGATTGGTGGATTTTTGCATCTCTATATCGGGCAAGAAGCTGTTAGTACCGGCCTGGTTGCTGCTCGTCAACCCCAAGATCGTATGATTACAGCCTACCGCGACCATGGCGTGGCCATCAACGTGGGTATCTCTCCTGAAGAGGTGATGGCTGAACTGCTTGGCAAAGCTACTGGGATGTCCAAAGGTAAAGGCGGTTCGATGCACATGGCCGATGTGGAGAAGAATTTTTGGGGTGGCCATGCTATTGTTGGCGCCCACTTACCCATTGCAGCCGGAATGGCCCTGGGTGACCAATATGCTGGTAATGACGGCGTAACCATCTGTATGTTTGGCGATGGCGCAACGAATATTGGTTTCTTCCATGAGGGAGTCAACCTCTCCAAAGTGTGGGATCTGCCAGTTTTATGGGTATGCGAGAATAACCAATATGGCATGGGTACGACCATTGATCGTGCCTCGGCAGTCTCTGAGATCAGGCAAAAAGCTGAGGGATACGGTATCCCTAACGAGCGTGTTGATGGCATGGATGTCATGGCTGTGCGTGAGACCACACTCAAAGCTCTTGAACATATTCGCAGTGGGAATGGCCCATATTTCTTGGAGATCATGACCTACCGCTACCGAGGGCATTCCATGGGCGACCCCGAGCGCTACAGGGATTCTGGTGAAGTCAAGAAATGGCAGGAAAATGACCCTATCGGCATTTATCGCGCCTACCTGACTAAAGAGAAAATCGCAAAAGAAAAAGAGCTGGATGCTATCGATGAACGTGTGGAAGAAGAAGTTCAGGCCGCGGTTCAGTTTGCAGAATCCAGCCCGGAACCGGCACCGGAAGAATTGTTCACCGATGTGTACGCGGAGTAAAGGGAAATAGCATGAGTATAAAAGGAATTACTATGCGCGAAGCCATCTCTCAGGCTATCTGGGAAGAGATGGAGCGCGATGAGCGAGTATTTATTATGGGGGAGGAGGTCGGCGTTTGGGGTGGGACCTATGCGGTGACCAAAGGATTCTACGATCATTTTGGCCCCAAACGTGTGCGCGATACACCGATCGCTGAAGCGGCGATTGTCGGTGGAGGTATCGGCGCGGCCATGGTAGGGCAGAGACCAATTGCAGAGATGATGACGATTAACTTCGCCTTTGTGGCCATGGACCATATCGTCAATGAAGCAGCTAAAATGCGCTATATGTTCGGCGGCCAGATGTCGGTTCCGCTGGTCATTCGTGCTGTTGGCGGTGGTGGGCGTCAGTTGGGCGCCACGCACTCCCAAACGCCGGATGTCATCTTTGCCCACTTCCCCGGTTTGAAAGTGGTTGCACCTGGGACACCCTATGATGCCAAGGGGCTGCTCAAGTCCGCTATTCGCTCTGATGACCCCGTGATGTTCATCGAGCATGCCACGCTCTACCAGACCCGTGGCGAAGTGCCTGAAGGTGAATACACCGTGCCGATTGGCAAATCGAAGATACAACGCCCCGGGCGTGATGTCACCATAGTGACTTACAGCAAAATGCTGGATATCTCTACTAAAGCTGCTGACCAGCTGGCTAAGGAAGGTATCGAAGCTGAAATTGTCGATCTGCGAACCTTGCGTCCCCTGGATATGGAGCCTGTGTTAGAGTCTTTCCGCCGCACCAATCGGGCTGTGATCGTTGAAGAAGGCTGGCGTTCTTATGGTGTCGGTTCGGAGATCTCCGCCCGCATTTATGAAGAAGCCTTCGACTATGTTGATGCACCGATCAAGCGTGTGGCACAAACAGAAGTGCCTCTGCCTTACAATCGTGCTCTAGAACAATCAGCTCTGCCTCACGTGGAAGATGTCGTCAAGGCGGTCAAGGAGGTGCTCTAATGGCTGATGTAGTTAATATGCCTAAATTGGGTTTTGACATGGCAGAGGGCGTCCTAGTGCGCTGGGTGATTGCTGAGGGCGAAGATGTCGAGCGTGGTCAGGTTTTGGCTGAAATTGAGACCGATAAGGCTACTGTCGAGGTCGAGTCTGCGCATTCGGGCGTGGTGCATCACCATTTGGCTGGGGAAGGGGACATACTCCCTGTGGGTGTGCCCATTGCCGTGATCGGCGTGGCTGGCGAAGAGATAGATTTGGATAGTCTTGTTGGTGATGCCGATATGGCAGGTCAGCCAAAAGACGAGTCTCCTGCTCCCGAAGCGGATACCACCCCCGAGCCAGGCCCTGCGGTTCCCGTTCGTGAGGTCGCGTCCAGTCCAGAGGTCGGTCAATTTCCCGAAGGGGTCAAAGCGTCTCCACTTGCCCGTCGTATGGCACGTGATCTTGGAATCAGTTTGTCATCTGTTCGCGGGAGTGGCCCTGGCGGTCGAATCATCAAGGCTGATATTGAGTCTTATCAGGCAACGTCGGCAGTCGGCGATCAGCCGGCAGCCGTGGGTGCGCCGGTATTTACTCCTATAGGCGCGCCACCTGCGGATGAGACAGTCCAACTGACCAAGCTGCGCCAGGCTATTGGCCGCCGCATGGTGGAATCAAAACAGCAGTTGCCCCATTTCTATGTCACACGAGAATTTGACATGGCGCCCGTGATCACGCAGCGAAAAGAGATCAATGCTATGCTGGCTGACACTGGTGAGAAGTTGTCCGTGAACGATTTTATTGTCAAGGCGGCTGCCCTGGTACTAAGGGAATATCCTAATTTGAATGCTTCTCTGCAAGGGGACAGTGTGTTACGACATGGACAGGTCAATGTGGGTGTGGCCGTTGCCGTTGAAGGTGGTCTGCTGACAGTGGTCAACCGCGACGCCGACCGAAAATCCCTGCGCCAGATCTCCGCAGAAACCAAGGCCATGGTGGGGCGTGCCCGTGAGGGCAAAGTCCGCCCCGCGGATATCGAAGGCTCTACCTTCTCGGTCAGCAATTTGGGCATGTTCGATGTCGATCATTTCATTGCCATTATAAATCCCCCCGAGGCGGCCATTTTGGCAGTTGGTTCTGCTCAGGAAGTGCCCGTGGTGAAGGATGGCGAAATTGTTCCTGGCCTCCGCATGAAAGTCACTATCTCAGTAGATCATCGTGTCAGCGATGGCGCTGAAGCCGCCCAATTTATGCAAGCCCTGGCTAGATATTTGGAAGAGCCCCTTCGACTGCTTGTGTAACCTTCATTCTAAATATAAAAACGCCTCGAGAATTTTTATTCTCGAGGCGTTTTTTGTATCACTCAGCGTGGAGACTAGGCGTCCGGGTCAATCACTTTGATCTCTACCCAGAACCAGGTTACGGCGCTGGGACCAACCCCAAAAATTTCCCCATTAGCAGCTTTGATCATCCAGTAACCTTTATACGTTCCCGGCGTATCGGGTGCTCTCATAAGCACATCCACGTTGGCATATCCCCAGGTTGGGATGGTGCCCGTTGGAACCAAAATGATCGAAGCGCCAGCATTAAGTAAATCTCCTGAAGCGAAACGAAGCTCATAATTTTGGTCCCAGGTGCAGTTACCGGTGTTCTTCAGGCGGAAGGTCTGCGTGAAAGTTCGACCAATGAAGATGACCGTGCCATCGGCGATCGATTTCCCTTCCAGATTCGCACGATTGCAGGGCATATTGCTGGTAGCCGTAGCGGTCGGTTCATCCGTGGGGGATGGTTCTGGCGTATCCGATATTCCCTCTGTGGGTGTTAGCGTCGGCGGTATTGGTGTGAAGGTCAATGTGGGTTGAGGTGTGTTTGTGGCTGTAGCGGTCGCCGTTGCTGAGAGAGAAGCCACGCGAGCTGTTTCCGTGATTTGTGCGTATACGGTTTGCACTACCCCAGTGAGATCGATGGATTCTTGAACATCTTGGGCAACCTCTTCTGGCCGGTTGCATCCCACCATAAGAAGCAGGCTAATTATGAGAAGTAGGAAAACGATGGATTTCTTCATGCTGTTGCTCCTTAAGGTTGTATTGGATCAATCTTCAGCCTTCTTAACATTGATTTCGATATACAAGGGTACATCACCTGGACCGTTACCGAACAGCTCACCTGTATTTGTGCGCATCATCCACCAGCTTTTATGGTTGCCAAGTTCCATGGGAGCTGCAAATTCGAAGGTGATGGTAATAAAATCACCCGGTTGTACTTCGTGCTTAAAATTTTTAACTAAAGGTTGATTGAAACGTGCCCCATCATAATAAACCACTTGATATTGAGTAGTCCATACACAATCGCCAGCGTTGAGGATCCTCCATTGTTTAGCCAGCCAATGATCTTGCTGGAATGTGGAGCCCGCAGGGATAGTTTCGCTCAATACCTCTGCCAAAGGACAGTGAGACACAGGCACTGGTGTCGATGTATTGGTAAGCGTTGGTGTTGTTGTGAATGTAGGTGTAAAAGTGATTGTTGGCGTATCCGTGATCAGGATAGGTGTATTAGTGGGAGGAGGAGAAGTATTTGTGTATGTTGCTGTTGCAGATAGTTCAGCTGCACGCGCCGTCTCTGTAATCTGGGCGTAAATGGTTTTTACTACCTTGGTGAGCTCTGCGCCAGTTTCAACTTCTGGTGTAGCAACTTGCGTGGCCTTGCAGGCGCCTACTAAAAAGGCGCCAATACAAAGCCACGCAATAAATGCTGATCTCGGCATACTTCCTCCGAATCGATGTCTGTTACTCTCCTGAGACAACCTCGATTTCAATCCAGATCCAGCCCTTACCATCAGACCCGACACCAAAGATCTTTCCGGTATCGCTTACTATCTTCCAGTAGCCTTTATAAGTGCCCAGTTCAGTGGGTGCTTTCATGTCAACTTCTACGTTTGCGAAGCCCCAAGTGGGTATATTGTCTACTGTGAGAGGAATTGATGCACCTGCGCCGAGTAGATCGCCATTATAGAAGCGCAAACTATAATCTTTATTCCATGTGCATGAGCCGGTGTTTTTCAATCGCCATACTTTTACAAATTTCCGCTCTTGTGGTATTTCTGAGCCATCTGGTATTGATTCGTACTCCAGGTTTGCTCTGTGACAGGGCAAACCGGTATCTTGTGATTGAGAAGGTTGTTGCGGTTGTTGAGCCTCTGCTTGTGCAGTGTCGTCTGTTGCCGTATCGGCAGCTGCATCATCTTCTTCAGCTTCTTCGAAAACATTGGTTGGCGTTGCAGTTGGTTCCAAGGTAGGTGTTTGGGTGGGCAACGGTGTATTTGTAGGTACCGGCGTTGGTGTAGCCATAGCTGCAGCAGCTGCCTCGGTTAACGCAATTTGCGCATAAACGGTTTCGACTGCAAAGGTTACTTGCTGCTCACGGTTTTCTTCTGGCGTTGCTTCTGGTTGGCTTGTACACGCGCTTGCGATACTTATCAATAACACTATGGAAAACAATACTAGAATCTTTTTTTGCATGGTGTGCTCCTGTTTGTCAGTTAATAGCAAATAAATTCTTTGTTCAAATTTATTCTGGAGTATTATACACATATGACTTCAAAATTGCACAATGAAGTTTTAGTAGTAAAATACTACCTGAGGAGTAGAGCATGGCGCGAACATCGAAAACAATATTGGTGGTTGATGACGAACGTGATACTCTCGCACTGCTGCGTTTGGCGCTAAATCGAGCGGGGTTTCGGACTTTGATTGCGTCATCTTGGGATGAAGTTGCAGATGTTGTCAAAGATAATTATTCTGAAGGGCGCTCGATCGATCTTATTGTGCTTGATCTGATGATCCCCGGCCGTTCGGGATTTGATATTATGCGCTCATTGCAGGTAGTGCTAGCACCTGTGCCACCTGTGATCATGCTTACTGCGGTGACTGGCTTCGACCAACAAGTGCAGGCGCGCCAGCTTGGCATATCTCGGTATCTAACCAAGCCCACCACGCCGACCAAGTTGATCCAGACAATTGACGAAGTGCTTGCTGAGAAAAAGAAATGACTATAGGGGATCCCGAACAAGCCGATCTGGAATATATTGAGGCGGCACTCCAAGAACTGAAATCATATTTACATTCTGATAGTTTATTTGGATCATTGCGTGGTTACCGTTCGTCCACCGCAACAACTTTCCCTTATTTGACGTTGGGAGGGCTGTTACTCGCTTTGAAGCGCTCCCGTTCCCGGACACTTTCCACAAAAGATAAGACTCGTTTCGAACATTTGGACAGCCAGACTGAGACGTTGAAATCAAAATGGCGTGTTGCCTGGGAGGATAAGGCAGCCAGGGAGTATCATTCCCGCCTGCGTCAATGGGGTAATTATCTCAATGATTTACGTCAGGATGCGGATGAATTTACGGCGTACTATCAATCAGAAGTGCGCTTACGAGCTATGATCGAATTGCTGGGGGACCAAGTTAGGGAAGTTTCCGATGAGGATGCAGATTACCTAAAATCCCTTGATAATCACCTGGCGAGGCGGTTTTTCCTGGGGCAATTTATCTGGGACGAAGAATTGGTTGAAGAGTTTCCAAAAGGAACGTATTGGTACTTATGGGGAAACGTAGAATAGCTACTCTTGCTCTGGTGATATTGACAAACAGTTAAGGAAAGCGCGTACAGCCCCTGCTGGCTCCTCGTTGGTAAGGGCTATGATTGGTAGCCGCAGGGTCGCAGCGACCTCTTCGGGGAGTGGTATTTTCTGGATATTCTGATCGACGAGTGTTGACTCGGGGATGAAGCCTACTGCTTGTGAAGCCCCTTCAATTTCCGCAAGCATTGATGTTGGGCTTGGCGCAACTATTAAATGGGGGGAATGCTTGCTGTTGTTTAGGATCTTTTCGTCAAAAACCAGACGTAATTCGCTATCTTTGGGGTATGTCCAGGCCTGAAACTGTGGTTCAAGGGAGGTATAAAGGTTTTGCAGGTCTGGTAGTTCGAGTTGGGATGTAGGGATTTCTGTATTTGCGATAACCACGACCTGTTCCCAGCCTAACTGCGTAGCGGTCCCAGAAAAACCTTCGGGAATAGTACCAAGTGTGAGGGTCACAGTAGAAGCCCCACCTTCAATAGAGGAAGCAGGGCGCACCTCAGTGGTCAGGACGATCTCGGGATGATCCAGCGAGCATTGATTCAAGTTTTCCTCTATCCAACCTAGAGCAGGTGTATAGACCACCGAGAGATGTTCTGGGGTGGGAGGCGGTGACGAGTAGGCGAATGGCGTACAAGCCCCTGTGCAAAATAGAACCAGAATAGACAAGATGTTGCGCATAGCCAACTTACAGTAAGAAAAGGTTTGCTAGATTGATGATACCAAACAAAGCGCAATAAATGGAGAAAATATAAAGCGGGCGCTGAGTGAGAAAACGCAGCAGCCAACGGATGGAAATATACCCAACAATTGCTGCGGTTATGAACCCTGGCAAGAAGATTGTAAGCTGCCCCGTGGTGTCTGGTAGTTGAATCAATTTAATCACGCCAATAAGGCCTGCAGCCATCATGAGGGGGAAGGAGATCAAGAATGAAAATCGTGCCGCCGATTTACGATCCAGGTTGCGTGTCATCCCACCTGCGATGGTGGAGCCAGATCTTGATATGCCTGGGAAAATGGCCAGAATTTGGAAGATCCCGATGATGATGGCGTCTACCCAGGTGATGCTTTCGAAGTCTCTGTTTCGCTTGCCAACCAACTCTGCAACAAGTAATAAAAGTGCGGTGCCAAATAGGAACAGCGATGTCGCCAGGGGGTTGGCAAATGCTTTTTCAAACGTTTCAGCAAAGAGTAGGTACGATGCTCCGGCAGGAACTGTAGCAAGTGCCAGGAACCAGCCCATTTGGGCGTCTGGGTCAGCGAAGGGCTGTTTCTTTAGGATGCCTTCCAACAAAGCTTTGGCGATGGTGAATAGATCATCCCAAAAATAGGCAATCACTGCAGCCAGGGTAGCAACCTGGATGAGTACATCGAAAACAAATTTGTCTTGATCTGGGATTGTCCAGCCCAACAAATTAGGTGTCAAAACCAGGTGACCAGAGCTTGAAATTGGCAGGAACTCGGTTGCTCCTTGGATGATGCCGAGGATGATGGATTGAAGTAGAGTCATAGTTTGAAGTCAGAAGGATGAAGTATAAATCTAAAGATGGATGGCACGATGTCTTGGGTTATCGCTTGGGGGTTTGTTGCTTGCAGTTAATTTCCTGTGGGTTGGGCGAGATAATCTTTTGTAAATTGGTCGAAGCGGTTTTCAATAATCGCGACACGGATTTCTTTGGCTAGAGTGATCAGCGTGTGTAAATTGTGGATGGAGAGCAGCGTGGATCCTAACATCTCTTTGACGCTGATCAAGTGCCTGAGATAGGCGCGCGTAAAGTTTTTACAGGTATAGCACGTACAAGCTTCAACCAGAGGTCGAGGATCCCTGGCGTATTCGGCTTTTCCAATATTGATGCGACCCCTTCCGCTGAACGCCGATTTGTGGCGAGCTAACCGCGTAGGCAGCACGCAGTCGAATATGTCGACGCCGCGCATAATCCCATGGACCAGGTCGTCCGGCGTTCCAACTCCCATGAGATAACGGGGTTTGTTTGCAGGGAGAATACCATCCACCACATCTAAAATGGTGTGCATTTCCTCTTTGGTTTCTCCAACGGAGAGGCCACCAATGGCATTGCCGGGAAAATCCAGCGAGGCGATATACTCAGCGGATTGTGCTCTCAGATCTGGGAAGATTCCCCCTTGGACGATCCCAAACAACGCCTGGTCAGCGCGTTTCTTGGCGTTGAGGCAGCGTTTGGCCCAGGAATGGGTGCGTTTCATGGCCTGCTCGTTGTACGCGCGATCATATGGCTCGGCACACTCATCAAATGCCATGATGATATCGGCGCCAAGGTTCTCCTGGATAGCGATGGCGCGTTCAGGGGTGAAACGGTGAGTGGAGCCATCGATATGACTCCTGAATGTTACGCCGTCGTCGTCGATATCTCGAATGCCTGCCAAAGAAAAAACTTGAAAACCGCCAGAGTCAGTCAAGATTGGCCCCGGCCAATTCATAAAGCTGTGCAGTCCACCCATCTCGGCAACCAACTCATCTCCCGGGCGAAGGTACAAATGATATGTATTTGCCAAAACTAAGGCAGCCTGAATTTCATCCAGATGAGATGGTGTGAGGGATTTTACTGTAGCTTGAGTGCCAACTGGGGCAAAAATGGGCGTTTGGATTTCCCCATGGGGAGTATGAAAGTTCCCTGCTCGAGCTCGACCCTCTTGGGCGATTAGTTCGAAAGAAAATGTTGTTGACATGTCGTTTAGCATACCGGTTGACTTAATGGTGGTAGATTATACCCTTATTGACAATGTCCGGGATGTTATAATTCACCCGCCTGAAACTGACCACAGTTCACAACCACTATCCATCATCTATTGAATCATGTTACCCGATTTTCGCAGCCGCCAACGAGATTACTTACTTGAAATCGCTCGAGCTATTACCCAGGAGCTTGAGTTAGATAAATTATTGGAGCGCATCCTCACAACGGCTGTTAAGATGCTTGCCGGCCAGGCGGGGATCATTGCCTTACGTGATAAAGGTGGAGGTTGGAAAGTCTCGGCTTCGCATGGGCTCACACCGGAATTTTTGCGGCAAATTGACCCCTTGTTGGCTCAGGTCCCCGATTATGAGGACCCGGCCCGCTTCGAACTACCAGAGATTAACCGTCTTCTACAAAGCCTGACGCGTTCGGCCAGCAATGATCTGCTTCGAGGGGTGGCACTGCCTTTGATTGCTCACCAGCGTGTGGTGGGACTCACATTTATCTTCAGAACATATCGCACTGTATTCTCCAACAATGATCGCGCCCTGCTGCAAAGTTTTGCTGACCAAGCGGCTATTGCGGTACACAATGCTCAATTGTACAGCCAGATTCGCTATGAGAAACAGCGCCTGGACGCATTGCTTGACTCTGCTGCCGATGGAATTTTGATCATGACGCCTGACCATACTATCGAGCGCTGCAATCCAGCATTTGCTCGCCTATGGGGGGAGAAAATAGAGCAGATACAAGGAAGGAATCACGAGGAGATAATTCGCTGGATTCGCCGTGAACAAGGTGCTACATTGGATGAGGCTGAGGCGGGGGGCTGGCCCTTGACGGCACATGCTACCCTTTATGTGGAAGGGGATATCGAATGCCCCAGCGGCGTACCTCTAGCAGTCGGGATTACCTACGCCCCATTGATTTCCCCGGATGGGAATTTACTCAACATAATTGCTACGGTCAGGGATATCACACATTTTCGCGAGGCGGAAGAACTCAAAAGCACGTTTATCTCTGTGATCAGCCATGAGTTGAAGACTCCCGTGGCTTTGATCAAAGGTTATACAGGGACCCTGCGGCGCGATGATGTTTCCTGGGATGATGAAATCGTGCAGGACAGCTTGGAGGTCATCGAAGAGGAAGCCGATCACCTGACGTCGCTGATCGAAAACTTGCTAGACGCTTCGCGCTTGCAGGCTGGTGGCATCAAGTTGAATCTAGCTGATCTGGCCATGGCAAATTTCCTGATGCGCCTCGCCGATCGTTTTCAGACCCAGACATCAAAACATAATATCGTCGTTGACTTGCCCCAGGATTTTCCAGTGGTTATGGCTGATGAAGGACGACTGGGGCAAGTCGTATCCAATTTGATTTCTAATGCCATCAAGTATTCGCCTGATGGTGGCGAGGTTCGACTCAGCGGTCAGGTGCGTGCCGATCAGGTGATCGTCTGCATTCAAGATGATGGCCCAGGCATTGCTCCAGGCGATATCCCTCATATTTTTGACCGCTTCTATCGTGCTGAAGAGGCCAGCCGCACTACGAAGGGTGCGGGGTTGGGACTCTATCTTACGAGAGCAATCATCGAAGCGCATAGCGGGCGCATCTGGGTTGATCCAAGACCCGGGGATGGAGCGCGGATTTGTTTTTCGCTACCGAGGTGACCTGGCGCTGTGTGATTTACCGTCACACATTCGCTGTTCAAGCTCTCATAATTTAGGGGTTCGTATTTCCACCTTATCCTTTATAATACTGTGCTTGTAATAAATTCCTATCGGAAAAAATCGATGGGTTTAGAAATCCGCCCTACGTATGGCAAGTTTCTTGCCTGCCAAGAATTATTTCGATTAGGCACTAACAGCACTTCTATCGACAAAAAATTGTCGATGTTGATAACCT
>CAZLNX010000166.1:0-12906 GCA_964560795.1 uncultured Anaerolineales bacterium | reverse complement strand
GCAGGCTCCTCAATCATCCTAATTCTCACAAATCCTATTCGCGATTAGTATAGTTTCATGCTGATGTGCGTTGTCGTGCGATTTGAAGGATTTCTTGTGCCGAGTGCAGCGTACTTTCGCTAACATCTCCAAGCATTTGAGCTAATTCATGGAGACGGTCCTCGCCATCAATGGGTTTGGCTTTCGTAGTTGTGCGCCCATCCAATATGCTTTTTTGAACGCGGTAATGTTGATGTCCAAAGGCAGCCAGTTGTGGTAAGTGGGTGATACAAAAAACCTGATGGCGTTGGGCGAGCATCCAGAGTTTATGTCCCACAATGGTGCCAACGCGACCGCCAATACCCTGATCGATCTCATCAAATATCAATGTTGGAATATGATCTGCTTGCACCAGTACATTTTTCAATGCTAGCATCAACCGAGCAGTCTCACCACCGGAGGCAATTCGAACAAGAGGTTTGAAACCCTCCCCGGGGTTGGTCTCAATGAAGAACTCAACTTGTTCATGCCCATCAGCATTGAAAGCCACGCGCCCTCCACTGGGAAGCACAATCCCATTGGGATCAGTTTCTTGCAAGAAATTGACCTGAAAACGGGCTCCCGACATATGCAAATCAGCCAATTGTGTCTCAATAGCTTTTTGCATTTTCTCGGCTGCGGCATGACGTTTGTCTGCCAAAGCTTGTGCACGTATTCCAAGATCAGTGAGCAGTTTCTCTTCTTCTGTTTCCAGGGCTTCAATACGTTCGCTGGCGTGGGTAATGGCATCTAAATCTTGCTTGGCCTTTATACCAAAGGAAATCACATTTTGGATCGTGTCGCCATATTTTCGCTGAAGCGTGTTGATTAGATCTAGGCGCTCTTCAACTTGATCGAGCCTCTTGGGATTGAACTCCAAATTCTCCAAATACACTCGCAGCGTGTGGCTGATCTCTGATAGTTCTTCAAAAGTCGTCGTGGCTTGCTCTCGCAACGCATTTTGGCTCTCGTCAAGTTGTGAGAGACTGGTCAGCGCTTCAGAAACTTCTCCCAGCCGATCCGTAATTGATGGTTCTTCTGGTGAGCTTTCATCTAAATTGACCAGCGCTTTTTGCCCCAGCGATGAAAGTTTTTCCGCATTTGCCAGGCGGTTGCGCTCTTCTTCAAGTTCTTTTTCCTCTCCAGGCTTCAGGTTGGCTGCATCAATTTCGTTGATTTGATATGTGAGTAAGTCAGCGCGTTGCGCGGCCTGACGTTCGTTCGCTCTCAGGTCCCGGAGTTCCTGGCGCACTTTTAATAATTGTTGGTACGTCGAGCGATACTCGTTAAATTCCTTTTGCAGATCAGCGTAGCGGTCAAGCAGGCGCAGATGTTGGCTTACACGCAGCAGGGAAAGGTGTTCCGATTGTCCGTGAATATCGACCAAGTGCTCCCCAATCTCCCGCAGCATACTTACATTCGCCATACGCCCGTTGATGCGCACAACATTGCCACGATCCCGTCGAATTTCCCGACCCAATGTTACATAGTGAGGATCATCAAGCATGGCTTCGCGTTCCAGGACGGCGTGGATGGCTTCCTTGGCCGTGGGGGGAATGCGGAATGTGGCCTCGACCAGAGCGCTTTCCGATCCGCTACGGATAAAAGTGCTATCTGCTCGGGTGCCCAACAGGGTATTCAGCGCATCCATAATGATTGATTTCCCCGCGCCTGTTTCCCCGGTAAATGTGATCAGACCAGCTTTGAACCGAAGCTGCAGCTTATCGATGATGGCAAAGTTTTCGATATAAAGTTCAGTTAACATGATATTTGCAATCGATCAGCGGTTTAAGGTCAGGCCGCTGATGCGGTAATAAACAGTTGACGTGACAATAATTGCGTATGCAATATCCCAAATTGAAGAGAACAAGATCCCAAAAACAGATTCAAATCCGGGTGTGAAGATCAATAAACTGATGATTGGTACAAGCACTGTGGGAAGCGCACCAATCAAAGCGCCTGCCGATATTGTTTGGAATAGGTATTTTGCACGACGGCGTCGAGTAATGAAACGCGTCACCTCAGCAATAATAATACCAGCCAATGGAGCCAGAAATAGAACAAAAAATCCTAATCTTGGCGCGATCAGACTGCCTACATAGGATAACACTGCTGCGACAATAAACCCAAGGGGATAATCGTAGAATTCGGCGGTGTTGAATATCTTCTGCTGGGTACGCACACAATTGTTGCAGCGATACCCAGTTGGTGTATGCACGGCACATTTACTGCAGATCAGCTTTTCACAGCGATTACAGCGTAGATTCGTTTCTCTATTGGGGTGGTTAGTACAAAATAATGTAGATGATTCAGTCATGGTAATTTTTTCGCCGCAGGATTATTGTACATATGCGGTGTTAGATTTCTGTAAAAATAACCTGGATCCTGGATGCGCACAAATTGCACGGTGTAATCGCTCGCCCGTGCATCAACACGATCGCCATCCCGTAGATGGATGGGCACTTGACCGTCGATGCTGATCACAGCCTGGTGGTCGGTATGTATTCTAATGGAAACAGAAGAGCCTTCTGCAAGAACGATGGCCCGGTCGATAGAGAGGTGAGGGGCTACTGGCACCAATAAGATGTTGCGCAATTCTGGCGGCAAAATTGGCCCTCCGGCTGCTAGCGCATATGCGGTTGACCCTGTAGAGGTTGCGGCGATAAGTCCATCTGCCACATAGGTGGTTAGGAAGCGACCATCAACACTGGCTTCCAAGTTTACCGGCCGGACAATCTCTCCTCGGCTGACCACAACTTCGTTCATGACTTCCCAGGTGCCAATCTTTTCATCTTCGCGCCAGTGTTCGGCGCAAAGCAGCATGCGGTTTTCGAGCCAGGAATCACCAGCTAATAACTTTTCAATCGCAGTTTGCCATTCGTCGTGGTTGAATTCCATTAGAAAACCAAATTTGCCCATATTGATGCCGAAAATCGGAACTCCATGGGGGGCGCAAAGTTGACCGGCTCGAAGCATAGTACCATCACCGCCCAGTGCAATCATCAGGCTTGCATCACCAGCTTGTACAACTTTATGCAATTCCTCATCATAAAGATTGCCGAAAATGGCCTGAAAGCCGCGATCGTTCAGGTAATCCGCTATCTGGGCGGCTTCTTCATGCGCCTGCGGTATTTCTGGATGCGCTGCTACAGTGACGGTTTGGAACAATGAAGAATTCATAATTGTGAAATTATATCGGCTTCAGCTTTGGGTGAGTAGTTCAACATCTTAACCTAAAGCCTCTGGTCACAAGTGGAACGGTATCCACAGTGATCACACCGCCGTGCAGAATCATGCGAGCGGTTGATTTTTCGCAGATGTCCCTTGGTGCGCATTTCGACTACAAGATCAATGAGTTCCGCTTCGAGTTCGGGTGTGTAATCGATGCGATACGTACGGTTGGGGTAATTCAATATCCCATGGGAGGGCCTGACGCCATATGCAGCGTTGACCAGATAACAATACGCTGCCAGTTGGAAGATATGCGAGTCATAAGGTGAATCGGTAACCCGCGAAGATTTTACTTCCACAGGAATGACCATGTCGCCATGCTGAACAAGGTAATCAGGGCGACCAGATAGATCTAATTTAGCGTCATAAAGAGGTTCTTCTACAGGGCCCCATTTACGCGTGTCGGCATAGATTACTTGTCCCCCAGGGAGTCCGGTAGCCTGGCGTTGCTGGTTGGCGCGCCATAACAGGATGATACCAATAAGAAGGAAAGTAAACGCAAGCAGCGCCATAAGATTCGTCGATTAAATGATTTGCATGGTCAGGTATACAGCCAGTAAGATTAATCCAATAAGCAATAGAAGATAAGCAATAGATTTAATTAATCCGCTGGCAAAAACACTGCGCCCATGTTGCTGGTGCAGCTCTCGACCCCCGGCGAGTTCATGGGTATTTTCGGATGCTATACCCTGCTGTCGATACCACCAGGCTCGCTGACAGTACAAATACGAACTGATGTCGGAGGCGCGAATTTTACGCATATTTTCGCGAATCCTTTATCAGTCGCCCTTGCTGACGAACTCCGAAATCTGTTCTTCGAAATCCTGTAACCGCTTTTCCAGGCGCTGTTGACGCAGACTCATGGTCAGATCGCCACGCGTGCGCTCAGTGACGCCGCGGACGATATCTGTAAGCCGTCGTAATCCTCCGGTAATCGCATCGGAGTAATCCATGGTTACCAGCGCATCATAAATATCGTCCATATGCTCGAGCAGGCGGTCTGCCTCGGCCTCGTCTCCTTGCCGGAGAACATGCATGCACCGTCGGCGCAGTTCGCCCGCGGTTTCAGCCAACCCTTTCAAGTAGGGAACGAAGTCCAGGGCGAGATCATCTGGGGTAGGAAGGACTTCACCGGTCACCAACGCGTTCGTCAGGTTGGCCTCAGCATATTCCTTGAGCGCATCTTGCGTGTAGCCTGCGTAGAAGAAGTCCGGATGGTCAACAGAGTTAGCACTTAAAGCCTTGGCAAGGTCTTGGGCTTCTTTGAGTTTCTCTTGGGCCAATTCCTGGTCTTCACGGTGTATCGCTCGAATGGCGTTGGCACAGTGACGAGTCAGCATGCGAGCCTGGTTCAGCATTTGATCGCGTACTTTCGTGCGCGTATCATATGATTGATGAATTTGTTCGATAATCGCGTCTAGATTTGGCATGGTTTATTTTTGAGGGGGTTTAAATAAATGTTCAGCCAGAGAGCCCCCACCGGGAATTTTGATTTCCCCGAATTTGGCCTCGTATTTTGCTAGATTCTCTCCCAGGGCATTGTAAAAGAGTTTTGCACTCAAGGGGCTCATCAGTACCTGCGTTTTGACATTGGCAGGACCTGGCTTTCCACTTGGAACCATCAGTGCGAAATCAAAGATCATCTCTGATGGAGAATGGGTGATGCGTGCCAGATTTACATAAACGGGGGTCAAATCTTCAGGGATATTGAGGGCGATTTGATGTTTCTCAGGTTTGGGTTGGGGAGAACTCATAAAGATGCTCCTGTTCATACAGAGATGCCATGCGAAACACTTCTAGGGGAAGCGGCTTCGCATGGCACAAAAATGATATATCTCAGGATTTAGAAGGGGATATCGTCTTCAGCTTCTGGGCTACCAGGTTGGCCGGTCTGGAAGGAATCATCTTCACCGCGAGATGATAGGAATTTTACTGTTTGCGCGGTCACCTCGAAGGACGCTCCCCATGCTCCATCCTGACGTTGATAAACTCGGGGTCCACCAGATTGGATATCTGGTTTCAAACGTCCCTCAACAAGAACTTTTCTCCCTCTTTTAAGATACTGATTGCAAGTTTCGGCCAACCTGCCCCAAGCAGAGATTCGGAACCAGGTGGTCTCATCAACTTTCTGCCCGTCATTTGCAGTGTACTTATTGCTCGTTGCTACAGAGAAATTGGTCACAGCCTGACCGCTGGGCGTGTAGCGCATTTCGGGGTCACCCCCTAAATTGCCAACAATAACGATTTTCTGATACATTTATACTACTCCTTTCGTTATGGTGAGCGGCCTGTCATGTGGTTTCCTGACGCAAACCGCCAGGAGCAGAGCCTGTATGCACTCACCGAGCTATTAGAACAATTGTACTCCAAATTTACAGATAATCAATCCTTCAACTACTTCGAGTCGGTGATCAAATCACCCCGACCAGGCCCTAGCCTTTGAAAAGAGATTTTTCAAAGGATGCAGCTCTTTGATAGGCAGAACAAAATTGGGCGTGCTCGTGCGAGGATACTGAAAAACGCGGCTTCCAGCGGGTATTTTTTGAGCCCTTTTTCGGTACTCTCCTCGGGTCATATACCCAGCAAAGATGATCTCCATGCCATAAACCCAGATATTGCCCCATTTGAGGTGATCAATTATGAGAGTCTCTTCGAGAACAGGACTATGCACACCCACAGGACCATCCGGGAGGTCGGGAGAGTGCAGGTATTGCAGTGCAAAGAAATCCCTTTCCGCAGTGAGGCGAGTTCCAGGTTGAAGCTTCGTGTGCTCTGAAAGGGGTTTGTGATCACAATCTTGCCCCCCAATCTCTAATTTTATCTGTCTTGTGCAGTCGCTCTTCAAGGCTAGTGTTCCCAGAGATACCCAGATATCCGGGCGAGTCCAAGCTTTGGGCAGTGGATATATCATATAAATTGGTTGTTCTGCTTGGCGAGCCTTCTCCAAAGCATCCCGGTTGGGGGTGAGCAGAGTGGTGAAGAAAACGAATATGTATAGGTCTTCATCGCTCAAATTAGATGAAGCCATTTGATCTACGGGCACAAGGGCATGTGCATCCAGAAGCAAGGCAGGGTTTTTCCTGATCTGACTGATCTGATCTTTGTGTATCAGCAGAAAGCTTTTGAGATCACAACGCCGTCCGCCAATCGAAATATCATAACGGTCTGGATCTGTGAAAGGCGTCGATCCCAGGTTGTCGTGAGGGATATGCTCTCTGGCCAGATGACGCCGAAAGGCCAGTTCCACAGCCACCCCGGCAACAATTCTCTGCAGGCGCTTGAAAGGAGAGCTCCCCATGCGGTTGTATGTGTAAGCCAAAGATTTGCAGGCGTAAGCGATACCCCCTTGGGTCATATCCGGAGTGTGAGGAATGGTTATGAAATCCTTCTCCGTGAGCATTCTTTACTCATTCCTGAATTGCAGGCAGTAGTGGTGGAAGGTATTGCTTACCCAGGCGTTGCCCATACCATATGGAAACAAGCGGATATTATCCTGGCACCAAATTCGTTCATCTTTTAAGGTATATACTTCGTTCAGCCGCTTTCCCAAATCCCAGGCCAGCGGATAGATCACCCCGCCTTTTTTTACATTCTTTACGATAATGGTCAAATAGGCCTTGGGCTTTAAGAAGGGTTTCAACCCGATATAAATTTGAGCCAGCCGTTCGAGAAAATCATCATAGTCAGAAACATTGCCTAAATCGTTTGGATCATCAGAGTAGACCACGTCCAGGTTTTCATCCTGGCGGCGATGATTTTGTGTTTCAGCCCCCTTGGCATGCAGCATATCCCAATAGGGGGGGGATGTGATGACATAGTCTATTGGGGGGATTTCATGCTTTGAGACGATGCCTGCAATTTCAGCGGCGTTGCCATTGATCACCTCTGTGGTCAGGTGGGAGGCAGAACCCCCCAGGGATTCTCGTTCTTGGAGAATGACATCCTTGGCGACATTCGCGTACTTGGGGTTAAGCTCGATCCCATAGCT
Organism: uncultured Anaerolineales bacterium; assembly: GCA_964560795.1. Lineage (GTDB taxonomy): Bacteria > Chloroflexota > Anaerolineae > Anaerolineales > UBA11858 > NIOZ-UU35. The sequence continues at coordinate 5,669 of CAZLNX010000166.1, read as the reverse complement.
ATGCCGGCCCGACCGCATCGCGGCCACAATTGTGCTGCCTGTCCCAACCATGGGATCTAGCACGACTTCTCCCTGTTTGGTGAAAAACTCGATGAATTCCTGGACTAGTGTTTCCGGGTATTTGGCCGGATGACGGAGCACATCGTCTTTGCGCGGTGGTGGATTGTGTACAAACCAGGATTTCTGGAATTTGAGCCATTCTTTGGTGGGTAGATCGTTTAATCGATTGCGGAATTCTCGTTTGCTCATAGGGATTTGATTAGTTTTCAGCGAATTAGTGAAGCGGCCATAACATGGGTAATACTAACACACTGATCAGCATCGTGAGCAAGATCAGCGGCAAACCAACTTTGATGTAATCGCTAAATTGGTAATCTCCTGCACCCATCACTAAAGTATTGGTAGGCGAAGCTACTGGGGATGCGAAGGCCATTGATGCAGCAATAGCCACAGTCATCATGAAGGCGTGAGGTTGCACGCCTAATTTGATGGCCGCTGCCAGTGCAATGGGAGCGATTAGCACGGTTGTGGCTGTGTTCGAAAGCACCTGCGTGAACAGAGATGTCAGCAGGAATAAAGTGCTCATCAAAATCAAAGGGCTCATTTGACCAAATGCGTCTGTCAACCCTTCGGCAACCACACCAATCAACCCGACTTTTTGGAGCGCCGTACTCATCGGTAGCATTCCGGCGATTAGTACCAAACTCTTCCAATCCACGGCCGCGTAAGCGTCATCAATGCTCAGGCAGCCTGTTAAAATCATCAGCAAGGCTGCTAGCATACTGGCCGCTGCCACGGGCAATGAATTGGTGATCAATAGCACCAGCATACCAATTAGAATGAGTAATGCCAGGGGGGCTTTTGCACGAGTTGCCGGTCCAAGCATACTTTCGGGCTCTCCAATTACGACAAAATCTCGCCGTCTTTTGCGCAGGTCGAGAATGTGCTGCCATGAACCTTGTACGAGAAGGGTATCACCGAATTGCAGCCGCTCATCTTTTAGGTTGATTGGTTTCTGGGAACCAGGTCGGCTTATTCCTAGAACTGTCAGATGATGAAGCGTGCCGAAGCGTGCTTCAACGATGGTTTTTCCCAACAAAGATGAGCGTGGCGGCAGCAAAACTTCAGCAACGCCGGCTTCCTGGTTGATCAGCGTTTCTTGATCCAAACTTTCAGCAGGTTGGATGGCCAAATTAAAACTGGCAGAGGCGTGGTTGACATCGTTATGATGGCCTTGAACAATGAAAATATCGTCAGCGCTGATGACGATGTCGGGATTGGGTGAAATCGAATCCGGTTCTTCGGATTGCAGCATCAGTTTGCGCTCACCGATTTTGGCCAACTCTTTGGGTACAGGATCACGCAAAATTTTCAGGATGGTCATGTTGAAGTTCTGACCGAGGTTTGTTTCTTGAAGTGTTTTCCCAACCAGCGCTGAATTTCGTCGGACGCGCAATCTGAATAAGTTTTCAGGCAGGCGGTAAATATCCACCAGCTCCGCGGGGGTTTCTACTCTTTGGGGAATTTGTTTGCTTTTCCTCTCAGGGAGCAGGCGAGTTCCGATCAACAGCATAAAGCCAATTCCTGCGACGAGCAGGATGAGCCCTATGGGTGTGTAATCGAAAAACTGGAAGGGTTGTAATCCTTCTTCGGCAAGAATGTCGCTAACGATGATGTTGGGCGGTGTCCCGATCAAGGTCATAGCGCCCCCCAACAATGCCCCGTAGGAAAGCGGTATTAGCAGTTTCGAGGGGGCTTTTTTTACGCTGCGACTCAGGCTGATAATCGCAGGGAGCAGTACCGCTACGGTACCAGTATCACTCATGAAGCTAGAAAGCAAGGCCACGGTACTCATGATGACAGCAACAAGACGGTTTTGTTTACTGCCGGCTATTGTCAGAATCCGCCGGCCTATCATGCCTGCCAGTCCTGTTTGCAATACCGTACCACCAATGATAAACAGCGCCGCGATGGTCAAGACTGCGGGATTAGAAAACCCGGCAATGGCTTCTTGGACGGTGAGAATACCTGTTAGATTCAGAGAAACAACTACCAATAAAGCAACAATGTCAACGCGCAGCCACTCTGTGATGAACAGTACGATGGCTGCCGCCAATATACCAAGTGAGATCCACATATCAGGAGACATAGTGTTGTAATCAGACACAGAAAGAACTTGACCTACATAGGACTTAACATCCGTTTGTCAGTTTTCAGTATAGTCATATATGCTTTTGTAGTTATTGATCAATTTGCCGCACAACCAAATCCGAAAAGCTGACCGTGACAGCATTATCCCCACCGGAGCGAACAAAAACACCCATGGCACCGCTGGGCAAAGATTTATCTGTGATCGTAAATTGGTGTTGACCGTTTACAAAGAAGCGCATCTCTTTGCCCACAGCCCATACGCCCAGTCGCGATGTGCTTGGGGCCGCAGAAGGTACCGAAGTTGTCACCATCCAGGGTTGCGGCGAGGAGGCTGCGCCCCCTACAACACGATCTAGTCGTACTTGGCCGTTACACGATAGCGAGTAACGGTAGAAATTCCCCGGTGATTGAAAGCGGATCAGCATGCCGTATTCATCGAATCCATTACACAGATTAGGGCTGGCAGTGATTTCGGCATAGAAGTTGGTAAATAAGGCTCCTTCTCGGATACTATAAATATAACCTTTCTCTCGAGAGAGTGCGGCAGTCAATTGGTTGTTTGCTACAGAGATGCTGCTTGATTCAGTCTCGAGCAGGGTCCAATCGGTGGGCAGTTCGAAGTTGTCACTGAAAAAAACATCACCGATCCCTGGGCGTAGATCAGGTGTGGGTGAGGGGATGACCGTTGGGATCGAGGTGGGAGTCTCTGTGGGAGGAAACCAGACTACTGTTGGGGTGGGGGTTCCTGTTGCAGTGGGGGTTGCCGAGACGAATGGAGTTAATGCCTCTGTTGGCAGACACGCGCTAAGCAATGGAATTATTAACAGTAGATATAGGCTTTTCATAAAGGCTGTTGAACGTGAAGCATGAAACGTGCTGACGCTCAACGTTTTATTACCTGATCTCGTTCCGGGCCAACGGAAATATAACGCGCCGGCACTCCTGATAACTCTTCAATGCGTTGGATATATGCCTGGGCAGCCTGGGGTAGATTTTCCCATTGGCGTATTTCCATGATGTCTTCTTGCCAACCCGGCATTTCTTCATAAACTGGCTGATAGTCGAGGTCAGTGGGGCCTAAGGGTAAATCCTGATATGTTTTCTCGTTCTTTTGATATCCCGTGCAAATCTGCAAAGTATCTAAACCAGAGAGAACGTCAAGCTTGGTGATGGTTAATTCCGTGACCCCATTAATCTGCACGGCATAGCGCAGGAGCACAGCATCTAACCAACCGACGCGGCGCGGACGGCCTGTGGTAGTGCCAAATTCGTCCCAAGGTTTGTCGCCAGTGCCGCGTAGGTGATTAGCAGTCGCATCAAAAACTTCGGTAGGGAAGGGACCTTCACCAACGCGAGTCTGGAAGGCTTTGGTCACACCGATGACTCGCCCGACATAACTGGCACCTACCCCCAATCCGACTAGAGCGCCAGCTGCTGTGGGGCTGGAACTGGTCACAAATGGGTATGTACCGTGATCAATATCCAGCAGCGTGCCCTGTGCGCCCTCAGCTAATACATTTTTCCCAGTGCTAAGAGCGTCATTCAATAGGTAAGAGACATTCCCAATATAGGGGAATAATCTCTGTGCATAGTCGACGTATTCTTTGGCGATTTCCAGTGTGTCCAGGGGTTCGGCGGCGTATAAATTGATCAGGGCTTCATTGACCCCTTCAACCTGGGCGACGACAGCTTCAGCGAATTCTTCTAAATCGAGCATCGATTCCATGCGCAACCCAGAGCGAGCAGCCTTATGGTTATAGGCTGGACCAATCCCACGCAGAGTGGTGCCGATCTTTTCATCCCCGCGAGTATGTTCGCGCGCTTTATCTAAGGCGATGTATGCTGGCGTAATGATATGTGCCGCATGAGAAATTCGCAGCCGTTCGGGCGTGATCTCCACGCCAGCGTCTCGAGTCATTTCCATTTCTTGCAGGAGCACCTTGGGGTTGACTACTAATCCATTCCCAAGAACCCCTACTGTATGGGGGTGAATCACACCCGAGGGAATCAGATGCAGCTTAAAAGTCTGTTCCCCAACCTGAACAGTATGACCGGCATTATCCCCGCCGGCGAAACGAGCCACATAATCGGCCTTAGCCGCTAAAAGATCCACCACACGGCCTTTGCCTTCATCTCCCCACTGGGTACCAATAACGATGTTTAGAGCCATAATACCTCCCGCGAAATAAACTGACAACTGTCTGCAAAGAACCCGTTGACTTTCCATTGGCAGCCAGTGCGTCAGTATTGTAAAATTAGTTTCGTTGGTTCATTCTAGCACAATTCCACATCCATAAAAGGAGCAAAGAATGCGAAAGAAAGCGATCTTGATCACTGGTGCAGCCGGAGAGATTGGCCACGCGTTGATCGAAGCGTTATCAAAAAATGGAACCACTCCTCTGCTGACCCTTGATCTGGAACCCCTTCCTGAAGATATCCAGGATTTGACCACCCATATGGTGGCAGATATCCTGGATCAGAAGCTGTTGGATCGACTGGTCAGTGAATATGAATTCGATGCTATTTATCATCTGGCAGCTTTGCTCTCAACCAGGGGGGAATTTTCTCCGGGGATGGCCCATCAAGTCAACGTTAATGGCACTATGGGGCTGCTGCGCTTGGCTGCAGAGCAATCAGAATGGCGGCAGAAACCCGTGCAGTTCATTTTCCCCAGTTCGATTGCCGTTTATGGATTGCCTGATTTAGAAACGAAGGATCAATATGCGCGGGTGCGGGAATGGGAGTGGAATTACCCCCGCACAATGTATGGCGCAAATAAGTTGTATTGTGAATTGTTGGGGACTTATTTCAGTGACCATTACCGGCAATTGGCTGCCGAGCAGCCAGTGATGGTCGATTTCCGCGCTATTCGTTTCCCTGGGCTAATCAGCGCTTTTACCGCCCCCAGTGGTGGTACCAGCGACTACGGACCAGAAATGTTACATGCCGCAGCTAAAGGCGAACCTTATGCCTGTTTTGTGCGCCCCGACGTTCGCATTCCCTTTATGGCCATGCCAGATGCAGTCAAATCCCTGCTGCACTTGGCTGCTGCTCCTGCAGAAGCCATAAGTCAGCGAGTGTACAATGTGACCAGCTTCAGCCTCTCGGCTGAGGAATTCAAGGATTGGGTGAAGAAGTTCTTCCCCAATGCTGAGATATCCTATGAGCCTGATCTCAAGCGCCAGACGATTGTTGACAGTTGGGCCGCCGATATGGATGACAGCGCCGCTTGCCGTGATTGGGGTTGGCAGCCGGACTATGATGTGCAGCGTGCCTTCGAGGAGTATCTGGTACCCAATATCACAAAGCGCTATCAGAGTTGATACGCTGACCGATAGAAATTGGCAATACGCATTACGTGAATTGTGAGTCGTAATGCGTATTTTCTTTTCCTAAGTTGATGTAAGTGGGGAACGAACGAAACGGTATAATACATTGCGCAATCATAATCTACATTCATCAGGATAAGCTTACTATCATGAAGTCAAGTCCTTTACCAAAAAAACAAGTGAAGATAC
>CAZLNX010000165.1:0-13000 GCA_964560795.1 uncultured Anaerolineales bacterium | reverse complement strand
GTTAGAAGAATAATTGATTTCTTAAGCATAAACCTGCTCCGATACCAATAATAGTAGTTCCGTTTTTGGATGGTCTCCCTGTTAAGTGTGGCTGATTAAAAATCGGCTCAAATTTCACCGCGAAGACGCAAAGATCGCAAAGATTATCTATTTTTGCCTCATTCTTAGCGTTCTTGGCGTCTTTGCGGTTCAAATCAGCACTCATCCAGTTAGCAACACTCAAGAAGGAGACTACCCGTTTTTGGGCAAAAATTTTACTACAACAACCTGAGTTGTGGATAAGAAAGTGTTTGAAATTTCTGAGTAGAGCTCAGTCGAAGGGAGTGCAGGGCGTTTCGAGTACGGCTGCCCCGCCGTAGGCGTGCCTCTGGCAAGGGCCGCATAGCGCCGCCTCCGCTCAACGATAAAGGACACTAAGCCCATCTCAGGTTACAACACATTGATCCTAGCTTGGAGCAGGTGACCATAGTATTTTTATGTGCAATTTCTTGACCCTCTCCCCCTGACATGCTACAATTCTCGGCGAATTATAAGATTAATCAGAGATATTGTGCCCCCGTATCGCACATCTAATCCTCGACATCCTTTGCGGATAAGCCTTTGAGCAATTATCTCTTCAGGATTGAGGGCCGGGGGCCTCATAGGTGATCTAATGAGCTATTGGCGCAACCCTTCAACATTCTTTCAATACCTGGCCGATAACCTGAGTTCCCAGCCGGATGATGATCAACTTCCCGCCATGAACGCTCTCAGTGAGAAGTTGGATATCAGCGTGGCGCGCTTGCGTGAGCAGTTGGAGGTGGCCAAAGCCCTGGGTTTTGTGGATGTCAAGCCGCGCACGGGTATCCGACGCTTGCCGTACAGTTTCCTACCCGCGGTCTGGCAATCTTTGGCTTATGCCATCGAGATGGACCGTACTAACTTTGACCAGTTTTCGAGTTTGCGAAAACACATCGAAATGTGCTTCTGGCACGAGGCGACCGCGGCATTGACCTCCGAAGATCACAGTCATTTGCGAAACTTAATGTCTGATGCTTGGTCCAAGATGCGTGGCACGCCAATTCGAATTCCCCATGAAGAGCACCGAGAATTTCACTTGGTAATTTTCCGTCGCCTGGATAACCCCTTTGTTTTAGGAATCTTGGAAGCCTATTGGGAGGCCTATGAAGCGGTGGGCTTGAACGTTTATGCCGATTATGATTATTTGACAGAGGTCTGGACGTATCACCAAAAAATGGTCGATGCCATCGTCGAGGGGGATCTTGATGCGGGGTATCAAGCTTTAGTTGACCACACCGATCTGTTGTATCACCGCCTGGGATCAGGATCACCTGAGTGGTAGGAACGCGCATCCCTGTTTGGGAGGCTGCAGATCGTGAAGGTAATTTATCATCAAAAGTATGTAGTCAGTATCAAACTTGAGTATGACAAAAAATAGAAGGAGTTTTATGTCATCTGTAGAAGAAAAATCCAATCAAGCTAAGCCTGGCGATAGAGTAGTCAACGATTTTTCGATCTCTGTCGCCACGATGAATGGTTCGGGAAGTCAGACATCCAACCTGACGTTGTTGAGGGCTTTGTTCAAAATGGGCATTCCCGTTTCGGGGAAAAACCTGTTCCCATCCAACATCCAAGGATTGCCGACCTGGTACACAATTCGGGTCAGCAGGGATGGGTATTTGGCAAGAACTGAAACCATCGAAATCATGGTGGCGATGAACGCGGCGACTTTCGCGAAAGATCAAGCGGTGTTAGTGCCAGGCGGCGTATTCTTTTATGCTGACGATATCAAGCAGGCCATCACGCGTGATGATATTGTCGCTTATCCCATGCCGGTGAAAAAGCTGGCCAAAGAATCCGATGCCCCGGCTAGCCTGCGCACGTATGTTGCCAACATGGTTTATGTGGGGGTTCTTGTTCACATGTTAGGGATTGATCTCCAGCGTATTGAGCAGGCTTTAGAATTCCATTTTAAGGGCAAGGAAAAACCCATAAAATTGAATTTAGATGTGATTAATAAAGCCGCTGAATGGGCCGAAGAAAACCTGGAGAAAAGTGATCCCTACTTTGTGGAAGATATGGATTTGACCGATGGGCAAATCATGGCCGATGGTAATGCTGCCGCAGCTTTAGGCTCAATTTATGGTGGTGTGCAGTTTATCTCCTGGTACCCAATCACGCCAGCCTCTAGCCTGCCAGAATCTTGTATTGATTATCTACCCATGCTGCGCAATGATCCCGAAACTGGTAAGAACACCTATGCCGTGGTTCAGGCAGAGGACGAATTAGCCGCTATTGGTATGGCCATTGGTGCAGGATGGGGGGGATTACGGTCGATGACATCAACATCGGGCCCTGGCATCAGTTTGATGGCTGAATATGCCAGTATGGCTTACTATGCCGAGACTCCGGTTGTGATTTGGAATGTTCAACGCATGGGACCCAGCACCGGACTGCCAACCCGCACATCCCAGGGTGATATCAACCTGACCTATTTCCTGGGCCACGGCGATACAAAGCATATTGTGCTGCTCCCTGGATCGGTCAATGAATGTTTCGAATTAGGCTGGAAGGCCTTTGATTTAGCTGAACGATACCAGACTCCGGTTTTCTTATTGACCGATCTGGATATGGGGATGAACCAGTGGATGACGCCGCCCTTTGAGTATCCCGATACAGAGGTTGATCGCGGTAAAGTGCTCTGGGAAGACGATTTAGATGCCATCGAAGATTGGGGACGCTATCTTGATATCGATGGGGATGGCATTCCTTACCGGACCTTGCCTGGTAACCGGCATCCGAAAAGTGGATACTTTGCCCGAGGAACCGGCCACGATGAATACGCCAATTACAGTGAAGATCCCGATATGTGGGTGCAGGGCATGGATCGTTTGCTGCTCAAATTTGAAAATGCCCGTTCTGTGATGCCCCAACCTGAGATTGTCAATGTCGAGGGTGCTGACATCGGAGTGATTGCTTTTGGTTCTACCGATCCTGCGGTGCGCGAGGCGATTGACTATCTTGGGGATGATGGCTTGGCAGTTGATTATCTTCGTCTGCGGGCTTTGCCTATTGTTGATGCGGTCAAAGAGTTTGTCCGCAACCATGAGCGAGTATATGTAGTCGAAATGAATCGAGATGGGCAATTGCATCAAATCATCTCCCTCGAAGCACCCGAAGGAGTAACGAAATTAATTTCACTCACGCATAATGATGGCTTGCCCCTGACGGCCGACTGGATTAAAGGGGCAATTCTCAACGAGGAACGAAGAGACGAGGAGCGCAAATAAGATGGCGACTCAAAGACAACCCAAAGTAAATTTAGTCAATTTGTCCAAAGCGGATTATCGCGGTGCACCAACCACTCTTTGTCAGGGTTGTGGGCACAATTCGATCAACAGCCAGGTTATCACTGCCTGCTACGAGTTGAATATCCTGCCTGAGGATATTGTCAAGTTCAGCGGCATCGGCTGTTCGAGCAAGTCGCCAACCTATTTCTTGGACCGCTCTTTCGGTTTCAACGGCTTGCATGGGCGTATGCCATCCTTAGCTACCGGTGCTCTTTTTGCTGATACCACACTGACAGGTGTAGCCATGAGCGGCGATGGAGATACGATCAGCATTGGTATGGGGCAGTTCAAACACGTTATGCGCCGCAATTTGCCCATGGTGTATATCGTGGCGAATAACGGCGTCTATGGGCTGACCAAGGGTCAGTTTTCGGCCACCGCCGAAGAGGGCTTGGCGCTCAAGGGGCATGGCCAAAATCCCTACATGCCTATCGACATTGTCTGGGAAGCTGTCGTTGGACGAGCGACCTTTGTGGCGCGTTCCTTCGCCGGTGACCCAAAGCAGGTTAGGGAATTGCTCAAGGCTGCCCTCAGTCACCGTGGAATCGCTGTGTTGGATATCATCAGCCCATGCGTTACTTTCAACAACCAGGATGATTCGCATCATTCCTATGCATGGGGCAAGAATCACGAGGTTGCCCTGCACGATCTGTCCTATGTTCCGCTGGCCGAGGATATTCTTGTCGAATATGAGAAGGGCGAATCCAAAGAAGTTGATATGCATGACGGCTCACGTATCATGCTGCGCAAACTAGAAGCGGACTACGATCCCACGGACCGCTCGACGATCTTATGCATGTTAGAAGATGCCAATAAGAGACAAGAGCTGATCACTGGTTTGATATATATTGATACTGAGCAGAACTCACTGTTTGATATGTATAATTTGCCGGAAGAAGCTCTCAATCGATTGCCGAACGATCGCATTCGCCCTCGTCGCGAGACCATGGATGAAGTCAATGCGATGATGTTTTAGATCTGATTTCTGACATACAAAATAACCGCGGATAAACGCAGATGAACACAGATAGAAATACGAAATCTGTGTTTGCCAAAGGCACGCCCAAGGCGTCCAATTTATCTGCGGTTTTTGTTTTACCCCTTTAGCTCTGGCATCTTCCAAGGGATACGCCAGTAAAGGCCACCTCCACCTTCGCGATCCATCAGACCATTGCCGATGAAGGCTCGTCGAATAGAAGCCGAGTCAGCGTGGTGTTGTTGGATGATCTCATTGACCTCTTTCTCGGTGTACTTCTTATCTTCCTCGAAGAAATTGATCAGCCATTTGAGGATGACAAGGCGTTTCTTGTAACCCGCTGGCAGGTCGATGATCTGGTCACCGTCTACGAAAGTCTCCAAAACTTTGCGCTCCCAGGCTTCGTACTCGACATCGTCAGCTAATGTGACAACTTTTTCAGTTGTGATTGAAGTAAAAACACTTTTTGACATGTCGTGCAGGCTGTCTCCGTCTAAGCGGTACAAATGATCGTTGCCGTCTGTGCGCATAGCCATCAGGCCCAACTCCTTGAGCTTGCTCAGGTGATGGGAGACAGTGGGGGCTTTTAATACCAATAATGTTGCTAGCTCTTCAACGCTACATTCACGCTGCGCCAAAACACCCAAAATCTTGAGACGGTTTTCGTTGGCCAGCGCCTTGAAAAATCGCAGTAGGGTGGAAATCTCTTGGTCAGTCATAATTCGATCCTTGTCTAATTAGAAAATAATCTAAATAGAATAATATCAAAATACTTCCCATTCGTCAATTTTGGTTATGGTAATCGGTTTGATATCGTCTACCTTGCAGAAATGTCAGACAGTACTTTATTGCTATTCTTGAATGTCAAAATAGTCGATAAGATCGAGATTATCTTATTCGAAACAAAAGGATAATTACTATGAATACTAAACGAGTGCTAATTCAAGTTTTCACTATGGTGGGAGTTCTTTTTTTTGTGGCAGCGATTCCGAATGTTGCCTTAGCAAGTTCAGATATTTCTGGTGGAATCTATCAAGAAGCAGACCCTGCTGACCCTGTCGAAGATGTTGTCATCGAAGGGACAATTATTTCTATCGACGATCTTGGGGGTACGTTAGAAATTGAAGTGCTTACCGAATCTGGCGAATTGGTTCTTTATACAGTCCAGATGCCTGAAGGGTTTGATTTCACCCTGTATAGCGTTGGAGATACAGTTGATGTGACCAGTCTTCTCAGTGAGGAAGGTATAGACTTGGTTTCAGATCCAGAAGGCGAGAGTGGCGAGGGCGGCGGTTTCTATTGTGAGAATCTTGATGTTGCCCATCCTACAGCTAGTTCTCTTGCTGAAACATACGGCGTGACCTACGAAGAGGTTATGGGGTGGTTCTGTGGCTCAGTAGCATCACAACCTGAAAGCGACGGCGAAGGCGAAGAGGATGGAGAAAAACCCCAAGAAGTCGAAGAGGAAGATGATCTGGGAGACGATAGTGAAGCTGGACATAAAGTCGGTTTTGGTCAGATTATGTTGGCCCTTCATACTGCCGAAACTACAGGCGAGAGTGTTGACGAATTGCTGGCTCGAAGGTCCGCTGGTGAAGGCTGGGGTCAGATTTGGAACGACCTTGCTGATCATGGTGAAGAATCTGACGACACCGAACAGGGTGAAGAAAGCGCCGATGGAAGTGAGACTGAGGCAGATGACGACAGTCAATCAGATCAAGCCGAATCTGAAGACAACAAGAACAAAGATAAAGATAAAGACAAAGATAAGGACAAGGAAAATAATGGCAAAGGTAAAGGTAAGGGCAAGGGGAATAAGGACAAGTAATTTCTATTGATGTACCCTTTTTGGTGTGATTAACAATAGTAAACAATAATTGCCATGAGATGCGAGCAACCCATAGTGTTGCTCGCTTTTTATTTAAATTGGTTTCATTTTGGTCAATTTGCTTGACTCTAGAGAATCCTTATGATATGCTTTTTCCCGTTGGCAAAATACAGCCGATAAATTTTTATAAAAGGAGGCGTACCCTCATGGCAAAAGTGAATAGTGAAAAAGTATCCCGCGAAGTGCGCCTCGTGACCGCTTACTGAGAGATCGCTCAGTAACCCCCTGTCTAAAAACATCCTAGCGGCCACGGGACAACCCGTGGTCGTTTTGAGTCAAAGGGCGAATTCCAATCGCCCGTTTGACCACTCCGATGCAAGGGCATCGGAGATTTCCGGTTTGGGCGCGCTTTAACCTCGCTGCATATTCTATACGCGCGCGATTGTTCCCCTTTGTTTGATATCTGCCCTGAAAGGAGGTGGATGATGTACAACATTGAAATCTATATTGACACCTGCGAAGATCAGACCGCATCCACCCTAAAGGATGGGAAGGATGAGCGGTCGCTGCGAAAGGTCAAGGACGGCAGAGGCCGTCAACTAATAGATGCTTTCAGGGATATGCTTTCCTCGTCAGAGGAGCGCTATCTACGATTACATGAGTTCTACAATGGACGATAAACAGAAGCAAGTTGAAAATTATACGAAAGAAATACAAAAACATGTCCGCAAGCAACGATTGCGTGATACGCGCCGGAAATCCGGCCCAAAAGAGAAAGCCAAGAAACCCCGCCGCAAGGATTGGGTCCCAGATAAATGGGATGAGTGGGATGACATGGATTATTCTGCAGATGAAAGGATCATGCCTCGCGGAGACGCTGATCGTCGTCGTGCCGTTGAGCGCAAAGCCATCGAGGGAAATTCCGACGGGAGCTCTGGGAGGGTAGCTGATCCCCAAATATCAGATTCACCCCCAGGTTACACCCCCGGGATTCCCGGCCTGGTTGTAGAGGTCAGCTCAGGGATGTGCCGCGTCGACATCCATAACGGATCAGACCCAGTTTTATGTGATATCCGCGGCAGTTTGAAATCCCAGGAAACAGGATTCACAAATGTAGTAGCCGTGGGCGATCAAGTACATGTCAGCCTCAATGGAGACCAGCGCGGCGTGGTAGAGGGGGTTCTGCCCCGAAGGAGTGTCCTTGCACGTCCTTATCGACCGGATGTCGGGAGAACCAGTTCCAGGCAACAAATCGTAGTTGCCAATATCGACCGGGTCTTGATCGTGGCCTCCTGGCGTGAGCCGCATATCTGGCCCGCGCTGATTGACCGTTATCTCATCGCCGCACAGCGCAACCAACTCGAAGCTGTGATCTGCATCAACAAGATTGACCTGGTCGAAGAGCAAACTGAATTCCAGAACACGATAGAACCGTATCGAGATTTGGGTACCAGGCTGATTTTCACCAGCGCTGAAACCGGCGAGGGTGTTGATGAGCTCGATGTGCTGCTCAAAGGAAGCACCACAGTTTTGGCCGGTCTTTCTGGCGTGGGAAAATCTTCCTTGCTGACTGCGGTGCAGCCCAGCCTCGAGCTACGCGTTGGGCTAGTGACACAGCGCGGCACGTTCACCGGGCAAGGCCGCCATACCACAACCCAATCCAGTCTTTGGAAATTGGATAATAGTGGTGTGGTCATCGATACGCCTGGTATCCGTGATTTTGGATTGGTGGGTGTCGAGCGCAAGAAGTTGGCGACGTGGTACCCTGAGATGGTCGATCATCTTGGTGGTTGTCGCTACTCGGATTGCAGCCATATCAGTGAGCCAGATTGCGCGATCAAGGCTGCCGTGGCTCGCGGCTCGATTTCGGAGCTGCGCTACGAGAACTTCACCCAGATTTATGAAGAGTTGTGTAGCTAATAGGTAGAGACGCTCCGGCGGAGCGTCTCTACTCAACTTCTTTGTTTATGAAAAAACTCGATGCCAGGTTTGTGTATTGGATTTCTCTCTTCCTCGAAGGGATGATATTTTCCATTGTCTTTGCCGCCAATCAGTTGTATCGTGTGCAAACTGTTGGGCTGAACCCCCTTCAGTTGGTGCTGGTCGGCACGACCTTGGAATTGACTACCTTCATCCTCGAAATTCCCACAGGGATTGTGGCCGATGTGTATTCCCGGCGCCTATCGGTGATTATTGGCACTTTCCTGTTTGGGATTGGATTTTTGGTCGAGGCTTCGCTGCCCTTGTTTGGGGTTGTGTTGTTGGCTCAGGTGATTTGGGGCACGGCTTGGACCTTTATTAGCGGTGCGCACTCAGCCTGGATCGCAGACGAAGTCGGTGTTGAGAATGTGGGACAAGTTTATTTGCGGGCGTCTCAGTTCCGACGGGTTGGCAGCCTCTTAGGAATTCCTTTGTTTGTGTTATTAGGGAATGTAAGCTATCGATTGCCCATAGTCATTGGTGGCGTGATGTTTCTCTTGGTGGGGCTCTTCCGTTTGATCACTATGCCTGAGTATGGATTCCAACCAACGCCAAAAGAGGAGCGCGAAACCTGGAAAGAAATGATAGCTACACTCAAAGGCGGCATAAACCTGGCGCGCGCAAAACCTGCCTTGATGACCTTTGCCATCATCGCTATTTTCGTGGGTTTGTACAGCGAGGGGTACGATCGTCTGACAGAGGCACATTTCATAGGGCAGTTCGCTTTCCCAACATTGCCCTGGGGTGGTGATCCTCTCGTCTCCTGGTTTGCGCTGATGCGGGTGATGGGATTGTTCCTGGGTTTAGGCGTTACCGAAATGGTCAAAAGACGCCTGGATACTACTGACAATCTCAAAGTAGCCCGGGCACTGCAGGCTATTTATGGGCTAATTTCCCTAAGTTTGTTGGCCTTTGCCTGGTCTCAGGGATTCTACCTGGCGCTCTTAGCGACCTTGGTTGTCGATACAGCGCGAGGGATCACTGGCCCTCTGATTGATACCTGGATCAACAAGCATATCGATTCCAAAGTCCGCGCCACTATGCTGTCAATGACCGCTCAACTCGACGCTTTCGGCCAGATGGTTGGTGGTCCTATTGTGGGTTTGGTGGGCATTTTTCGATCTATTCGACTCGCGTTGACCACTTCCGCGATGTTGATTCTTCCGGTTGTGCCGCTGTACAGGCGCACGATCCACCAGTCAGAGGAGATCGACCAATGAAGAACTAGCCTTTCACTTTTTGCGATAATGATAAGCATCCTGAGTAGTCACTTGCTCTGCAAGTGGCGTATCGAAGGGTGCGGCTTTGAGTTTAACAAACCTAACTGTGAAAGGAAAATTACCATGCATACCATACGTGCCTTCGAAAAAACCGAATCGGAATATCTGACTTTAGCCAGGATTTTGAGTGACAACAATGATGATTTACATTTGATAGCCGAAGGGTTTGAGCACTGTGATGCCATGCAAAATTCTGCAGTCCATCAGCGCTTTGTTGCCGATATCGAAGACCAAATTGTGGCCTATGGTACACATGGACAATCGGTTTGGTATCCTGTCCCAGGAATGTTCACCATTGCTATTGAAGTTCATCCTGATTATCGGAGACAAGGTATTGGCTCCGACCTCTATGAAAGCATAGTCGCCTCTCTGCAAAAGCATAGCCCCAAGAAAATCACTGCGCGGGCACGAGAAAATAATCCCGCAGCGATTGATTTTTTGAAGAAGCGCGGTTTCATTCAAAAATCGCAAGAGTCGTTGTTTGCGCTGGATTTGTCCACCTTCGATCGCACCACTTTTGATGACGCTTTTGAAGAAATGCAGAAGCAAGGGATCAAGTTTCTTTCCCTGGCTGAATTGCGTCTCAGTGATCCAGATTGGCTGCGTAAGTGGTGGGATTTAGAGTGGGTGATCCTGAATGATATGCCCTCTGATGAGCCTCCCGTGCGTCGATCATTAGAGCAGTTCGAAGTCGATATTCAGCATCCAGCCGTCATCCCCGATGCTTTCTTTTTCGCCGTGGACGGTGGTCAACTGGTGGGTATCAGCGGTTTAACTCGGTATGATGAAACTTCATTGCATGCTGATCTTACTTGGGTGATTCCCGACTACCAGGAGAAGGGTATTGAGTTGGCTCTCAAGCTAAAAACCATCGACTACGCCCTTCGTCATGGGGCTAGCTATGTTCTTGATGATGCCCTGGAGGGCGATCTAGCGTATCAAATAAACCTGGATTTAGGATTCCAGCATTTACCCCCCTGGCTGGTGTTTGAAAAAGTTATGAAGTAAAAATCCCTAACAAGAAGGGAGTGCGCCGATTGATTGGCGCACTCCCTTCTTTCCATTGGGTTAGTAAAGAAAACTACTCAATATACAAGTGGATTACAATCTCGTTTTCGTTCTGTCCGTCATCGCTGGCACCATTGCTCGGCTCATCGATATTGATGGATTCAATCAGTTCCACAGCTTCGGGAACAGAGATCTTTCCATCTTCGACCAGATCGAGAACTAGCAATCTATCTTTTAACACTTCTCACTCTCCAATATCTAGTGTTCCAAAAAACTTACTAAAGCGTCGGCGGTATCGTTTATTCGATCGAAGTTGATGCTGTAGTGTTTGACGCCCTCCAGCCGCCGTTGATGCAGGAAACCTGTCGCAAAGAGTTGTGTCAGATGTCTTGACGTGGCAGACTGGGTCAATTCTAGATCTTTCTGAATATCTGTAGCATTGAGTTCACCTTTATCATTTAATTGTTCTAGGATCCGTAAGCGGGTATCATTCGATAGAGCGGACAATCGCATCAGGAGCTCAGAGCGGGTCAGAGTGGGTGATGAGATTCCTGCTCCCTCAGGGATGTGTGCCCGCACCACCAACCAAACCGTACTCTCGTTTTTGTCCATTGTCATCAAGTAAGGCCCGATGTGTGCCGAGGGGATGATGACCACTTCTTCGGTTGTTGAGATCCAATGATCCCAGATTTGTGGCATCTGATCCCTGCCGGTAATACGTAGTAGGGCCTCTTCCGTGGACATGCCCGAGAAATCGAGAGTTTCGAAGGCTCTAATCGAGTCTTGCAGCATGGGTTGAATACGTTCCCACTCTTCTTGAAGGTTTTCTTCCCACACCCTGCGCATATAAGAGATTATTTTCTCTTTGGCTGCGGCAGGATCTTTGAGAAGCTGATATTCTTTTCGATGATAATCCAGGTCACATTCATAACCTTTCTTTTCGTAAACCTTCTCATATGTAGCCAAATAGAATTTGTCATCAGCCAGGATCTCTTCTGGGGTGGGGAGCTGGTCCGGGGGTACGCTCATGATTTCTGCTGAAACTTTCAAGAAATCGTCGATTAGCCAATCCTGCATTTCTTGGGGGTCGCGGGCCTCCATGGCTTCTAGCCACTCGGGGAAGCTGGACCATTCGCGTCCCTCGGCGAACCGGGAAGCGATTCCCGTGAGCATCTTGTTTTCCTTGAGCTGATCAGGTGTTAGCCCTTCGATCATCTTGTTTACCCATTCAGAGAACTCATCCTTCTCGTCATTCAGCAAGAATAAACTGCACAACAGATTGCGAACCGGGTCTGTGGAAAACCTGAAGGTGGCAATTTTCTGGGGGGCGATCAACTCAAGATTGGCCATATTTTTAGCTCCTGTTTTACTCGCTATACCCGCTAAATCGGGTGGACTGGCTATATAATAGCAGGTTTTTGCGCGCTTGTCAAGCCTTTTATGCGATTTACCCGGAAAAGTGGGTAAAGACGGAGCGAAAAGAGTGATAAGGGAGCACGACCCTTTATCACTCTTAATTACGAGCCTCCTTATTCGATTTACAATGTTATTCGTTCTATTTCTGTCTTGAGCTTCTGTTTTTGATTGGGTGCCAATTTGGGTAACTCTTCCATAAGTGGGCCGGTGTAAGGTAAACGTCGATTGCTCTCGGGTTTCAATAAATATGACAACCCGGTTTCTTTAAGCCAATTCCAGGGGTTTTCGCCATGTTGGTTGGCTACCCGGATGATTACATTGACAATATCCTGATTTATCAGTCCAGGATAGGATGCTTCAGTTGCACTAATGCTAACATGTGGAGTACCTTCATCAAGCGCATTATTAAAAGTGGATTTTTCTGTACCTGTCAGGTTTGGCAAATCGTCGATTTTTGGGCCGGTATACGACAGTTGTAGCGTTTCGTCCAATGAAAAGATATGTACGAGCCGAGTTCTTTGAAATAAGGACCAGACATTTGTTTCTAATTCGGATGCCACACGAAAGAAAATCGTCACCATATCTCCATTTGTTAGTTCCAAATCTGGATAGGTTGGCTCAACCTCATCTGATTCGGGCTGAATCGTCGATATTCCGAGGCAGCTTTTGAGGGAGTCTTTGAGCGCATCATCGAGATTTTCCATTTCGTCGATAGTGGGTCCACAATAGGGCACAAAGCGTTCTTCATAGATCGATGTCAGATTAGCATCCCGTATCCACTTCAACCATCTATTTTTATTGCTCGAATCAGCAGCCTGGAACAATCTGATTACATCTTGATTCGATAGCCCTGGCTTACCGATATTCGTAGGGGATCGGTCGATATCCTTTAAGAATTTTTTGAGATTCTTACGAATCGCAGTATTTATGCCAGGAAGTTCTTCAATAGCTGGGCCAGCATAGGGGCGTTCAATGTTAAGGGGAGTGATTTTTATATGAGAAAGGTTGGCTGCAGAGAGAAGTTCGTCAACATCGATACTCGACTCTGATGCGGTAGCCTTGAAGGCTTCAATCACATCAGTATTCAGATATTCGGCATGTTGCATTGGAGGTAACTACCAAGCCATGAAAATCAAATAAAGGGCTAACGAAAAACAAACAC
>CAZLNX010000164.1:0-13132 GCA_964560795.1 uncultured Anaerolineales bacterium | reverse complement strand
AACTGCAGGATGACCAACTCTTCGATGGGGGTATCGGCGGGAAGGCCAAAGGAGACCAGGATTTCTCCAAGCTCTTCTTCGGTGAGTTCCGTATCTAAGGCAATCTCGATGCTGTCGAGCAGGTCGAAGCCGGCGGGCAGTTCAGCGGGCAAGATCACTTCACCGCTGGCGGTCAATGTGACGGTGGCATTTACACCAGTGATGAAGGTGGCGCCATTGCCTTCAGGAAGCTGCAGGTTGACCGCCGCACCTAAGGCAATCGCTTCGAGTAGTGAGACGGGCTGACCGCTGGTGACCGTCAGTATGCCCGTGGTGATGCTGGCAGCTGCCGTGGCGCCGGCATCCGCAGTAGCGGCAACATCGCTCGCCGCGCTGGTGATCGAGTCTAAATCGGAGCTCGTGATCACAGTGGTTACAGTGGTTGTGGTGATAGTGGTAGTCACCGTCGTCCCGGTGGTTGTGGTTGTGTTGGACGGATCAGGCGGCTTTTCGATGATGTTCAATGTACCGCCATTCAAGTTGATGGTGCCGCTACGGGTGACGCTGCCATTGGCAGCGCTCAAAGTGGCATTACCGCCCTGGGTAATAATTTGGCCTGTGGACGTGAGATTGACACCATTGGGTCCGCTGATGTTGACCGCAGCACCGCTGTTGGTGGCCTGAACTGTTCCGCTGACCGTGGCTGTGCCACCGCCGTTGTCGGCATTACCATCCAGGCCGCCATTGAAATCGACACCGCCAGGAGCGGATACCTGGGTACCGCTGTTGGTGGTTATGTTGTCGCCAGCATTGCCGGTGATCTTGCCGCTGCCGCCTGTGATAACAACATCGGCCTCGATAGTCAGGTCATCGCCCAGTTGTGTATTATCATTCCCGGCGGTCAGATCGATATTCCCCCCGGCGTTCTCGCGGATAGCTTTGCTGACGCGCAGTGGGCTGTCGGCGGTGATCCTGATCTCACTATTGGCGGTGACCCCCTCGACCACTTCTCCGGCGATGACCACATTGCCGATTGTCAGACTGCCGGTGTTCTTGATGTAGAAACCTCCGCTGCTGGTGATCTCACCGGCTACAAGGCCGACATTGGTTTCTAAAACATTGATAGTGGTGGCGTTCATGCCCACGCCGTTCTTGCTTTTGAGCACCAGCGTCCAGGTGGTTTTGGTGCCAATTTCTATATCCTCGCCAGCGTTGTCATCGATAATGTAGCCAGTAGAGATGATGAGTACATGACCACTGCCATTTTTGATGAACTTGTCTCTGAAGGTTACATCCCCACCGCGTATGGCCAGGGTGAAGTTCTTGGTGACAGTACCATCTGTCATTTGTACAGCGCCCGTCCCATCAGTATGACCAATGGTGACAACTGATCCGTCTAAGGCAGCGAATTCTCCTGAGTCCAGGACGAAGGTGATGCCGGTAACGCCGTCACCGATGCCAATATCTGCACTTGTAGAAGCTGGCCTAATGGTGAGATCATAGCTACCGGAATCGATGCTGCTGAGTGCGCCAGCAATATCGATATCAGAGCCTTGGATGACGATATCCCCATCATTAGTTCCTGATGCATTAGAACTGATATCTGCGCCGTTAACGGTAACCTTGCCTCCTCCCTCGATGGTGATCTCGCCGCCATTGGATGTGATGTTGTCTTGAACTGTCACAGTTCCCCCAGCAATGAGTTCGATAGTAAGCTTATTAGATGATGATGAGATCGTTGCTCCAGAACTGACGGTGATATTCTTGATCGCTTCCACTCTGAAGGTGGCATCACCCCCGCTGGTTTTTGCGATAGAACTGGAGATGATGACATTGCCATCTTGAGTGCCAGTGCTAGCTGTTCCTGTGGTGATAGTCACGCTGGTACCGTTGTTGAGCGAGTTGTTGATATCGCTGGCGTTGACAGTGGCTGAATTGCCACTAGGAGTAAATGTGTGCGGCGTTGAAGAAGTATCATATGTGCCATTGGAATTGGCTGTTGATACCGTTACGTTGTATGGATCTAAAAGCCAGGTGCCGGAAAATCCTTGGGGCGCCGATGCGAAAACTGAAGAGCCAGTCACTTCCAGATAGGCTTTGCCCGACGTCTCGACGAAGCCGCCGTTGCCGCCCTGGGGCCCGCCTTGGGCACTGATAGTGCCGTAGAACAAGGTGACATCATCAGCCCAGACGATCACGCGACCGCCATCGCCGTTGACCTGGGCATCTGCTTTGATGACTGCGTCAGGGCTGACGTATGTGCGGCTGGCAGTGGGCAAAGAACCTGCTCCCTGGTAGTTGCCACCGATGAGCACTGTGCCGCCACCGGAATCCCCTGATACATCAATGCTGGCATCTTCTACCAGGAAGACATTGCCACCCAGCATGTGTGCCGTTCCAGATGGTGCATCCAGTGATCCTGAAAGCTGAGTCGTATCGACACTCTGGATGTTGATCTCGCTGGCGGAAATGTTTCCGCTGATGGTGATATTCTCTCCACTCAAAGCCAGTGCGCCTTGCAGCGCAATTGATTTCGAGACAGAGACATCCCCAAGAGCTGCCTCGACGTGCAGGTTCTCGACAGAGTCATCATACGCAATCACATCATCTTGACTGGTGACTTCATCATCGTCAACATCAATGTCTTCTTCAACATAGATCACCAGGCTGTCATCGCCCAAACCGCCGACGACTGATACTGTCGAGACATCCGAAGTTTCTGAAACTTCGGATGTCTGTTTTATGGTGATCTCATCATTCCCCACTCCCCCATCTAAGCTCAGGTTCTCGACGGTGCCTTCAAGCTCGACTTCGATCTCGTCATCGCCCTCGGTGCCGACGATGGACACATCCGCTGAGTCGCTGACCTGGATGATCTCTGTGAAAATGAAATCACGCAGAGTGATGTTGAGCGATTCAACGACGCTGACTACACCGGTCAGGGTGGATGGGTTGCCATCGGCAGCACCTTGCAGGGTGAGATCGCCCATCTCGTTGATGGTGACATCCTCTTCGTAGGTTCCGCCCTCGATGTATATGGTGTTGTCGTCCGGAGTCAGGCCGCCGGAGACGGCATTCAGGGCGTCTTGGATAGGCGTGGTGGAAACCTGGCAGTTCTCTGCATCTGTGCAGTCGCCGCCCTCGGGTAAAAAGCTGTGTTTATCGCCGTTGACATAGAAATATGGGTCGGGAATTGGGGTATTTTCCTCGATTTCGGGCTCAGAATCAATACTGGAATCCTCGAGAGTAGAATCCTCGTCAACAATAGAACCAACAGAACCGGAATCCTTCACCTCCCCATCGTTTGCTGTTTCAACCCCCTCGGCTGGATAGGAGACAGCGCTAATCTCACTGCTCTCCTTAGTCTGGTCGGTGGCCGTATTTTCCCCTTTGTTTTCGGCATCGGCCCCAGCTTGGATATCTTCAGCCTCACCATCTACATTTGCTGAGTCGTCCTCTTGCTGAATAGATTCATCAGTTGCCGGATTCTCATTTTCGCCCGAATCAACAGAATCAGTAGCGTCCTGCTCATCAGTGGATGATGGAGAATTGGTAATCGGTGTTTCAGATTGGTTTTCTGTAGGGGGGGCTTCTTCAGACGCGTATGCAATAGTTGCTTGTGGTAGTGCCAGCAATAGCAATATTCCAAAAATAATAACAACCCGAAAGTATCTCGAAATATTTGAGCACGTACCCGAGAATACCAACAAAAAGTTTGACTCGTGTTGCCGGAATACCAAATTAGCTCCTGTTGCAATGGGCTAATTATACATTATTCCGAAATGGAGATAATTGGAAATTTGAGTGAATTTTGACGATTGTGATGTGTGATTCTGCACTATCCCTGATTTGCTAGGACAAAGATTCCATCGAAGAAGGTGCGGATTACCACATGTCCATCGGGGGTGATCTCAGGAGTGAGCTCTTGCCAGCCTCCCTGGCCACCGTTGAGCACATCCAGCCAGTACAGGATGACCACATCTTCAGGTGCGACCCCCTCGGGCACGTCTAAAAACACCTCGATACCCTCGCCATTGGGTAGAATGCTGACGCCATTGCCCTCCTGCGTGACGTCTATCGACAAGCTGTTGAGAAATGATGCTCCCGTAGGCAAGTCAGCGGGCAAGTTTTCAGATCCCTGTGAAACTGCAGTCACCGCATCCCCAGCGCCACCAGTAACGTTGACCTGGGTTCCCTGAGATGGCTGCAATGTTACAGGCTCATTGGTGTTGCCGCTCAACGCGGCCTCGGCCTGGGCGCTGCCATTGCCTTGATTCTCTGAACCGGTGTTGCCACCAGCTGATGTGGCTTCTGCCCTTTGAGCCAGCACGAATACTCCTCCAGTTTCAGCCAGTCCCTCAATAGATCCCTCGGGCGATAACTGTAAGGGTACTTCCACCCAGCCTTGACCTTCGATATACTGCAGTATGAACAGATCTTCGATGGGTGTATCCGCTGGTAAACCGAAGGAAAGCAAGATGCCCCCTAATTCTTCAGGGCTGAGAGTAGTATCAATTACGATCTCAATGGTATCTAGGGCGTTGACTTCTGGAGGAAGCGCCTCGGGCAGCACAGCGTCTGCGCCTGCATTCAGCGTGACCGTGGCATCGATGCCCGCGCGGAAGGTAGCACTACCGCCACCGGGGAGCTGCAGATTGACCGCTTCATCCGTTGTGCCGGTATCCAGCAAAGAAATAGATTGTCCACTGTTCACAGAGAATATTGACGCAACGAGACCAGTGATGGGCACCGAACCACCACCTGGTGTGATTGGCCCCGCTGGTCCGAAGAATGCCGTAATTGCTCCAAATACTGAGCCAAGAGGCGCATTCCCAAGCTGTCCTCCAGGATTCCCGGAATTGTCACCAGACCGAGACCCAGTGCCTCCCTCACATCCCCCTTCCATGCAGGGATTTAGGACTAACCCTGGCGCGGAAACGAGATTGGCTCCGTTGATTTGCTCGCCGGCGTTGAGTGTGACTGTGCCCTGACAGTTTTGAACTCCCTGGCAATTGATTTCTACAGTAGCCCTGATATCTAGGTTGTCTGATGGATCACTGGCAACAGGATTACTACCAGCTGTCAGGTTGATATCCCCTCCTACGCCAATCCGGATAGCCTTGCTGACCCGCAGTGGACTGAACGCACCGATGGTAATATCACCATCCCAAACAAATACTCCTGTATTTAGTGATTGACCAGGGAAGATGCTTACGGTTCCAGGAGCAAAGCCTCCCCAATCGTTTTCAATATTGATCGCTCCTTTGTTTCTGACAAAAAAGCCGCCAGACGCAGATGCTCCTCCAATGAGATACACATCTGTATTCTTTGTTTTATCACTATACCAGGTTTGTACCCAAATTGCTTGCTGTTGGGTACCTACACCATTGGCGCTGCTGAGCTGCAGTCCGAAC
The DNA here is from genome assembly GCA_964560795.1 of uncultured Anaerolineales bacterium. Lineage (GTDB taxonomy): Bacteria > Chloroflexota > Anaerolineae > Anaerolineales > UBA11858 > NIOZ-UU35. Next base: position 7,739 of record CAZLNX010000164.1, on the reverse strand, counting down.
TGTTTAACCAAAGGCTTACAGTAAATATCGTCCCCGTTGCAATCCTGTTGATATTCTGCTTTGATGATTGCCCCACTGCGAACTGGACGTTGATCCAAAATTCTATCACTCGATTTGATAGCAAGACCACCACCTTGCAAAGACAATGTGCCGTAGAATGTTGTTTGGCCTCCATGTAAATTGAGGGAATAATCCTCTCCCCTCAGATCATTTGCGTAGATATTGATATCGCCTGAGCATCCTACACATCCAACAGACAGCGTGCCTTTGACATCTATGTTTGTGGTCAACTCTTCTGTATTTAGATTGAATGTAGTGCCTGTGCCCTTGCCTCCAAACCCTATGTTCATGTCGCTCTTGCTTGGGATCAAATTCAGATTGATCGCCTCAAGACTACCCTGCAGATCAATGTCTGCAGCAGTTATGGTGACATCCCCACCATCGGCGACAATCGTACGCAGTGGTGCCCCAGCAGATTGGGTCACATATGTGTAAACGGTATCAACGCTGGAGTTGCTGTCTTGAGAGTATTTGCCGGTGCCATCGTCATCTGAATCGGCATCTATTTGAATTGCTAATCCTTTTGAATCGCCGTTTTCGTTCACAATGGTGGCGCCCTTTAAGGTGACGCCATCCCGTGCTGAAAGAGTAATCGTGCCTTTATACTCGATCCTGCTCCCGATACTGATCGTCCCGCTGGTGATAGATAAGTTGCCCGAATCGCCGAGATTTATGGGACCATTTAGGTCGACTGTATCTGTCCCATTGCCAGTATTTACCGTGAATACCTTCAGGCCTGTAGCAACCAGGCCGGAAGAATCCAGTGTGATAGTGTCGTTTCCATCGCTGCCGCCGCTAACCGTGTCGATAGTAAAGGATGTGATTTCGCTAAAAGTCAGAGCTTCAAATGCAGTTCCAGCGCTGGTTCCGGAAATGCGATTTTTATTCTTAGCCGGGCTATCAATTGTCAGAATATCATCAGCTCCACTAGTAGAGAAAGTGTAGCTAGGCAGTTTCGATATCTCGGTTGGCTCGATTCCTACGAAATCGATGGTGTTGCTCCCGCTAGTCATTACCCCGGCGTCTGGGCGGTTCTGTGTCGGGGTGTAGCTACCATCGGATTTGCCGTCGCCGATGACTTCCAATTCGTCGTAATCTTCGCCGCCGTCATACACCACGACATTGTTTTCAGCTGTACCAGAACTGAAATCAAGAGTCAGTGTGTCATCTTCCGTGCCGCCTTCTACGTTGACTTCGCTATTTTCTGCATCGATGTTGATGGTGATGTCGTCGTTTCCTGCAACCCCTTCCACGCTCAAGTTCTCCACCGTGCCTTCTAGACCGATTTCGATCTCGTCATCCCCCTCGGTGCCGACAATGCTTACATTAGTAGAGTCGCTGACTTGGACGATCCCCTCGAAAACAAAATCGCGCAGGGTAATGCTTATTGAGTTGATTACGCTGACCGAACCTGACAGCGCAGATGGATTCCCGTCCGCGGCGCCTTGCAGGGCGAGATCACTCATCTCATTGATGGTGACATCTTCTTCGTAAATGCCGCCCTCGATGTATATAGTGTTGTCATCAGGGGTCAGTCCGCCGGAGACGGCATTCAGGGCGTCTTGGATGGGTGTGGTGGAAACCTGACAGTTGGCTGCTCCAGTGCAATCGCCACCTGCGGGTAGGAAGCTGTGTTTATCGCCGTTAACAAAGAAATAGGGATCGGGTACGCCAGTAGTGCTTTGGGAATTGTCGACAAATTCGACTGGCTCTTCTTCTGTGGCGGCAATATCGTCCTCGACCGATGTCTCGGTCAGCTCCGCATCGACATTAGGGGGCTCGGCTTCGGTGAGTTCAACTTTGTCTAAAGCTGTTGATTGGGCATCATTGGAAACAGCACCCCCATCACTAGCATGATCAACACTCGAGGTCGTTTGTGTTTCCCCCGCACTATGTGTATCGGTTAGAATTTCATCTGCTGTATTTGATTCACCGGACTCCGTCGGAATGTGTTGTTCTGATTGAGTGGGAACTCCCTCAGTTTGAGCATTTTGATCTTGGGATGTGTCTTCAGTTGTGGTCTCAGTTTGGGGGGCAGCTTCTTCGGGAATCGTCTCGCCATTCTCAGCGTCGGGGGAATCGCCTGCGTAAACGATATGGACGAATGGTCCTGCAAAGATGAACAGTAAGCCCAGGATGATGGCAACACGTAAAAAGATTCTGACGCGGCTTTGTTCGCCAGATTCGCCCCCAATATAGTTCGACTTCCTAATAAAAAACAAAGCACCCTCCTATAGTGCCCGGTTCAACTAATTATAAGCGAACGGTTTGAATTGGTCAAAATATTTGACGGGAAAATCTGTCTTTTAAGAAAAAAGCTCACAATCTGTTCCTGGTTATTGCAGCAGATGTTGTGCTCCGCTGAACCAGGACAAAAACCCCGCCGCTCTCGATAATGCCTTCGATTAAATCATTGTCGCTTTCTTCGATGGGTACTTCCACCCAGCCTTCCACTTCGTCGTAGTACAGGATGGTGAGTTCTTCACTGGGGGTGCCTGCCGGGGCCTCGAAGAAGAGAGTGATCTCTCCCAATTGGCCCTCGGGGATATTGGTTTCGATGATGATTTCAAGGCTAAAGATCTGGTCGACACCGTCAGGCAGATCTTCAGGTAGAATTACCTCGTCACCTGTGGTCAGGGTGACAGTGGCATTGATGCCGGTGGGGAAGATCGCCCCAAGCCCACCTGGGAGTTCCAGTATGACTATGTCTCCAAAGGCACTAGCGTTCAACAAGGAAAACGGTTGCCCACCGATCACCGGCAGGATGGGGTTGTCGCCCAAGAACCGGATTGTGCTGGCAATATCACCGGTAATTGGAATGACGATGGGAGGGGGTTTCTGAGAGTTCTCTTCATCATCTGGGTTCCAAAAGACAAAACCACCGCCGGTTCGGCCCGTAGTTGTTGGCGTGATGACAATTTGTACAACAATAGGAATAGTGGGTGCGGGTGCCTGTGGGACAACTGGGGGGTGGCTTTGGGGGATGATGGTTTCGGTGGTTATAGTTTGGTCGGCTGGCGGAGGGTTAGGATCAGCAGGATCAGGCTCAGGTGGTAATTCGACGATGGTCAAAATGCCGCCGTTGAGAAAGAACTTCCCATTTTGATGATTCACATTTCCCTTCGCAGCGGAGAGGGTTGCATCCCCCGTTTGGGTGATCAGCGTTCCAGTGAAGATAACATCATTGGGACCATTGAATTTGACATCTGCGCCAATGTTGGTAGCCTCGACCGTGCCCGCGACATTGACGACACCTCCTGAGTTTCCACCAACTTCATCGTCATCCCCATCCAGCCCGCTGTTGAAGTTCACGCCGCCAGGAGCAGATACCAGAACTGTTGCTTCTTCCTTGATATCATCCCCGGCGTTACCGGTAATCGATCCATTACAGGAAACCCCAGGCAGGCAAGTGACAATGATGTCTGCATTGATTGTTATATCGTCACCTAATTGACTCGAGTCGTTGCCTGCTGTGATAGTGATATCCCCCCCTGCGCGCTCGCGTATTGGCTTGGTGATGATCACAGGGCTGGTGGCTAAGACGTGGATCCCTCCACCGGTAGCGACAATGCCGTCCGGGTTGTTTGAGTTCGTGCTATCGCCAATAGTCAATGCCCCCTCATTGCGAAGTAGCACCATCCCATTAGGATCAGATGCAGTCAAATGCGCCTCTATGTTATTCACCTCGGTAACAATAGGAAAAGACATTGGAGCGTCAGAACCACTTATATGACCAATTGCTGTCGCAGCTTTTAGTTGCAATGTTCCATTGAAAATCTGAACAACCTTATTAAATTGGTTGGTGGTAATCGATCCGGTATTGGCAATTATCTGGACTAGGCTGTTCGCCAACTGGAGAGCTCCGTAAAATTTGGTAGGACCACCTTGAATTGTCAAATTCTGGATAGCATTTTGGAGGAGGTTCACACTGGAAATACCCACAGAGCCAGTGCCATCAGTTCGGCCGATGGTTATTTTGTCGGCGAACATCCTGATTAGTTCATTTTCCGATAAACTGAATTGGCCAGTATCAAAATTAATCCCAATGGTGCAATCACTTGTTGACGGAATAAAAATAATTTCTCCAGTCCCTGCATCCAAATACGGGCCACCTACTGGTGTTTCCGCATCAGCACCCTGAATGGTGAGATTCCCGCCATTGGTACTAATGTCATTTGGAAATATCACCTTGCCAGAGCCGTCTCCATCCGAATCTGCAATCAATTCGACATGGAGCTTGCCCGCGCTTGAAGAAATTAGCTTGTTGGATTCCCCCACGATATTGTTGGCTGCTTCGATCCTGAGCGTGACTTCGCCCTTATCTATTGTTTTTTTGATCTCTGTTTTTATGGTGACATTGCCTTCCTGGTTGCCTGTGCTACCAGTGCTAATCGTCACACTTGTGCCATCGTTTAGGGCAAATAAAATATCTTCAATATTAATTTTCGCGTCGTCTGAGGTCGGAATAAATACACCATTAACCCAGGAGCCGCCAGTTGTCCGAGATTCACCAATGGTTACATTGTGTGGGTCGAGTAACCATATTCCCGAATTGCCTTGTTGCGCAGCAGCTGATACGGAAGAGCCACTCACTTCCAGATGTGTCTTTCCAGAAGTCTCCACAAAGCCGCCATCTCCACCAGATGACCCCCCATTCGCACTGATCGATCCATAGAAACCAGTTGCGACATCGGCCCAAACGATCACGCGGCCGCCTTTGCCTTCGAGTAGGGCGTCGGCATGGATGACGGTATCGGGTCCAACGTAGGTGTAGATGGCATTAGGGACTGAACCTTTGCCTTGATAGTCTCCACCGATGAGAACGGTGCCGCGGCCATTATCACCAGACACATTGATGAAGGCGTTCTCTTCCAGGAAGACCTGATTCCCCAACACATGTACCGTTCCGCCTGGCGCATCCAGCGAACCTGTAACCTGGGTTGTGTCCGCGCTTTGAAGTTTGATCTCGCTCCCAGAGATGTCCCCGCTGACGGTGATGTTCTCTCCATTTAACACCAGTGCCCCTTGCAGCGCTACGGATTTGGAGACCGAAATATCTGCAGCAGGAGCTTCGACGTGTAAGTTTTCTACAGTGTCATCGAAGGCGACTGTAACGCTTTGGCTGGCGACCACGTCTTCGTCCACTTCGAGATCATCTTCCTCGTTGTGTACGATCACTCTGTCATTCCCCTCGCCGCCGATTGTTAATATCGTTGAGACATCGGAAGTCTCTGAGACTTCCGATGTCTGAAGGTTTACAGTGATTTCATCACTCCCCGCTCGCCCCTCCACGCTTAGGTTTTCCACCGTACCCTCAAGCTCAACTTCAATCTCGTCATCCCCCTCGGTGCCGACGATGCTCACGTCTGTGGAATCGTTGACTTGGATGACATCCCCAAATGTAAAATCGCGCAGGGCGATATTGATCGAGTCTATCACGCTGACCGACCCTGCCAAGGTAGAAGGATTTCCATCTGCGGCACCCTGCAGGGTGAGATCGTTCATCTCCTTGATGGTCACGTCTTCTTCGTATATTCCGCCCTCGATGTAAATGGTGGCGTCGTCAGGAGTCAGTCCGCCGGAGACCGCGTCTAGCGCATCCTGAATGGGTGTGGTGGAAGTCTGGCAGTTAGCTTCTCCATTGCAGTTGCCACCCTCGGGCAGAAAGCTGTGCTTATCCCCACTGACATAGAAATAAGGGTCAGGGACACTGACAACGTTGGCACTATCTTGGATAGGCACAGTTGTTGGGGTTTCTGTAGGGACATTCTGTTCTGGCGGATTACCTGCCTCTACCGAAACTGAGTCTGCTTCAGCAACGTCTGTTTCATGAGTATCGGTAATGCTCTCTTCAGATGGTTCCGTTTCTTCATTATCAACGTTGATATCTACACTATCATCATTGGGTGAGTCGTTTTCGTCGGAGGGGGGAACGGCAACAGTTTCAAGTGGATCATTTGATGGCAAAGAGTTTTCAGATGTGTCCTGGCCTTCTGCGTCAACTCCCCCTTCGGGCGACTCGTCGATTTCTTCCGCCGCTGTTTCAGCCGTTGTATCAGTTGGTGTCGGGGGTGTTTCGGTAGTTTCCGCGGCCGATGCGATTTGCACATATGACCCGGATAGAACCAAGATCAATCCTAAGATGATGGCAAAAAAATTTTTTTTTCTGACGACGTTGGCATCGTCAGGTGATCCACCCCAAAAATATGACATTTAATTTCTCCCCAAAAGCATCCTCCAATATGCTGCATTATGTCAATATTTATATTTATTTGTACATATTATAGGATACTTGTTTGATTTGACAAACACAATAGTACTCCAGTTCCATCGAAATTATGTGCAGTGGCTCTGGTTGGTTCGAATATTGCATCGAAATGGGTTAGTTTTTATGGATAGCGATAATCAATTACTTAGCTCTGATAGTCACGGTGAAGTTGGACTCCAATCTTCTCCTTCCGTCTATTCATTTAATAGGGATATCATCGACGGCTTTATCGATGTGCTTAATACAAAGAGCCCTGAGAAAGTAATTGAGTTCTATCACCCTCGTTGTTCGCTAGTGACACCCTCGCATACCTTTGCTGGGGTAGCACAAGTCGGAGCGTGGTATCAGCGTTTATTTACTCAGGAACTCCCGGGTACATTTTTCGTCAAAACGGGCAGTGCTGGCAATGGCCACACTTTAAATTTTGGCTGGATTGCACGAGATCGAGCCAGCATCTTTGCGCCATCACGTGTTGCAGATTTTCACATGGCCGGTAAATCTGTAGAAGGTATTGAGATCTTCAAAGGGGTTCATTATAAGAAGATCGTACGTTCGTCGCCCCGAACACATACGATCTATGTGGCCAGTATCGATTTGAATGATCCCACTGTACACCTGTTAGTCACGCCGCCTGCCGGATTGGGAAAAACCACCTCGGATTTCATGTCACATTATGGATTGCAGATAGCTGTAAATGGTGATGAATGGACGAGTTGGACAAATCCTAAAGGGCTGGCTGTTTCAGAGGGGGTGCAATATTCTGCGTCGTCTTTTGAGCCAACAGTTTATATTTCAGCGAGTAATCAAGTGCAGATCGGCGGACCCGCCCCCGCAGTGCTGTGGAACGCCATCTCTGGATCGCACACCTTGATGAGGAATGGTCAGATCAATCGCAAGCTCAGAACCTGTTCGAAACCAGATGTGTACTGCAAAAACTTGGCACCACGCACATCGATAGGATTAACACGAGGGAACAAGTTGATCCTCACCGTTGTCCAGGGACCAGGGGATTCCCTGCGGGACGCGCTGACCTTGAAAGAGTTGGCCAACTTGAACCTCGAAATGGGAGCCTTTAACGCAATCTCGCTGGACGGAGGCGGCTCAAGTACGTTGGTCGCAGATGACTTCGGAATCCCCACAGTGCTAAATTCTCCTAGCGATGGAAAAGAGAGGGTGGTATCAAATCATTTGGGAATTCGGGCGGGTTATCTGGAAGAGGGAAGCGCCCAAACGATTGGTGAAGGTAACGACACGTTAGGCATGTTGGATGGAAAAATCGTCTATCATTTCACCTCGTTTAATATGCTCCCCAAGAGTAATCTTTGATAGCACTAAAGTAATATAGCCTTTGGCTTGTTATTTAGACTCTACTGCAGTAACTCAGGCAAAACAGAAGCGTTGAGCAACAAAA
>CAZLNX010000163.1:0-13194 GCA_964560795.1 uncultured Anaerolineales bacterium | reverse complement strand
ACGTGTACCTGTGCCCATTCCTAAAACTGGCAACACTTAACAGGGAGACCACCTAGATTTCGAGGTGGGGGAAATGATCCGCGACAGGTTTGCGGATCAGAATGTCTTGATCTTAGTGGATAGTCAATCAGAAGAAGTTGTCTTATCGAGCCTGAGCCCCCAGTTTTTTATCTTGCCCAGTGATTATGATTACGAAGAGTATCTGGCAAATCCAAATCAGGCTGATTATATATTAATTGCGTCCCCCGAGCGCGATGTTATCGAATATCATGCGTTGACAGATCGTTATCCAGATTTATTCTCTTCTGGGATGCCTGGTTTTGTGTTGGACACTCAAATCGAGGAGTTCCGCCTTTATCGCAACGCCTCGCTCTCTCAAAATCAATGATGTTCCATTACCAATAAGGCTCGATGGACGGGTTTTCTAGATACTCATCGGCGGCAGAAGCCACACTAATCTCTCCGGCCAACACCAAATCCATATAACGACTCACCCATTGATATAGTTGGGAAAGTGAATGCTCAAGTTCCAGTTGGATCAATTTTGCCAGTGGTCCAGCATCATCGATGAATCCTGTATCGAAATAGTCCTGTTTGGTTTTGGCAACATCATAAGGCAGACGAACGATCTCAGCTGACCAATCTCCGTTTGATAATTGGATCTGGGCGAAGGCAGCCCGGGGATCACCATCAAAGGGCAGTCCAACAGAGCCCGCATTGACGACCAGTGTTTCTTCGACCTGTCGAACCAGAGGCCTATGCGTGTGGCCAACGGCCAATACCGCGGGGGGAGGGTTGATCAACTTTTTCAAGATTCCATTTGTCATTTCAGGATAGATGCCGTGCCGGTTGCTGCGCATAGAAGCGTGCACCCCTCGAAATTCGCCGCAATCGGCAATATCATAGCTGAATTCCTCGGGCATTACTTCCAACATGGATGTGTCGCGACCAAGCTGTTCAAAAGTCCAGTAACTGTAGTAAAACAGATCGAACAAAGGACCCTGTCGCGGGGCATCAGGCTGCGAGTGCATAATGACGTAATCTTCATGGTTGCCGCGAATAAGGTGCCAGCCCTCTTGCCGAACTTTCTCTTGAACAAAATGAAGACATTCCACTGGGCGCGGCCCGCGGTTGACTGTATCCCCGGCGACGAAGACTAAATCAGGCTCCCAGCGTTGAAGGTGCTCATCAACTTCCAGTAAGGCCGGATAGTTAGCGTGGATATCGGCGAGTACGGCGATTTTCATTTACTCGACCCGATGTGCAAATTTTCTGAACGGCGTGTCATCCTGAGCGAAGCGAAGGATCTCCCCACTTTGATTGAAGAGATTCTTCGCCCCTACGGGGCTCAGAATGACAACAAAAAAGAAATGCTTGCACATTGCATTATTAGTATCATTCGGCTTCATCGACGAACTCGACATAATCCTGGGTTACAGTTTTGTCTGTTTCAACCCCCAGGTATTCGATCAGCTGCTCAGCGATTTCGGCTTTGTTCTCAGCGTCGCGCTGGCTCCATGTGCGGCTCTTGACTTCCATAAATGTTCCTAGATCTGGCTGATCGATGCGATCCAGGTTGATATAGAATTCGATACCAAGGAAAAGCACGCGCCAGCGCAGTCGGTCTTTCTCAATGAAAGTTTCTGATTCCGGTTTGAAATATTCCTTGTAGAAGCGCAAACTGTGCGTGGCCGGTGCAATGAAGCGGCTGCGCGAGAGCAGTACATCGCTGGGGAAATGCCGCTCTCGAGTGCGACCGATCATAGTCAGGCGATAGCGAACTTTAGAGCATTCTCCGCTCTCGTCGATAAATTCATCCTCCCGGTAACGCAGCTGTCCTTGTGCTGGATCGTCGAAGTGGAAGTACGTGTCATATTCATGATAATGGCGGTGATGAAGAATATCCAGATCAGATTGCTCAATTTTTTCGATGAGCACATCTGGATCGGTGACGCGAACTTTGACTTGTACTTCGAAACTTTCTTGCTCTAAAGCGCCGCCGATGGCGACCAGCTTCGAGAGTACTGATTGCTCCCGCTCGATTAGGAAGGCATCAATTTTCTTAGCATATTCATCTGCGCGTTGGAGTAGTTCATCTTCGGCCACAGTGAGCAACTCTTGCTCGCGCATCAACCATTGGCCATTGACCATTACGTCTGTAACATCGGTGGCTTTCGATGCATAAACGAGTTGCGCGTAAACCCCCTCGGGGTCGCGGCGGAAACGGGGGGCGTTGTGTAAGGGGGATATATCTACAAGGATCAAATCGGCGCGTTTCCCTGTCTCCAAGGAGCCGGTGATATCGCCCATATGCAGGGCTTTCGCCCCGAGGCGAGTCGCCATTGTCAAGGCTGTCCTGGCAGGAACGACCGTGGGATCGCCCGAAAAACCTTTTGCAACTAACGCTGCCAGGCGCACCTCTTCGAACATATCTAGATCATTGTTCGAAGCGGGACCATCGGTACCGATACCTACATCTAACCCTACATTTAACATATCGTTCACAGGAGCAACACCTGAAGCCAATTTTAAATTCGATGATGGGTTGTGAGCAACGCCCGCTCCATGTTTATGTAGCGTATGGATTTCACCAATGTCCACATGGACACAATGGGCTGCCAATACTTTGGCATTAAACAGGTTGTGTTTTTCGACATAGGGGATCACCAACATGCCGTGTTCTTCTTGAGAGTTTTCGACTTCGACAAGAGTTTCGGCTAGGTGGGTATGTAGCGGCACATCATTGGATGACGCAATCTCAGCTGTAGCCTGGAGGATATCCTCTGTACAAGTGTACGGTGCGTGGGGAGCCACCGAGGGAACAATTAAGGGATGGCCTTTCCAGCGTTGGATGAAATCTTCAGACGCTTCCAGGGCATTTTCGTATGAATCTGCGTCAGGTGTGGGGAATTTGAGCACAGTCTGGGCACAGAGGGCTCTCATGCCAATCTCAGCTGTTGCCTTGGCGGCTTCTTCCTCAAAGTAATACATATCGGCGAAACATGTGATTCCTGAGCGGATAAATTCGATGCATGCCAGCGATGTGCCCAAATGAACAAATTCAGGCGAGACGAATTCGCGTTCCACTGGCATCATGAACCCCAGTAGCCACACATCCAGGCGTAGATCGTCAGCTAGACCGCGCAGCAGGGTCATTGCAGCGTGGGTATGGGCATTGACTAAACCAGGCATGAGTACTTTTCCACCACAATCGACGGTCTCTTCAGCCTTGAACTTGTTTTTTATCTCATTTTCGGGACCGGCAGCAACGATGCTATCTCCATCGACGGCGACCGCGCCGGGCTCGTATTGGTGGAATTCTTCATCCATTGTAAGGACGATGGCATTGGTGAGTAAGAGATCTATGTTTTTAGACATGAGGTACCTTTCTATTATTATAGGACAGCCAGTCCTGTGAGGGCTGGCTGTCAAGTAGCATCCTTGGTATCGAAACCCGCCGGGCTGCCAAGGCAAATCAGCGGATACTTGGGATTACTAAAAAGCTATCTGCCAATTATTTGTTTTCGCAAAAAATCTAGACTCAAATTTACGGTCCAAAGTGGTGCCATTTGGGGAGGGCCACCATATGTTCGTTTGATCTGCTTCTCTTCATCTGGAGTAATGACAGCTAAGTGCATCGTTTGCTGCGTTTCTCCAGGGATCAGCATGACCCCTAAGCATACATCAGCATGATGGGCTTGGCAAGTGTTTTTTGTAGCCAACATCAATTCATCTTCAGTGAGGGGTGTTGAATTGATCTCTCCTCCAGCAAATGCTTCGCTTTTGCCTGCGAGTCGTCGTAACAAGCGGCCGTCTAAATTTGTCTCCACCGCCGCCATGCGCATTTCTATTTTTGCCAGGCCTTCTAAAACGACACCTTCAAGAGTTTCTTTGTCTGCACCATAAATCCAATGACCTAAGCGTTCATGGAGTTGGGATTCGACTTCAGCGATCAATTTGTCCGCTTCGGCTTCGGATTGGGCTTTGGCGGTAATGCGAATATCCACCTGACCCGCGTGTGCAGCCATGCCGACTGTGGGGTTTCTTAATTCTTCAAGATCGCCAATACGGGCATCAATGGCCGATTCGCCAACACCGGATGTATGGATCAACCGGGATTTGATGATTTCGTTGAGATCAAAACGCTCCCGTAAAAATGGCATTACCTTTTTTCGCATTAGGAATTCCATCTCGCGTGGGACGCCGGGGAGGGCGATGATTACCGAATTATCCTTCTCGGAGACGAATGCTGGAGCTGTGCCAACTTTATTTTCGATGGCTGTTGCACCCTGAGGAACATATGCCTGACGTTTGTTATTCTCTGTGGGTGTGCGTCCATAGCGCTGAAATCGTTCTTGAATTTGCTCCCATAATTCAGGACGGAATTCGGTTTCGACCCCCACGGCCAGGGCAACAGCCTCACGGGTAGGGTCATCTACGGTTGGGCCAAGGCCGCCTGTAGTGATGATAATCTCAGCGCGAGTCATTCCCTCGCGAAGAATCTGGGCGATACGTTCGTGGTTGTCACCCACGGTGGATGAGCGGAAAAGGTCTACGCCGGCATCGCGCAACGTACGGGCGATATAGCGGGTGTTAGTGTCGACGGTTTCCCCGAGGAGCAATTCCGTTCCGATGGTAATGATTTCTGCAGAAGGCATAATAGTTTTCCGGTTTCAGGTGTTTACGTGGCACGTGATATTCAAATAACATTGTATTCGTGGATCAGTCGGTTTTCATCAAAGCGCGCCAGATCAAGCATAGATACATCAACTGTGGACGCTTCACCGTCCAAAATGATCTCGGCCATCAATAGCCCTGAGATCGGCCCGTGCATAAACCCGTGCCCGGAGAATCCAGAGACGATATGAAACCCATCTACAGGCGTTGCTCCATAAATGGGGTGGGCGTCTGGTGTGTTTTCGTATAACCCGGCGACATGCGAAACCAGCCCCGCTTTTTCTAAAAGTGGCAGACGTTTTATCGCAGCTTCCATGTGGACCAATTCCCAGTCCGGGTCCACGTTTTGGTTGAGCCCTGGCTGTTCATCTGGATTCGATTTGCCTGTCAGCAGACCTTCACCCTCGGGGTGAAAATACAAGGATTGTGCGAAGTCGATGACGAAGGGGAAATTTGGAGAGAGATCTGGAAGAGGGGTGGTGGTCAACCATTGTCGTCGTAGGGGCGTTATGGGGATGGGGACACCTGCCATCTGGCCGATCACGCCAGCCCACGGCCCGGCCGCGTTGACAACGATGGGTGCGGACACCTTTCCGGTTGGTGTTTGCACCCCAGTGACTTTGCCGCTCTCAACGTTGATTCCAGTTACGGTGACATCTGTGAGCGCCTTGATCCCCAGACGTTGTGCCGCGGCGATATATCCCATGACAACACCATTAGGATCTACTACGCCGTCCTTGGGATAGTTGGTTGCGGCAATGACATCTTCGACGTTCAATACGGGTACACGGCGTTGGATTTCATCTTGATCAAGCCATTCGGTCATAATTCCCAGGCTGTGTTGAAGCTCAACATTGCGTCGAAATGTTTGAATATCTTGTTCATTGGTCAGCAGCATGAGATAACCAAGCTGCTGGTAGTCAATAGCCTGATCGAATTCATCTTCGAAGCGTTCAAGCATGGGAAGACTTGCAAGAGAAAGGCGAATGTTGACTTCGGTAGAAAATTGATATCGCACACCTCCCGCACAGCGCCCGGTTGCACCTGTGCCAAAGAATTCATCTTTTTCGAGCAGTAGAATATCTTTTACCCCGCGCTTCGCAAGATGGTAAGCGGTGCTTGCGCCCATCACCCCGCCGCCGATGATGACGATATTAGCTGTTTCTGGAATTGACATAAATGATCCTATTGAAATTAACGTTCAACGTGTAGACGTTTGGCGCTTGTCTTTACCATTCAACTTCTTTTCCAAGTCCGAGTTCTTTTGCATTAGACAGAGCCAGTTGAGCTGCTATCGCATCCTGTACAGCCACACCGACGGATTTAAAGAATGTGATTTGATTGGCTTCGTCGCGACCAGGGGCTACTCCGTTGATCACATCGCCAAGTTCGGTGAAGTTCTCCTGGCTGATGAGATTCTGGTTGATGGCTGCAACAAGTTCGCCAGCTTCATCCATGACAGCCTGATTTGAATCCACGAATACTTTTGCACGACCAATCGTTTCTGGAGGAACTTCGATCATCTCAAGGGTATACGATCCAACCCCACTTATATGTGCCCCGGGCTTGATACCCTCATTGGGGAATACAGGAGACGTCGAAGTTGTGGCTGCACAGATAATATCTACCTCGGCAATGGCATCTTCGGGTGATGCCGCAACTCTGAGGTCGTCAGGTATTGGTTCTTGCCCCGCCATTTCTTTGACAAATGCGGCAGCTTGGGCAGAATCAAGATCAAATACCCACGCGGTTTCTATTGATCTTGTTGTACATACTGCTTCGAGTTGGGCACGACCTTGCACTCCGGCTCCAAATATAGCCGCCGTTTTGCTATCCGGGCGAGATAAAACTTCAGTGGATGCGCCTGAAGCTGCTCCGGTACGGATAGCAGTCAATGAGCCGCCTTCTAGGACGGCTTGTGGAACGCCCGTTTGGGCGTCAAGTACCAGCACTGCGGCGTTGATCATAGGTAGACCAAGCTCGTGATTGTTCGGGAATACGGAAACAACCTTAACTGCCAGTGCATCCGCATCTGCTTGAACATAGGCTGGCATGATCAAACTGGTGCCACTGCTGGGGGAGATAGGAAGATGCGCCCGTGGCGGCATCTCAGCTTTTCCTGCAGAAAGGGCTGCATAAGCTGACTTCACCGCTTGGATGGCGGCTTTCATAGGGAGGGCCTGACGCACTTCATTTGCGTTAAGAATCAGCATAAGTTATTCCCTCAATAAAAATATATTGTAATCAAAAAGCGCAGTGAAAGGCTATTCTACCACCACTGCGCTTCTGAGACGCGTGTAACGATTGTACGGTTTATTCGATACCCAAATAAGCCTTTTGCACCATTTCGTTCTTCTGCAAGTTTTCGGCGGTATCAGCCAGGACGATTTCTCCAGTTTGCAGTACATAGCCTCGATTGGCTACTTGCAGAGCCATTGTAGCGTTCTGCTCTACCAGCAGGATCGTGGTTCCTTCGGCGTTGATCTCTTTGATCGTGTCAAAGATACCCTCAACGAGGATGGGCGCCAGCCCCATGGAAGGTTCGTCCATCAGTAGCAAGCTGGGGCGAGCCATCAACGCTCGACCTGTGGCAAGCATTTGCTGCTCTCCACCTGATAAGGTTCCTGCAACCTGGCTGCGACGTTCTTTGAGACGTTCGAAAAGACTGAATACTCTTTCAAGATCATCTTCAATTCCTGCTGTGTCATCTCGTGAGAAAGCACCCATTTCTAGATTTTCAGCTACAGTCAGCTTAGCGAAAACGCCACGGCCTTCAGGCACCATGGCAATTCCTTTATAAACCAGTTCGTGGGCTTTAAATTGCAAAAGATCTTCACCATCCAAAGAAATCGAGCCTTCTCTGAGGCCTACCAATCTGCTGATGCAGCGCAGGATCGTGGTTTTGCCAGCACCGTTGGCGCCGATAAGCGAAACGACCTCGCCTTTTTCAACGGTCAGGGATATGCCTCTCAGCGCCTGGATGTTTCCATAGTATGCGTGTATGTTGTTGACTTCAAGCAATGCCATAGGTTTTACTCCATCAAGCCTGAGCGGCAGCGCCGCGGCCCAAATATGCCTCAATTACCCGAGGATTCCGTTGGATTTCAGCAGGGGTACCTTCGGCAATTTTCATGCCAAAGTCCATCACCGAGATATCTTCACTAATGCCCATGACGACTTTCATGTCATGTTCGATAAGTAGAATAGTGATGCCTAGTTCATCACGCAGATGCTGGATGAAGCGCATCATTTCGGCTGTTTCGTGGGGATTCATGCCTGCGGTGGGCTCATCTAATAACAGGAGTGTGGGTTCATTGGCCAGCGCACGGGCAATTTCTAGCCGTCGTTGCGCACCGTAGGGTAAGTTAGTTGCCAATTGATCACCTAATCCTTGGAGGCCGACGAAATTCAAAATTCGAATGGCCTCTTCGACTGATTCGGCTTCTTCATTTTTCACTCGTTTTGTTTGAAAAATTGCTTCTGCCCAAAAAGTCTTGTAGTGACGCTCACGCCCGACCAAAATATTTTCAATGGCGGTCATATTGGAGAATAAGCGAATATTTTGGTAGGTTCGAGCAATTCCTAGGCGAGTGATTTGGTCGGGGGATTTCCCATTCACTACAGTACCATTGAATTCGATCGTCCCATGATCGAATTCATAGAAGCCCGTAATGCAATTGAAAAAGGTTGTTTTCCCAGCACCATTTGGACCGATGATACTAACGATTTTGCCTTCGGGCAGCTCGAAATCAAAATGATTGACTGCCACCAGGCCGCCAAACTGTTTTGTTACACCTTTTGAAGATAGGACAAGCATAGTGATAACCTCTCAATGAATGCTAATCGCTGCTGCCCACTCCAAACTCTTCATGAGCATGAAGTTCGCGCTTGATAGTCTCTGACGGCCAGAATCCCTCTGGTTTGGCTAACATCATCCCGATCAGCAGGGCGCCGTACATCAACAGGCGATGTTCGGCGAACTCTCTGAGTAGTTCGGGTAGACCTACCAGGATCAGTGCGCCGACAACCACACCGGGCAAGCTGCCTATACCACCCACAATGATCAGCGAGAGCACGTTGATCGATACGATCAGGTTGAAGCTATGGGGGAAGATGGATGTCAGCTTGCTGGCAAAGATGGCGCCTGCCAAGCCGGAGAAAGCTGCACCAGTGGCAAAGGCTAGCAGTTTGGTTTGAACCAGATTGATACCCATTGCTTCAGCGACTGTCTCGTCCTCGCGCATTGCCATCCATTGTCGTCCCAGACGCGAATCACGTAGCCTCCACGAGATGAAGGCTGCTAAGAGCACTCCTATGAGGATGATATAAAATAGCGCTTCTGGCTTTATTAACTCAAAACCAAATATACTCGGTTTTGGTATTTGAAGTACCCCCTGAGCACCGCCGATAAATGACTTGAGCATGTCAGAGAGAGCCAGGATGCGGATGATTTCGCCAAAACCTAGCGTTACGATAGCGAGGTAGTCACCGCGCATACGCAGAACGGGAATACCAAGAATGATCCCGAAAAGGGTAGATGCAAGCACACTGAAGGGTAGTGCAGTCCAGAAGGTAAAGCCCAGGCCGAGGCTGCCCTCAGATGTCAAAATACCCATTACATATGCGCCGATGGCGAAGAAAGCCACATAGCCCAAGTCAAGGAGGCCCGCAAATCCGACAACAATGTTGAGACCTAAACCCATGAGGATATAAATACCGACGTTATTGACCACCTCAGTAAGATAAGTTCCCAGCAATAAGGGCAAAATCAGCAGAGAGATTATGCCAACAGCAACTCGAATTCTTTGTAATTTCAGTTGTTTCTCTGTTGATACCTCTTCGGCCTGTTGTTCAGCTTTGGATTTTCGAGTGATATTCCAGTATGTTATTGTAACTGCGAGAATAAAGACAATCAAAGCCGTAATTGGATTCAGGGCTTTTCCCGAGAAGACAAGTTTTGCGACGCCGCGCCCGAAGAATGCTCGCACTCTGCTTAACAGGATTTCGGAAAATGTACCTAAGATAAGCATCCAGGCCAAACCATTTGTGATAGGTCGCTGTAAATGGTTTGGAAGAAGGCGCAGGCCAGCAGAGAGCAATCCAAGGAGGCCAGTAACCAGAACTAGAAGTAAACTTCCGACAGCCAAGTTCTGCCCAAACGTTAGCAGATGAATAAGTTCAGGGGATACATTGACCAAGAATTGGCGAATATCAAAGGATGTTGCTAAGATAATCAATGCGATGAGAGGCAGCGCAGTAATTACGCCAATCAGGAAACCATACCCCAATACTTTGCCGGTGGTTTCATGTTTGGCCCTTTCCGCTGCGACAATAGCAATTCCAACCGGTGCTGCGAACAGAAAGACATGCCCCATGGTGAACAAGCCTGCAACCATTTCGCGCTCGCCAAGCAGGGAAATAAATCCAATCACACTGAGGCTTAGGGCGACAAGGCCGGATAAAAGCCCGAGATTGATAACCTCACGAATGTCGATGTGTTTTTTATCAGTCATAGAAGTTACCTCATGCTTTCTCTTCAGCCAGTCGTTCGCCCAAGATTCCCTGTGGTCGGAAGATCAGGATCAAGACGAGCATGGTAAATGCGATGACATCTTTCAACTGATGGGGAGCAGGAATTCCTAATCCCTCAAGGAAGAGACCAGGGCCTACTGATTCGAACATCCCCAAGAATAAACCTCCCAAGGCAGCGCCGGGAATGCTACCTATCCCACCCAAAACTGCGGCGGTGAAGGCCTTGATGCCAGGAATGAACCCCATGAAGAAATGCACTTGCCGGAAGACAAAGGCATAGAGTATACCGGCAATACCTGCCATGGCAGAACCTATGGCAAAGGTCATGCTGACAGCTCGGTCGACATCAATACCCATCAGGGCAGCCACATCTTTATTTTCGGCTACAGCACGGATTGACTTGCCAGTCTTAGTTTTCATTACGAAAATATATAAGCCAATCAGCATGATGATCGTAGCAATGATGACAACAATATGGGATTTGAGAATTGGGAATCCAGCAACATTAACTTTGCCGGCCATAATTTGCATTTGTGGGAAGGGCTTTACTTCAGAGCCATATAAACCTCTGATGAAGTTTTGCCAAAAGAAAGAAGCCCCAATCGCTGTGATTAGTGGAACCAGGCGGGGGGCTTTTCTTAGGGGGCGGTACGCGACTCGCTCGGTCAGCAGGGCAATGCCAACGGAAACGAGTACTGTAACGATGGTAATCAGCAAGATACTAATGATAGGGTACGTATCTAGGAAACCAGATTCGCCCATGGGTTGAGCCAGGAAAATAGTGGCTGTCATGATGCCTGACATAAAAAATTCGCCATGGGCAAAATTGATCATAAAAAGCACACCATAAACTAGCGTGTAGCCGATGGCGATCAGGGCGTACAAGCTGCCCTGAGCAATTCCAGCGATGATCGTTTCTGTCCAGGTGACTGCGGGGTAAGGGTTTTCAATAATCGTTGCAATCGTTCCCCAAACAACTGTAATAATGATAACTGCTCGGAAAACCCACAGGACGAGATCAAGAACATTGATATCTTGAAGGCGTCTTAGCATGGAGTATCTCCTCTTCTCTCACATAAAGGGATGGGTTCGGTGATTGTATCATGAACCCATCCCAAATTCATTGGTTACTTATTTGGTGTTTGAACGATTTGACTTAGGGCCAAATGCGCTCGTAAGCACCATTGTTGAGCTGCGACACGGAGATCTTCGGATCGGCGCAGTCACCGTATTCGTTACAGGTCAACGAACCGGTGATGCCTTCGAAGCCAGAAGTGGCATATAGACAGGTGCGCAGAGCCTGGCGACCAATATGGATTGAATCACCATCTTGCACAGCAACTTCCTCGATGCAGGCGAAGATCATATTCGCAGCATCGAAAGAATGAGCATGGAAGACAGAGATCGGCTTGGCGCCATATTTCTCTTCATACGTGGCAATGAAGTCTTCGTACACACCACCGGTGAAGGACAGATCCGGACCGGAGAAGTACATGCCTTCACCAGATTCACCAACAGCCTCGATGGCTGCATCGGAGATCATGCCGTCAGCGGCAGAAAGTACGGTTCCTTCTAATCCAGAAACCTCTTTGGCCTGCTTGGTCAGGAAGCCACCCTCGGCGGTGAAGACGGGGTAGTAAAGCAGTTCAGGAGGTCCTGCAGCGGCAACTGCAGAGAGAACCGGTCGCATGTCGGTGTCACCCTTGTTTACAGCGGTGAACTCGACAATGGTTCCACCCAGCTCTTCAAATGAAGCAGCAAACACAGCGGCCAGACCCTCGGTGTAGGGGTCGCCATCGTGAATGGCAGCAGCGCTGGTCACGCCTAAGACGTTGTAGGCGAATTCAGCCATAGCCTTACCCTGCACCTTGTCATTGTGCGCGGTGCGCAAGTAGCCAGGATTCCAGGCGCTTTCGGGGTCGGTAAGGGCAGGTGATGTGTTGGAGGGGGATACCATTGCGTAGCCAGCCTCAGAAACAACCTCGGACATGGGGACGCCAGCACCGGAGCAGCTTGTACCAACCACAGCCACGATGGTGGGGTCGGAGACAATCTTCTGACCAGCGGCCTGACCACCCTCAGCGGAGCAGCCATCGTCTTCGGCCTGAAGTTCGATTGCGTGACCCAAGATCTCGCCCTTGAAATCGATAGCGATTTCAACGCCGTATTGTGAGTCAGTGCCCAAGTCTGTGTTCGGGCCGGAAATAACCAGCGCAGAAGCAATGCGGATGGGCTCGTCGGCTCCATAGGTTACACAGCCAATGGGGTCATCACATTCGAAAGCTGGCCCACCACATGCGGCCAGAGCCATGCTGGCAACAACCAGCAAACCTAAAATGATAAAACTTCGCTTTGACATACTTCTTCCTCCTCGGAAGTGAAAAAATGGATAGGAAACTTTGCTAGGGAATAGGGAACGAATCGATTTTGATATTATCGCTGTTGCCTCCTTTCACAAATTGCAGAAAAACATATCGGAGTAGCCTTTAGAAGTAAACATCCGTAAGACTTATAGTCAAACATGGTGTTCACTTCTTGCAACCACCCCAAATTAGGACACAAGGATTCTACAAGCACGAAAATATAAGGTCAAGACACCCTATATGGCTTTTATGAATTATTTATTCTTCTGACTATAGAGCAATTCTTCACGGATTCGAAGGTCAGTGTTGCGGATTTTCGTGGAAAGATCAGCGGCCAAATTGAACATTATTTGATAGCCAAGCTGAGGATAAACATCACAAAGTTTTTTGAGTTCATCACTTCGAATAACGAGTAATTCGGTTTTGTCTTGAGCTGCTCGCGCAGTGGCAGATCTTAATCCCTGGTCGACGAGGGCAATCTCACCAAAGGATTGTCCACGCCGCAGTCTAGCAATAGATAGTAAATCTGCGATATCACCGGTGTCTCCGCTCACCAGGTTAGGGTTAATTAACTCATGTTACGCACCTGAATAGGGCATAACGGGATAGAATCAGGTCAAGG
>CAZLNX010000162.1:1689-13281 GCA_964560795.1 uncultured Anaerolineales bacterium | reverse complement strand
GGCAATTTTTCACTTTACTCTCTCTTACCCTGCGATCGCTAAACAAATACGTTGAGGGATTATTTTGTCAGCGGTTTCCGCCTTATTCATATGCTGAATTAATGGAGAAAGTATTGGCGCACGAATGGGAGTCGGATGTAGAGCTAGAAGAGCGCTGGGTGGGAGATCAGATCAATCAGATTATCGATGCAGGTTTCGGCTCTTTCAGTGAGTTGTTGCATAATATCGTGCGCAAAAATTACTCCCTTCCCAAAGGTTCATGGGAGAACCTCGTTCAAATTGCGAAAGAGTACAATTCAACACTTTAGGAGGCAAAGATGAGGGTTAAATATCTGTCGAAAAGTATTTTCATGAGTGTTGTAATCCTTCTAGTTGGAATTTCTAGTTGTGATGCCCCAATTGAAACGCCGACTGTAGATGCCGAAGCAACCATTGGCGCATCAAAATCACTCACGGCCACCGCGGAGGCAGCCTTCCAGGAGGCTGTCGACGAAGCGGTACAAGCAACTGTAACGGCCATGCCAACGCCAGACCTGGCTGAATATAGCGATGTGAGTGAGGAGGAGTTAGCAGAAGAAATTGATTCGGCTGTCAGCGATGCTGAGAATGCATCGAATCAAGTAACCACTGCTGTTGACGATGCTGCTTCAGATGGCACCATAACATATGATGAATATGAAGAAATCGATGCGCTAATTGCAGATTTAGAGTACCTCATTGCCCTGGCTGATGAGCTGATCTATGCATATTATGGCATCTATGGCGAATTGGCTGCCGAAACACTCTACCTACTCCAGGCCATTGAAGATGATCTGGATGAACTTGCAGCCTTTGCTATTGAGATGGTGGAACTGCTCATTGTAGTTGAGGAAGCCCTGGATAATGGGCTAGATGTGGCAGTTGAAGTTATTGATCAGGTTGTTAATTCAGCTGGGAATCTTTCTAATGTTGTTAGTGAACTGGTCGAAAAACGGGGAACTTGGAAAGAAGCTCTCGGGGGTGATCTTGAAAGTCGAGTCGCTGATATTCTCAGTATTGCGCCCAATCAGGTGGCTGGAGATCGTAAAGATGCTATCTTGAGCGCATTTGATTTTGTTGATTCGGTGCGCAATGCTTTGGGTGATGGGGCACTTTCAAATGCTGAGTTGCTGGATATTGGTCAATTGAGTGCAAATGCTAGAGCTAGCATTGATGCTGTTGGAGGTGCATTGCTGCAAAGTCGTTCTGGAGAAATTGGAAACATTACATCCCAATTGGCGCGCGGACAACTGCCTCAAGCGCAGAGCGGTTTGGGGGCTTTGGAAGGGGCATTAGGGAGTAGACCGAGTCGGTAGAGATTGGATGATTTGAGATTGGAGGGTTGGGAGCTCTCCAATCTCTTGATTCTTAGAAATAGATGTTAGACAAGGTTTCTAGAGGTATATCATTCTCTGGGCTTGGATGTGTAAACCAGGGTGGAATCTGTGACTCCCTCGGGCGTGGCGCGGCCACCTGAATTTTTTCTAGTACCCGGAGATATCCTTCCGCAGTGCGTTCCCAGGTATATTTTGAGATAACTCGTTCGATACCTGCAGCTTGAAGTTCTTTCCAAGTTTCAATGGAGCTAATAACTTCGAGTAAACCGCTCGCAATGTCGGCAGGATCTGAAGGATCAATTAGTACCCCAAATTTCCGATCTCCCTCGATCATGCTTTCAGAAGGCCCACCGTTCATTGTCACTACCGCAGGTAGACCGCAGCTCATCGCTTCGAGAGGGGCTAATCCAAAAGGTTCGTAAAGAGCTGTCAAGGCGAAAACGGAGTGTTTCTTGGCCAGGATACGGTATGCAGCCGCTAACTCATCTTGACTATTGAGCGAGAAGGCCATAATTTTCCCCCACAAGTCGTGATCATAAAATAATCCGACAATTTCATCCATAATAGATTTTTCTTCTATCGAGAGATTAGCATACTGTCGTAATGGATCATCTAACCCGCGTATGGCGATAGCCAGGTTGGCCACTCTCTGCAATTCGCTGCTCTCCGCGAACGCCCTGACCAGTCCAAGATGATTTTTCTTAGCGTCCAGGCGGCTAGATGCAAGAATAATTGGCAAATCATGTCGATCTGACGTGATGTCGCGTTGAATTGCAGCCTTAATGCGCTCAACGACTATCTCATCAATTTGTGTTGGGTCAGGGTTGAATATCCGCCGATTAACTCCTGGGGGAATCACTGCAAAGTGAGATTCATCCTTGGGATCGATGGCGCCATTATAGGCTTTGTGCCCATATTGCTCTAGTCGCTCTTGATACGTCGAAGTGATGATTCGCCCGGCGCGCTCCATGCTGATCCGTTCGGCCAGAATTCGTCGGCTAAATAGGAAGCGTTTCTCTAACTCGGCAAGATTCTTTCGGCTAGCATTAAACTTGTCCATCTTCTGAGCTCCAAGAGAATGGCCCGTGAAGGTGAACGAACGATCTGTCTTTTCGGCAATCAATGCGCCGGCTAAACCCCCATCAGCATAGTGCGTGGTAAAAGCATCAGGGAGATTCCCTTCTTGTACGTAGAAATCAATAATATTGGGTACCCACTCCGAGCCCAGATAAGGCCAGAGTTGCTCTTTTGGCAAGAATCCTTTAGGGCCACATGGGACTCGTAAGATGCGCACACCTTGAATTCCAGAATATGAATCCTGCAAATTACTGAATTCTGGCCACTCAGGGTCGATAACCTGGCGGGTTAGAATATCCACCTTGTGCTCTAGCTCTGCCATGGCTATCGCTACTTCCTTGACATAGACGAGCTGCCCGCCAAAATCGGGGTGCTCTGTCCAGTAGCTATCATTAGGATCAAAGTTCCCTTGGGGATTGAGAAAAGCAATATGCATTTTTTTAGGGCTCCACTACTTGATAATCTTTATCAACAATCAAATTTGCCAATGGGCGTAGCGAACGTACAACTTCATGCTCACGCTGTAAAACTTTCATGCGCCATTCGTCGACGTTTTCCTTGCCGCGCACCAGTTGTGCTTTCTTGGTTTCATGATAAGTCAGATCGATAAAAACGCGTAGGTCAGCCTCGGCCTTGACAGCGTAGAGACCCTCAATGACCACAAACGGCAGCCCCTTGAAGCTGGTTTTCAAGAGATCTTCCTGATCGGTTAGCAAATCAATGCATGGCATCGTAACATCGTCTTCATCTGCTCTGAATTCGGCTAAATTCCTATTTATTGTATCCCAATCATATTCGGTGTAGCCGATGCTCTCAACACCGTGCTCCTGACGCCAGGGGTTGCGATCTTGAGGGGAAGTTTTATAGTAGTTGTCGATGTGCATTACTTTCGCTGGAGTTCCCTGAACTTTGAGTAAGCGCGCGATCTCGTGTCCCAACTCCGATTTCCCCGAACCGGACTCGCCGCCCACCGCAATGACGATCTTGTCGCCACTCATGGCATTTACGCGCTCGATAACTACCTCAGCGGCTTTTTTGTGTTTTTCTTCAATGAGTAGAACATCTCCTAGCATAATCTATTTCCTTTTTATTTTCACCACCAAGTCACAAAGACACAAAATATTAAATATTTCATCCTTTGTGTTTTCGAGTCTTCGTGGTTATTAACTTTCAACCTCACTCCATTGATCAGGTTCTAATTTCAATTTCTGATTACCTACATATATAATCTTATCTTTCTTGCCTTCTAATTTCACTTTCAATTTCTCTGGAGTAATCTCAAAGAAAAATCGATCTCCCTTGAAACCCAGGTTGAATTGCATTCCCCGCCAAGACGTAGGTAAACTAGGATTCACTTTCAGTTCTTCGCCGCTCCAATCAATTCCTGCATAAGCTCTCAAAGAAAATAGCACAGTTCCAGCCATCACCCCTGCATGGATTCCTTCTTTAGTAGTGCCACCTTGAATGTCTATGAAATCACTCTTCAAGGCCTCAGTGTAAAGCTGCCAGCTTAGATTTTTATCCCCGATGATGTTGGCCAGATAAGCATGTACTAGGCGGCTGAGCGTCGAGCCATGTGATGTGCGGTTCAGGTAGTAATAGAAATTTGCCCGCAACAAGTCATCAGGGGGTTGATATCCTAAATCTTCGAGTATTCCTTTGATGTCATCTGAACTAAGGACATAAAAGGTCATCAGAACGTCAGCCTGTTTTGATACCTTGAACGCGTCAGGGGATTTACCCTCAGCCTTTAGAATGCGGTCCATGCGGTGAATATTCTCATATTTGCTCTGGTAATAATCCCAGTCCAACTCTTCCAGTTCAAAATATCCGGAATATTGTTCAAGGATGCCTTCTTCTGACAGTGGGATATTGAGCTTTAAGCTGATGTCTTTCCAACGTGCTAATTCATCATCAGTCAGGTTGATCTTCTCCCTGAGAGATATTCGCGCAGAATCGCTCATCCATTCTAAGATATCGAAGCCGCGTTTGAAAGCCCAGGTGACCAAGATATTTGTGTAGGCATTATCTTTTACTCCCCCTTCGCTAGCCCCAGGATATTTCTCATGATACTCATCCGGCCCCATGACGCGATCGATACTGTAGCGCCCATTCTCTTCATCGAAACTAGCCTTACTAGCCCAGAAGCGACAGATCTCAAAGAATAATTCTGCGGCGTAGTTCTCAAGGAATTCTTGATCCTCGGTGATCCATAGGTATTCCCAAACGTTGAAAGCCACAGATAGAGCTACATGACGTTGCAACGAACTATAATCCGGCCCCCATTCTCCAGACATAGGATTGAGATGCAGCACCTGGCTCTCCTCACTGCCATCACTGCCGCTTTGCCAGGGGAACATGGCACCTTGATAGCCATACTCATGAGCATACTTCTGAGCCTGACCAAGCCGCCGGGTGCGATACATCAGCGCGGATTTGGCAGTTTCAGGCAAGTGTAGATCGAAAAGATGCAAGATGTAAAGATCATCCCAAAAGATGTGCCCACGGTAAGCCTCTCCGTGGAGACCTCGGGCGGGTATGCCAGCATCGAGATGGGCATTGTGTGGAGAAGCGGTAACCAAGCTGTGATACAAGTGCAGGCGGATCAATTTTTGGGCTGTGCGGTCACCCTCGATACGGATGTCTACTTTATCCCACAACGCATTCCATGCCTCAGCGCTGACTTGTCGCAGCACGTCGAACGATGTTTTCTTGCGCAATGAGCGTTGTGCTTTGGAAAGAGGGTCTTTGATGTCACCCTGATTCGATGAATACAATGAGACGATCTTCTCCATAGTGATGGCGACACCCTTTTGCGCTGCGATCTCAAAGGAAGTTGACACCGCTCCGGGGTTTGTTTCAACATAGAAATCGGGTTTAGCTTCCCGGCCATTGACATGCACAATCAGGCGTGCAGCTTCAGCGATCAAGACCTTCGACTGGTTGGTTTTGACCAATAATAAGCTGGTATTTCCTTTACTGCCTTCGCGAACTGGTTCTAAGTGTTTGGAATTTAGCTCACGGTAACGAGGTACCCCATAGTTAATTAGATCTCCATCTAAATCTGAACGTACAGTGATGGTTTCCTCATAGTTTAATGGAATGATACGGTAGCGCAGCGCTGCCAGATGTGGATCAGCCATGCTGGCTAGGCGCTGTGATTCGACGCGGCTTTCGTTCCCCTCTTCATCGCGGATCACCATGTTGCGATGCAACACTCCGCTGCGCAAATCTAAACGACGGGTGATGTGCAAGATTTCTGTTTTATTAGGGTCGAACCATTCTCCATCGCCTATTTTGAAAGTGATTGGCAGCCAGTTCGGACAATTGACGAAATCCTCGTTGAAGACTGAGCGACCAGCTACGATTGATTCCAGGCGGTTATACAGACCGGCGACATACGTACCAGGGTAATTAATGTCACTCGCTTGAGTTTCTTCCAGCGCGCCTCGAGTCCCAAAATATCCATTTCCAACCGTCAGCAGTGTTTCACGAGTGCCTTCTTTCTCGGGCGCGTAATCATAATAGCTGATTGACCACTGTTCTTCATACAGGCGTTTGGTCATCCAATCTTCCACTACCTGGATGTTGATCTCAGCCATGTCTTCAACCACGATATCGGCGCCGTTGAGTTTCAGTTCTATGGCATTATCCTCGCGAGCGATGCCGATCACCAATCCAAAATTACCATTGCTTCCAGCCTGTACACCCGAGATGGCGTCCTCAACAACCACAGCGTGATCGTAATAAACACCCAAATTGTCGCAGGCAGTGGTGAAGATATCCGGTTCGGGTTTCCCTTTCAAACCAAGTTCTGCTGATACCACTCCATCGACGCGCGTCTCGATGAACTCTGACAAGCCTACGGAATCTAAGACCGTTTTGGCATTTTTGCTCGAGGAAGCCACACCCACCCGTACCCCTTTGGCGAGCAGTTCATGGATGAAATCAACTGTGCTTTGATAAACGTTGACATTCCCACCCTGGATGATCTCGTTGAAGATTTCATTTTTCTGATTACCCAGGCCGCAGACGCTTTCTTTGTCAGGAGCATCGCTCACATCGCCGTAAGGCAGGTCGATGCCGCGAGATTCCAAGAATGATGCTACCCCTTTGTATCTTGGCTTGCCATCGACATATGGTAAGTAGTCGTGTTCGTGGGTGAACTCCCGAAAAGGTGTCTCGGTTCTTTTTGCGTGTCCTTTCAGGAATTCATCGAACATTTGCTTCCATGCCGTGCTGTGAATGGAAGCTGTGTCTGTGATGACTCCATCCAGGTCAAAAATAACTGCATCAAAATGAAGTTTGTCCATAATCACAATTCTATAATAATTCCTTCGTTTTCTCTAAGATTTAATGATTGAAGATTTTCGGACCCTTCTCGATCTACATGTGTGGAGAGTATGATGTGACCTTTGCCTTGAAGGGACAGGCGCTGCGGGGCTCCTGTGAAGTTGAGTGCCACGATTAGGGTTTGTCCTGCTTCCTGGCGTTGATACACGAAGCAACCTTCCGGCATGTCATCGAGAGGGGTGTAGTTCCCTTGATGTAGCGCCTGATTTTCTTTGCGCATAGCCAACAGTTGGCGGTAGAAGTTGATCATCGAGGCTGGGTCGCTGATTTGAGAATCAACGTTGATTTCACGCCAATCTTCACCCAAAGGCAGCCATAATTTGGAAACATCTTCGGAAGCAAATCCCGCGTTTGGGTCCAGCGACCACTGCATCGGTGTGCGGCAGCGGTCCCGTCCCCAACCGGGAACGCGCAGCCCGAAGGGATCAAGCTGATCTTCAACAGGAATCTCCACATCGGTCATGCCAATCTCTTCCCCGTAATATATGGTGGGGGTACCGCGCAAGGTCAGCAGAAGCATCGCGGCAACACGTGCTTGATCTGCGCCGTAGCGAGATGCAATACGTCCCTCGTCGTGGTTGCCTAGCACATAATTGGGCCAAGCCCAAGATGGCAGGGCGGACTCGATTTCATCTACTGCCAGTCGGACAGCACTTGCATCCCAGGGGGCTTTGAGCAGGGAAAAATTGAAGGGCATATGGAATTCGAAGCCACCTTTGGGATTGCCATAATAGCCAGCCCATTCATCCCAATCGAAGATATGGATTTCCCCAACAGACATGCGCGGCGCGTTGGCGCTGTATTCATCAAGCAAGGCGCGGAACTCGCGGTAGACCCCATGAACATCGGAATGCCCTTTGTCGTAGATATGCTCTTGGGAGTCATAATCACCGTGGGGGCGATGAAAGGCCTGCTCATCCGAGGACGCCGGTGGGTTGTCGCGCATCTTTGGGTCTTTCATGATGAAGTGAGCCACATCGACACGGAAGCCATCCACACCGCGCTCAAGCCAGAAGCGTACTACATCGAACATGGCTGCTTTAACTTCAGGGTTGCGCCAGTTGAGATCGGGCTGCTCTTTGAGAAAAGAGTGCAGGTAATATTGGCCAGTGGCTTCATCCCACTCCCAGGCTGAGCCGCCGAAGACAGCTAACCAATTGTTGGGATGATCCGTCCAAACGTACCAGTCCCGTTTAGGGTTATCGCGCGATGAGCGCGATTCCTGGAACCATGCATGCTGATCCGATGAATGGTTAGGCACCCAATCGATGATTATCTTTATGTTTCTCCGGTGGGCTTCTTCCAATAGCGCATCAAAGTCGTCTAGTGTCCCGAAGAGAGGGTGGATGTTTACATAATCTGCCACATCATAGCCGAAATCTTTCATTGGGGATGGGTAGAAGGGCGAGAGCCAGATGGCATTTACCCCCAGTGTGTCACTGAGGTAATCTAGTTTTTCGATGACCCCGCGCAGGTCGCCGACGCCGTTGCCGGTGGTGTCCTTGTAGCTGCGAGGGTAGATTTGGTAGATGACGCCTGTTTGCCACCAGAGTGGTCTGTCGGATGTGAGTTGGTTATTGTTAGTCATATATGCAGTGTTTAGTTGTGATTAGCGTTTAGATGGATATGCTATTCGTCCGAATTAGATCGCGATACCAGTAAGCACTTTGTTTGGGGGTTCGTTTCAATGTATCAGGATCCACATGTACCAGGCCAAAGCGTTTGTCATAACCGCATGCCCATTCAAAATTATCTAGGACGCTCCATACGAAGTAGCCGCGAACATTAGCACCTTCTTGCATGGCCTCATGCAACGCTATTATGTGTGCTCGCAGAAAATCAATGCGGTCATAGTCTGCGACGAAGCCGTCATTGTCTGGGATATCGGGCATGGCGCAGCCGTTTTCAGCAAGATAGATCTTGGGATTGCCGTAATTCTCCTTGATATTGAGTATTTCGGCTTTCAATCCCGCGGGGTTAATGCCCCATCCCATTTCCGTGGTTCCCCAGCTGGGGGCTGAATAGGGCGTCAAGCGGGCTTTGAGCCAGCCGCCGGAAATGTCGAAATGAACGTAATCTGAGTTGTAGTGATTCAGCCCCAAATAATCGGCTGAGTTGTGAATGATCTCTATATCGCCCTGCTCGATACTGGGGCAGTGGGGTCCGAGCCATTCGAGGAAAGCTTCAGGATAATGTTCATTGTAGACGGGATCTAGGAAGAAGCTATGGGTTTCATCGTAAACGCGTTGGGTGGCAGCTAGGTCAGCTTCACTATTTGAAGCTGGGATCAGATGATTCAGGTTGAGTCTGATGCCAATTTCACCTTGGTAATCGCCCTGGCGGTAGCACTGCACGGCCTTAGCGTGGGCTAACAGCAGGTGGTGAGCGGTCTGATACGCTTTAGTGGCGTCACAAATCCCCGGGGCATGGACTCCGGCTCCATAACCCAGGAAGGCAACTACCCAGGGTTCGTTGATCGTATCCCATATTTTGACGCGGTCTGCAAGCTGGTCGAAGACGATGTGGGCGTAGTCGGCGAACCAGTCAGCGCTGTCTCGATTGGGCCAGCCCCCTTTTTCTTGAAGCGCTTGAGGGAAGTCCCAATGATGGAGAGTCGCTTTGGGAATAATACCAGCCTCGAGAAGGGTATCAACCAACCGGTTGTAGAAGTCCAACCCCTTTGGGTTTACAGCACCGCGCCCATCGGGCAGGATGCGTGTCCAAGAGGTGGAAAACCCATAACATGGGATTCCCAAATCTTTCAGGAGAGCAACATCTTCGGGCATGCGGTGGTAGTGGTCGCAGGCTACATTGCCAGAATCGCCATTAAGAATCCGATCTGGCAGACGAACGAAGCGGTCCCAAATACTTTCCCCTTTGCCGTCTTTGTTCCAGGCACCTTCGATCTGGTAGGCTGATGCAGCCGTACCCCATAGGAAGCTATCTGGGAATTGAATAGTGTTCTTCATTTCTTGTATCGCGCCAGTAACTCAAAAACGATGCCAGTGATAATTCCAACAATCAGTCCAGTCAGACGGGGGTCGGTAAATCCGCTCAGGCCGATGATCCAGGCCAGCATGCTAACTAAGATCCACCAGTGAGCGATGGGAACCCAACGGCGCAAAATGTACCACTGGAAAGCGCCCATACTCAAGCCGACTAATCCAGCAATAAGGGCTGCAGATTGTGGAATACCCAGGGCCATGCTGATACCCCAGCCCATCATCCACCCACTGGCGCTGAGAACGATCCACCACCATGAATAGGGGAACATGGGGCGTAAAACCAACCACTGAGCTACGCCAATGCTCAATCCGGCGATCAGTTCCAAGGGTAGAAAAGAGCTTCCTACCAGCCAACCAAGAGTGGTTGCAGCTACCCATAACAGCCAAAGTTTCCAGTTGAAGGGAGTACTTCTATTCATTTGTGTTTATATTTATCTCTCGAGATTAGGCCATGTTGACATTTGGGGAATTCTCTCCTTAAGTGGATGAGTGCGGTATAGATTTTGTCTCCCGAAAATTCATTAGATGTCAACACTGCCTAATATGATTTGCACTTCGCATGACTGCCAGCCCGGTGTGGACTGGCAGTCATGGGTTGCATGTTTTTGAATAAGGGAATTTTATCCCTTGAATCTTCGATGTTGAAAACTATTTCGGAAAAGATTTCCTACTTCTTAGCCTTTCACCGATCCAGCCAACAGACCGCGCACGAAGAAGCGCTGCAGCGAGAAGAAGACTACCAGCGGCAGGATCATAGAGATGAAGGCCCCAGCAGTCAACAAGTGCCAGTCGGAGCCACGTGAACCAACCATTTCTGCAATGCGCATGGTCAGCACCTGAACATCCGGTTTAGCACCAATAAATACCAGCGCGATCAGGTAGTCATTCCAAACCCAAAGGAATTGGAAGATGGCAAAAGAAGCTAATGCCGGTATCGAGAGCGGCAAGATTAAGCGAGAAAAGATGGTGAAGTGCGAAGCGCCGTCGATGAAAGCTGATTCCAGAATTTCGCGCGGCAACCCTTTGATATAGTTGAATAGCAAGTAGGTTGCTAACGGTAGACCAAATCCAGTGTGAGCCAACCATACGGCCAGGAAAGTTCCGTTCAGATCAAGTTTCACATAGTCCTGAAGAATGGGAACAAGGGCGATTTGCAGCGGAACGACCATTAGCGCAACAACCATGGTGAAAAGCGGTTTGCGCCCAGGGAAATCCATCCAGGCGAAACCATAGGCTGCAAAGGCTGCGATTAAGATGGGGATGACTGTTGCTGGAATGGAGATGGTCAGGCTGTTCAAAAAGGAGCCTGTAAAGTCATCACCTTGCACAGTTTTGATATCACCACTGGCGGTTTGTATCTCATACGTCTTGCCCGCGAGCACTTGCCCGTAGTTTTCGGTTGTGAAATCTGTACGCATGGTCCATTTGTTTTCCTGAACTTTAACAACGCCGAGCCGTTTGTTGCCAACCCAGGTGACTTTTTTGCCATCCGTTGTATCAATGCCTGCACGCAGTTCTTCAAATGTGCCACTTACACCGGCAAACTCCATCACACCATCGCGGTCGAGGTCATCGCCAGGTTCGAACTCTTCAATAGTCACCAATTCTCGGTGAGGCAGAACCCACCACCAACCAGATGTCTGGATATCAAATCTCGTCCTGAAGGAGGAGACTAATAAGCCCAAGGTCGGAATTGTCCAAATCAGCACGAGTATAAAGAGCGATACATTTACTACAATTTGACTGAAACGTTGTTTTCTTGCGAAACTATCTGCCTGAGTAGTCATTAGAAGGCCTCCTCT
>CAZLNX010000162.1:0-1570 GCA_964560795.1 uncultured Anaerolineales bacterium | reverse complement strand
GTTGGTGAAAGCCTGGCGATAGAATTGCGTGGCGATAACGTGGCTGGCAAATTGTCCACCGGTCATAACCATTACGATATCGAATATCTTTAAGGTGAATATGATGACTGTTGTGCTCACCGTGATGATCGTACCCATAATATAAGGGATCATGATGCGGAAGAAAATCTGCACTTCATTGGCACCATCAACCCGAGATGCTTCGATAAGTTCATCTGGTATGCCTTTGATGGCCGCAGAGAAAATTACCATGGCATAGCCAGTTTGCAGCCAAATCATGATGATGATCAAGAAAATATTGTTCCAGGGTTGGTTGAGGGCAGTCCAGGCATTTGGTTCGTTTCCGAGGGCTACCCAAACGGCGTTGAGAAGGCCAATTTGGGGATCGGCGATGTCTTTTACTTCGTAGATGAAATTCCAGATTACACCTGCGCCAACCATGGAGATTGCCATGGGGAGGAAGATCAAAGATTTGGCTACGTTTTCAAATTTGCTGCGATCTGCCAAAACAGCGACAAGCAGGCCAAAGACGATAGCAAGCGTAGCTCCGAACACAATCCATAAGAGGTTATTACGGAACGCTACAAGCATAGTACGTTCGGTAAAGACGGAAATATAGTTGCCTAAGCCAACAAATTCAGAACCATCCCTGCTGAAAAGGCTGATCCAAAAACTTCGGGCAGTAGGGAGAGCCAAATACCATACCAATATGGCCACGGCAGGACCAACAAAAATGAAGGGCTGTAAGCGCTTGACCCATAAAGTATTGAGTTGTTCTACTAACCAGTTTGAAACAACGTAGAGGATTGCTGCTCCTCCAACGCCCCAAATGATGGCGACTAATGAGACGGCTGTCTTTTCTGCTGTTCCACTGGGTATTGTGTCGCGGAGCCAGCGAAAACCTATGATTAGGACAGCGAAAGTTGTCACAGGTACAACAAGGGAAATCAGGACACGACCTAGAATGAGGGCAATCCAGTCGAGAAATCCGCTTGTCCTAACTTGATAATCGGTTGTAGGTTGCATTTCCTTCTCCTTTCGCGCGGGGGATTACATGAGATATGCCTGTGGTTTGATGAAGTAAAACATAGTTTTGATGTCTACTTACGCTACGGCTAGGCGATCTAGAAACCGTTTATTACTCTGTCGCTTATTGCCACCTCCTCAATTTGGTTTGTTTAGTTATCTGATATTCTTTGATACCGAACAGATTGTGCTCTATCTTCTAGGAAATTGCGATCCGGTGGAATTGTTAGTGGGCCTACAGATTCAATTTTGATCTCAGCGAGGGCTTGCCCAAATTTGGCAGCATCTAAGGGGGATTTACCATCTAATATCGATGTCAGGAATCCAGCCCAATATGCATCACCTGCACCAGTCACATCTGAAACTGAGATTGGGTTAGGAAACATATTATACACGTCACCAGCTGCTGTGATGAGGAGAGTTCCATTGTCTCCCATAGT
The DNA here is from genome assembly GCA_964560795.1 of uncultured Anaerolineales bacterium. GTDB lineage: Bacteria > Chloroflexota > Anaerolineae > Anaerolineales > UBA11858 > NIOZ-UU35. Next base: position 104 of record CAZLNX010000162.1, on the reverse strand, counting down.
AAGTATAACAAATTTTGCTCCCCAATTGATAAACTGATGGGCATAGTGTATAGTCACTAACAGCACTTCTATCGACAAAAAATTGTCGATGTTGATAACCTAAA
>CAZLNX010000161.1:0-13305 GCA_964560795.1 uncultured Anaerolineales bacterium | reverse complement strand
TAGGTTATCAACATCGACAATTTTTTGTCGATAGAAGTGCTGTTAGTGCCTAAGTCACAAAGAATATTTTCTCCTTCGTGCCTTTGTGCCCTTGTGGTGAAATTGACAGGAGCAAATCAATGAGTAAGCAAGAACATACTGGTAACGCCATCCGCAAAAGTTTTATCGACTTCTTTAAAGACAAGGGGCACACATTTGTCCCATCTTCGTCCCTGGTCCCTGGTGGAGATGCCACCCTACTCTTCACCAATGCAGGGATGGTGCAATTCAAAGATGTTTTCCTAGGCACCGACAAACGCAACTACACCCGCGCCGCCAATTCACAAAAATGTATGCGTGTAGCAGGCAAACATAACGACCTCGATGACGTTGGCCGAGATGACACGCACCACACATTCTTTGAGATGCTGGGTAACTGGTCTTTCGGTGACTATTACAAAAAGGAAGCCATTGAATGGGCTTGGGAACTGCTCACCGAAGTTTGGGGTTTGCCCAAAGAGGACATCTACGCCACGGTTTTCGAAGATGAAAAGGGCGAAGTCCCCAGCGACGAAGAGGCCGCAGATTACTGGCGAGAACAACCCGGCATCAACCCAGATCATGTGCTGTACTTCGGAAGGACTGATAACTTCTGGGAAATGGCAGATACAGGACCTTGCGGGCCCTGTTCCGAAGTTCACCTGGACCGTGGCCCACAATACTGCAACATGCAAGACCAGGAACACGACTGCAATGTCAATGGCGAGTGTACCCGCTACCTGGAACTGTGGAACCTTGTTTTCATTCAATACAACCGCCTGGGACCCTCTCATCTGGAACCACTACCTGCTACTCACGTCGACACCGGCTTGGGTTTCGAGCGCATCGTTTCCGTGCTGCAAGATGTTGATTCCAACTACCGCACTGACCTACTTTGGCCGCTGATCAAAACCACGCAAAAACTCACCGGACACTCAGATGAGCAAGTAGAAAAGGATTTCACGCCTTACCGCGTGATCGCCGATCACGCTCGTGCGGCAGCGTTCCTCGTCGGAGATGGCGTCATCCCCGGTAATATGGGTCGCAACTATATCACCCGTATGATCATCCGTCGCGGCTATCGCTTTGGCGGTATGCTGGGATTACACGAACCATTCCTGGCCAAGGTTGCTGAGACCGTCATCGACAATTACGGCGAGGCTTTCTCCGAACTCACACGCAATCGCCAGACGATTATCGACACCATCACTCGTGAAGAAGAACAGTTCCAGCGAACTCTCGATCGCGCCACAGATCAACTTTCATCATTACTCGATGGTCTCGATAGCAGCGGCGAAAAGGCCCTCTCTGGCGAACAGGCCGCCGACCTCTACACCACCTACGGCATGCCACTGGAGATCACCCGCGACATCGCTCGAGAGCGCGATCTGGAAGTCGACCAGACCGGATTCAATCAGGCTATGGAAGCCCACCGTCTGGCCTCCGGCGCCGGTAAAGCTATGGGCGCGCTGGGCGGCGAAGATGTCGAAATTTACCGGGAAATCCGTGCCGATTTACAGGAACGGGAAATCCTTGACTCAGATGGCGTGGTCTATGATCCCTATGGGATCCTGGAATTTGATGGCAAGCTCCTGGCCCTGATCGTGGACGGTCAATCCAAGGCTGAGGCTGCTCCTGGTGAGCCGGTGGAGGTGCTGCTCCCAGAGACCCACTTTTACATCCAGGCCGGTGGCCAGGTATCGGACACTGGGACAGTGACTGGCAACGACTGGGAGATCAAGATTCATAATTTGCGCAAACCCGCTGCGGGGATTATCACCCACGTAGGTGAGGTCGTTTCCGGCACCCCCAAAGTTGGGGGAGCGGTGACAACCCGCATCGACGCCATGCGACGTAAAGACATCATGCGCAACCATACTGCCACGCACCTGCTGCACTACGCCCTGGATGAAGTCCTAGGCTCCCACGCTCGACAGGCTGGCTCCTTGGTCGCCCCTGACCGCTTGCGCTTCGACTTCACACATCCCGAGGCGCTGACCCCCGACGAACTAGAGCAAATCGAAGCCGAGGTAAACAATCGCGTTCTGGAAGATCATAATTTAGAGATCCAGTTCAAGCCCTTGGATCAGGCTATCGAAGAAGGCGCCCGAGCCCTCTTCGGTGAGAAGTACGAGGAGAACGTACGCAATATCACCATCACTGCCGACCAAGAAGATCACCCCTTCTCCAACGAGTTGTGTGGTGGCACACACTGTGAGAGCACCGGCGAAATCGGTAGTTTCATCATCACCAGCGAGGGCAGCGCGGCGGCTGGCATCCGACGTATTGAAGCTGTCACAGGGCGCGAGGCTTATAAACTCATTCAGCGACGATTCGGCGTGCTCAACCGCGTTGCAGCGACACTATCTACAACTCCAGATCAGTTACTCGAACGCGCCGAAGCGACCATCACCGATCTTTCTGGCGCGCGCAAGAAGATCCGTGATCTGCGCCAACGTCTGGCTTCCGCAGACTTCACACGCGTCCTGGACGAAACCGCGGATGTCGGTGGCATAGATGTACTCACAGCCAACTTCAAAGAAGCTGACGCCGACACCCTGCGTCAAATGGCCGACCGCTTCCGCCAACGCTTCCCGGAGAACGGGGTAGCTGTCCTGGCCAGCGTCCTGGACGAACGCCCCATCATCATAGCCGCGGTTACTGAAAATTTGGTCAAGCGCGGCATCAAAGCTGGGGAGTTAGTCAAATTCGTCGCCGCGCCCCTTGGCGGCGGCGGGGGTGGGCGCCCCACCCTGGCTCAGGCAGGCGGCAAAGACCCCAGCAAGATCGAGGAGGCTTTAGCCAGCGTCCCCGGTTGGGTTGAAGAGAATCTAGGCTAATATTATTAGACCCTAAAGGTCTGAGAGACCTTTAGGGTCTTTTGATAAAGAGTTTCAAATGAACTCCACCAAGCCCGATTTTGACTTTGAAGAACTAACCGCTTTCGTCATTAAGGAGTTATGTGCCTTCGAAGATCTTGATGACATCATCTTCGAAATCTGCAATCGTACAGGTTGGAATTGGCAGCAAGGGGAAGAATTTGTTTTGGATGTTCAAGCGGATCACCATCGCCTTGTTACCAGACGAAAGAATAGATTGCTAGTACCTCTGGGAATGGCCATCTTTTTGGCAGGCATAGCCCTAACCTTATTCACTGGTGATATACTTTGGCGTGACTATAATACAATTCTTAGTCGGTATGCATCCAACGAAGCGATTATCGAGGCATTGATCGATATCGTCATTAACTACGGTTATCTGTTCTTCCTGGGTATTGGGATGATAATCGGCGGCGCATACGGTCTTGGCAAGACGCTCACCACATAGCAGTGCAGCCTGCAAACGATGAAAACACAGATTATCCAACTCGAACCCCATGATGACATTTACTCTGCCATGGACAAGATGGGCTGGGGTCAAACAGCGCGCATCTTATTAGTTTGGCCAGCACGGGGACGCGTACTCAACCGCCGGCTAGATCTGATCATGCTCAAGAGGCACAGCGTCGAATTGGGTTCGCAATTGGCCCTGGTGGTTCGCAACGCGGGGGTGCGTTTTCACGCAATTTCCCTGGGGATTCCCCTCTACAACAGCATTCGCAAAGCCGAGAGCGATCATTGGCGACCCGATCGCAAACAAAGGATCAAACTCCCCCTAACGATTAAGCGTCAGTCCACAGAATTGTGGCGAAAACGACGCTTGCCCATGAGTTTAGAAGGTTTGCGCGATATCGCCCACCCGCCTACGCCGGCATGGCTCATCCATCCAATCACGCGCGTGATTGCCTTCACCCTGGGCGTGTTGGGCGTACTGGCCATCGCCGTCCTCTTGGTGCCATCTGCCGAGATCCATCTCACGCCAGAAACGCGCACAGAAAATATCACCATATCAGTGGCAGCCAACCCAGAATACCAGTCCGTGGATCTCTCAGGGAATGTCCCCGCCCGTTGGGAATCTGTAATCGTCGAGGGGCGCGGCAGTCTGGCTACGTCCGGCAGCATCCCCATCCCTGACAGAATTGCCACCGGCGAAGTCACGTTCACTAATCTCACCGATCAGACAATTCCACTACCTACGGGAATTGTGGTCAGTACGCTGGATGAACCGCCAGTGCGTTTTATTACCACCGCTTCGGATATCGTCCCACCTGGGGAAGAAGGCACAACCGTCCCCATTGAGGCTGTATCACCTGGCACCGTCAGCAATATCGCTGCGGAGAGTATCCTGGCAATCGAGGGACCGCTGGGCTTAGAGCTGACAGTTATAAATTTAGCCCCCACATCCGGCGGCACGGATCGGAATATCCCTGCGCCCAACGAACAGGATTATGATGAACTTTACGCCCAGCTATATGAAACCCTGGCGATAAGCGCCCTGGATGAGATCATTCAGAAATTAGGAAACGAAGACATCTTGATCAGCGAAGAAGTGCGGCTTGTGGGAACAGAAGATGAATCGTTCACACCAAGCGAACCAGCACCTGCCGACCAACTTGAATTGGTGCTGAGATTAGAATTTGAAGCCTTAACCGTTTCCGGAGATAATCTGAGTGAATTAGGGCGCGCCGCTTTAGAGACAAATCTTCCTGAAAGTTTCACTCCCGACCAGGACACCTTGGAACTGACCGAACTGGGCAAGATGACGCTGGATGATGATCTGACAGCCCGTTGGCGGATGAGGGCACAATGGGAGATCAACGCTCAACTTGATAACACGCAAGCTATCAAACTTGCCATCGGCCTCTCCCCAGAAAATGCCAGCGACCAACTGACAACCACATTGCCCCTGGCGGAACCAGCGGACATTTCCCCAAAACCATCCTGGTGGCCGCGCTTACCTTTCCTGCCCTTCCGGATCACAGTGTCTAGCGGTAACTAACATCCATCATCCAACTTCCACCTTCAAAATGCGTATTCTAGGAGTCGACCCCGGCGAAAAAAATATTGGCATCGCGATCAGCGATCCGACTGCTACCATTGCCAACCCGCTGACCGTTATTAAGCACTCTTCACGTGCAGAAGATGCCAAGGTTATCGCCAATTTGGCAGCAGAAAACGAAGCCAAGTTGATCATTCTAGGTCAAAATCTCGACGAGGACGGGAAGCCAACCTTTCAAGGACGCAAATCTACACGTCTTGGAGGTGCTATCCGGGCGATAACAGACATCCCAGTACAATTTTGGGACGAAAGCGGCAGCACAAAGTCTGCCCGCCAGGCGCGCATTGATATGAATGTTTCGCGCAAAAAGCGAAGTGGTCATCTAGACGAATTGGCCGCGACGGTGATTCTGCAATCGTATTTGGACAGTGAACAGCGGGCAGCAGATGGTAGACGGTGAATCGCCACACGTAACCGTCTTCGTTTTCACTGTTTATAGTTAATTGTTGACTAGCAACGCATCACAAAAATGAAAAAATCTCAAACAAAGTACTGCGCCATCCTTTTGCTGCCATTTCTCGCAGCCTTCGGGTTACTCTTCTTTTATCTGGTTATTTTTCCGGTGACCATGCCCAAGCAGGTCAAGGCCACCTTTGGGTCACCCGCCCCAAACTTAGGACTGGTCGATCGAACTTCACTGACCCTGCAACTCTACCGCTATAGCGACCAACTCACTGAACCTACCAACCCCTTTGGCAATATCACCTCTTTTCAGATCGTCTTGGGCGAATCACCCATCGCAGTGAGTCAACGGCTCGAAGAAGGTGGGTTGATCCAGAGCGCTGAAGCTTTCCGCGTGTACCTAATTTACAGCGGCATGGATACCCAAATCCAAGCTGGAGAATACACGCTCAGCCCAGCGCTGAACTCCTTGGAGATTGCCCAGGCGCTTTTAGATCCCAATCCTACCAATGCCACCCTGGTCATCCTGCCTGGATGGCGGTTGGAAGAGGTGGGCGTCGCTGTGCCTACATCGGGGCTATCAATCAAGCGAGAAGAATTTGTCGATTTGGCTGAAGCCGAGTTCGCTGAAGGCTATTTGCTGCCTGGGACTTATGAACTCCCCCGCTCGACGGATGCCCCCGCCCTTATAACTACGCTGCGAGCCACATTTGACTTATCCATCACCGATGAGATGCTGGGCGGCTTCGAGCAGCAAGGCTTGAGTCTTCACGAAGCGGTGATCCTGGCCTCGATCATTGAACGCGAAGCCGTTGTTGACGAGGAGATGCCTCTGATTGCATCGGTTTTCTTTAACCGTTTGGCTATTGGAATGAAATTAGAGACCGATCCCACTGTGCAATACGCCATCGGCTACAACCACGCCCAAAGTCGCTGGTGGACCAACCCGCTAACCCTACAAGATCTCCAAATCAATTCCCCATACAATACCTATATTTATCCCGGCTTACCCCCAGGGCCAATCTGCAGCCCAGGGATCAATGCTTTGCGCGCTGTAGCTTTCCCAGCCCAAACACCATACTATTATTTCCGGGCTACCTGTGATGATTCCGGACGACACTTCTTTGCAGAGACATTCGCAGAACACCAGGGGAATGCGTGTCCCTGAGAAGTGAACTGTACTCAGTGAACAGTGGTCGGTGGACAGTGGTCAATAGATGGTGAGTAGAATATCTCAATCACTAGCTCTATCTCAGAATCTAATCTTCAATCTCAATTACTCTCTGTCGCTGTCGATTTACGATCAAGCGGGTGACATCTGGGCGCGAGTAATGGCCAGATGGGTCGAAGTTTTGGCGCTCTTCTCGAACGCGGGCGTGATCGATGATCGCCACCGATAAACTCTCTTTGTCAACCACCGGCTCGATTACCCACTCCCCATCAGGACCAGCTAAGCAAGAGCCACCGTTGGCCAGCACATCGTCGCTGTCCTCCAGGATCAAATCCAGGTGTGGAGTGCCCTCCGGGAAATCTGACTTGCGCATCAAGCCTGAAACCGAGACCACAAATGAGCGCGATTCCTTGGCGATAAAACGGGTGATGTCATGGGTGTTGCGGATACTCCCCGGCCATACGGCGATGTGCAAATCTTCACCTTGCGCATAGAGGGCGGCACGCGGTAGGGGCATCCAGTTTTCCCAACAGTTCAAACCCCCGACAGTAAAAGCCCCCAACTTATGCACTCTTAACCCGTGACCATCCCCAATCGACCAGGTCAGACGCTCTTCGTAGGTGGGCATCAGTTTACGATGCACCGAACCGATCTCTCCTACTGGGTTGATATAAACCAACGAGGCATATACGCTGTGCCCGCCGCGGTCCACGGGTCGTTCGATCGTTCCCAGATAAACCGCCAGCTTATTCTTGGCCGCCAACGCACAGACCTGATCGAGATGACCCGCTTCGATCTGCAATGCCTGATCCAAATAATGGGCATGGATCTCCTTTTGGATTTGCGAGTTGAAGCGCGCTCCATCGGTGCGTTCTACCCAAAAAGGATAACCAGGCAACAAGGCTTCACCAAAAACAACCAGCTGACAACCTTTTTCAGCGGCTTCATCAATACAGGAGACGATCTTGGTTAGCGTAGCTTCACGATCCAGCCAGACTGGTGCGATTTGAGCCAAGCCAATAGTGAGTTCTTGGTCAGAAGTTTTATTTTTTTTCAAAGCTTTCTCCGTATAAGAACAGTCAGCTTTGAGACGTTAGCTGACTGCTTACTGCTACCTGCTCACAGCTGCTTTAGAATGTAATACGTCCCCCGCTTGGTTCCCATCTTTAATATGATACCTTTCGTGACTAAATCCGCCAGGTCGCGGCGCAGGGTTTCGGGAGAGACATCTGGGCAAAGTTCCTGGTATTCGCGATTGGTCAGGCGTTTGCGAGTTGCCAGGTGACCTAAGGCCAGTTCCTGGCGGGGGTTGAGCTCGTAGTCAGAATATTCTGTAATATCAAGTAGAGACGCAGCATGCTGCGTCTCTACACCCGAATTAAAAATAATCACCCGGAATGCGCCCCCAGCTTCTTCAAATTTGGGTTCTGGAAGATTGTTCTGTCTCATCACAGTTACCACGCGGTTGAGACCGTAGCCCAAACGCTCCACATATCCCAAATCCGAGAGCACCTGGGCTATGATGGGGTTGCGGGAGAAACGCGCATCCAACAAATTCTCCAAGGTCACAGGGCCAGGCAGATCACCGGGGGAATGCACTTCTAAGCGGTCAGCGAAAATGTGCAGGTGAATACTGTCGCCGCCCTGGTTGTAATCGCGGTGCGCCACGGCGTTGACTAACAATTCGCGCACTGCTTCCAAGGGATATTCAGGCGTTTCTTCGCGGGAGAGACCAACCAAGCGCACCACGCTGCGCAGCTGATCGCGCACGAAGGTCTCTGCCTGGCGTAACTGCTGAGGCAGCGTGCCACGAATCTCCTGTTTGACAAATTGATCCGAGATTGCCACGCCAGAAAAACGCGCTGCAAGGATCGTCGCGCTGGGTGCCCATTGCTGAGGATGACGCCCAAAGAGCAGCAATCCAGCATAAGTCGGTTTCAACGCACCATCGACTCGCTTCAAACAACCGCGTCGGGCAAGCAGATCTTCAACAGGCTCATCAGGAGGCAATCCCAATCCGTCTTTATAGGCATCGATTTGATCGAAATCCAGATCATCCAGGGACGCGATTTCTGGCACCTGGGCTTCGAACTGCATTGAGCCACGCTTCATCATCAGTGCACGTAATTGAGATGGCGGTAGTGGTTCTGTGCGATCAGCTTGTCGAACCAAATAGCGTCCTTCCAGGTTGAAGGCATGCGGTAAGCCCGGCGGCACAATGATCGACAAAATTACTTTTTCACTATAATCGAGGACTGAAGGGATGGGAATAACCAAAGGAGGATCGATCAACAACGCGGCCTGGAAGACGATATCGGTGAGATACTCTGCATCGCGGATCCCCAACACTTGCTTGGACCTCGGTGCGATCCCCAACAACACCGTCCCCCCCTCGCTGTTGGCCATACCTGTCAGCACACTGGCCAGTTCTGAGACTGACACATCGTCTGGGCACCAATGCAGTTTTTGTCCCCTACCTTGATCGAGTAGTGTAATGATCTCCGCCGCAGTTGTGGTCATGTCAGTATTATAGCAACAAAAAGCGGGAAGCTGACAGCCGATAGCCGTTAGCAGAGGGCTGTTAGCAGGTAACCGATAGCGGAGAGCAGATAGCTAGTAAGGATAGGGATTGAGATAGAGACAAATGAAAAGACAACGATATAAAAAACTCGCGACATTACTCTCCGGTGCCACGAGTTTTATCTATAACTGAGTACTAATTCCCGTTTACTGCTAACTGCTACCCACTCACTGCTATCGGCTTACAGCTATCCGCTATTCTTCTTCCCCGTCTTCTTGATCCTTAGTGTCCTTCGCGGATTCGTCTTTCGGTGGTGCTGGCCGCAGAGCAATCTCCAAAACTTCATCCATGTGTTTTACCAGGCGGATATCGAGATCTTCAAGGGCTTTCTTGGGTACGTCGACCAGGTCTTTCTTATTCTCTTCAGGGATAAGAACGATCTTCAATTCGGCACGGTGAGCAGCCAATATTTTCTCGCGCACACCCCCAACGGGTAAGACCCGGCCTCGCAGGGTGATCTCTCCAGTCATGCCTAAATCGCAGCGTACTTTGCGCTCGGTAAAAGCTGAGATCAAAGAAGTAGCAATAGTTACACCAGCGCTGGGTCCGTCTTTGGGGATAGCGCCTGCAGGGATATGCAAGTGGATATCCGTCTCCTGGAATTCTTCGGGGTCAAGGTCCAAGTCTTTCGCTCGCGCTTGCAAATATGAGAAAGCAGCCTGCGCTGATTCTTGCATCACGTCACCCAACTGGCCGGTGAGCTTCAATCCGCCCTTCCCATCCACGAGGACAACCTCAACAGGCATGATCTCACCGCCGCCAGCGGTCCAGGCAACGGCCGTAGCCACGCCGACTTCATCCTCGCGTTCAGATGCGTGATAAAAGAACTGCGGCGGTCCCAAGAATTTCTCGATCTGTTCCACTTCGATCTTCCGAGGGTATTCATCACCCTCGGCCTTGATTCGGGCTACTTTGCGACACACGCGCCCAATCTCCCGCTCAAAGTTACGCACACCAGCTTCGTAGGTGTAATCTCGAATTATTTTGCGCAAAGCAGCTTCTGTGAATTCAATCTCTCCTTCGTCAATGCTGCTTTCTTCACCTTGACGCGGGATCAAGAAGCGGCGAGCAATCTCCAGCTTTTCTTCTTCGATATAGCCAGGGAACTCGATCACTTCCATGCGGTCCAGCAGGGCATCAGGGATGGTGGCCTCGGTATTGGCGGTGGTGATGAACATCACTTTGGAAAGATCAAAATCCAACTCTAAATAATGATCTGAGAAAGCATTATTCTGCTCGGGGTCCAGTACTTCCAACAGAGCCGAAGCAGGGTCACCACGATAGCTGATACCCAACTTGTCAATCTCATCGAGCATGAAGAGCGGATTGGAAACTTTGGCACGTTTCATGGTCTGCAAAATACGACCGGGCAGTGCGCCTATGTAGGTACGACGGTGGCCGCGGATTTCTGCTTCATCACGCACACCGCCCAGGGAGATGCGCACGAATTCCCGGCCCAAGGAAGCTGCGATCGAACGTCCCAGCGATGTTTTCCCCGTACCCGGTGGGCCAACAAAACACAAGATTGGCTGACGCGATTTCTTGGGCTTGAGACTCTTTACAGCTATATATTCAAGGATGCGGTCCTTGGCCTTGGGCAAACCATAATGATGCTCGTCCAATACCACAGCTGCATTCTTGACATCCAGATTGTCATCAGTCGTTTCCTGCCAGGGCAAATCCAAAATCCAATCGATATAGCCGCGGATGATGCCTACTTCTGGCGAAATGGGTGGAATATGGTTGAGCCTCTTGAGTTCCTTCAAAGCGCGCTCTTTGGCTTGCTCGGTGAGGGCTGTCTTTTCGATGCGCTCACTCAACTCAGCAACGTCAGCCATAAAGGGGTCACCATCACCTAACTCGGTTTGGATAACCTTCATTTGTTCGCGCAAATAGAACTCACGCTGCGTTCGGTCAACCTCACCGCGGGTGCGGGATTGGATCTCGTCTTCTAATTCAAGTACTTCCAATTCTTCGGCAAGCAGTTCGCCAATATATCCCAACCGCTCTAAGGGATGGAGCATGGCTAAGAGTTTTAGGCGCACATCTAAATCCAAGGTAACAGCTGTGGCGATCATATCTGCCATCCACCCTGGGTCGTCGATGTTCATTGCGAAGAGATAAGCCTCTTCAGGAAGGCTGCGGTTGAGTTGTACACAGCGCTTGAACATATCCAATACCGACCGCATAGCCGCTTCTGTATTGCGGTCCCTATGGGTTTCCTCGAGAATAGGGCGCACACGCGCTCTCAAATAAGGCTCCGCCTGTGAGAATTCAATCAATTCTACCCGCCTGCGTCCTTGCACCAATGCGGTGCTAGCCCCCTCCGGCATATTGACCAGACGTCCTACGGCAACTTCGATCCCAATGGGAAAGAAATCTTCAGGTCCGGGATCTTCATCATCAGGGTTGCGTTGAGCCAATGCGATTAGGGTTTGATTCTGCTCCTGAGCGTCTTCAACTGCCCAAAGCGTTTTTTCGCGACCAAGAAAGAGCGGCGATACCATGTTCGGATATACGACTACACCGCGCAAGGACATCACTGGCGCTTCGATGATGCCATGCTCATTGGGCAACAAGTCATCTATAGCGTAGAGTTCCTCGGTGCGCTTATTCAGCGAATCGACGTATTCGTTGGTGTCGTTAGGATCCCAATTATCGTGCTGCATATTTACTCCCAGAGCTTTCGCTCAAACCATGCAATGCGGCCAGTGGCAGCCACGAAGATGCTGCCAGTCACCATGACCACGTCACCCTCAGGTGCTTCAGCCAAAGCTGCCTCAAGAGCATCACCCACGTCCGGGACGACATCTACCGGAACGCCAACGCCATTGGATTGCAACGCCAACCTGGTTGGTTCCATTGCACGCGGGTGTGTGGATTTGGCACAATAAATCTTCTTCAATCGCGGTGTTAGTTCCTTGAGCATACCATGAACATCTTTATCATCCGAAGCACCAATTACTAACCACAGCGAACGCCCAGGAAAATATTCATCTATTGTTTGTTGGATTTTGGTCATAGCTCCCGGTGCGTGTCCTGAATCAACCACAACCGGAGGCTCCTTCCTAAGGATCTCAAAACGCCCAGGCCATTCGGTAACAGCGAAACCTTCCTGGATAGCAGCATCATCAATCGTGAGTCCAACCTGGTTGGCAAGCTGCATAGCCGTATAGGCGACAACAGCGTTCTCAGCCTGGTGAGGTCCCAATAAACCGATTTGATATTTTGCCGGGGGTTTACCACCATTGAAAATTGTTAATTCTTGCCCATCGAGGGAGTGCTCGCCTTGTTCGTAATGATAATCTCTTCCTATCAGGGTCATTTCAGCGTTGTTATCGGCAGCGATCTTTTCGATCACGTCGAGGGCAGAATCCACTTGGGAAGCAACGACCACCGGAACACCAGGTTTGATTATCCCTGCTTTTTCAGCAGCGATCTCTTCAATGGTATCCCCCAAAATTTTGGTATGTTCTAAATATAAGGATGTGATTACGGAGAGAACTGGAGTGATCACATTGGTCGAATCGAGTCTACCGCCTAAGCCCACTTCAACAACAGCCACATCGACCTCGTTGAGGGCGAAATACCACAAAGCCATGGCAGTCGTGATATGGAAAGTGGTCAGGTCAGGTATCGCGGCGACATGCGGTTTGATCTTCTCAACGAGATCAACAAATTCCTGGCGTGAAATTGATTGCCCATTTATCTGGATGCGTTCTTCAAAATCTTTCAGGTGTGGGGATGTATACAATCCTACTTTGTATCCTTGGGCCTGTAGAGCATTTGCACATAATGCGCACACCGAGCCTTTTCCCTTCGTTCCAGCGACATGAATGCTGGGATATTTATGATCAGGCTGCCCCAATGATTCCATCAAGGTTCGCATACTGTGGAGTGTGAAATCTTCTATCGAAAGATCATCCTGATGTGACAGGCTGAAATCGACATACTTATAGATATAATCTAAAGCTGCTTGGTATTGTGTTTGGATGTCTTGGCTCATAGCACGACGATTTTAACCCCATGGATGCCATGTTGCAAGTGAGTTATATCAGGGAAATTGTTCGTTTTTTCTATGGTTCTCTATATCCGTCAAAGCCCCAAAATTAAATCCCCCAGTTGGTGGATGGTTAAATTTAGGTAACTACTAAGCCATCACCTGTGATGGCATGAACGACTGGCTGCGGAGGGC
>CAZLNX010000160.1:0-13335 GCA_964560795.1 uncultured Anaerolineales bacterium | reverse complement strand
GAACATCATAATTGGACCAGAGAACGGTCTCTGGTTGAATCCCATAAGAACCGGCAATGGCGAATATTGAATCCCCTTGATCCACAGTATATTCGACGATCTTCGTGCGCGGGCGGGATGGAATCAGCGTGTCTACCATCGCTTTGCGTTGGAGACTAGTCTGGGCGACACTCCCCGAATAGGAGGGCAGTTGAGCTTCTCCTTTGGGAAGTTGAATTTCAATAAGCGTTGGTTGCGGTTCAGAATCAGCAGCGGTTCTCTCAACTTCAAGAGACCGCTGCAGTCCCAAAAACCCGGCTAAACCAGCCAACCCAATAGCAAAAACCCAGCTCAGCCAGTAAACCCAGCCGCGACTTCCTGATATCATTCAATTACCAACAAGAGGGATTTATCAGCAACGACTACTCATTGAGAGTCATCAAGAATTCTTGATTATCGTTGGTGTTTTTCAATCGATCAAAAATTGCTTCAGCAGCAGTTCCAGGATCCATACCTGCTCCGTGAGGAGGCCCTGCGACCATCTGGTCGTACATACGCCGCATCAACCAGACACGTGGAGTGATATCCGGTCCTAAGAGTATCTCTTCTCGGCGGGTAGATGAACGTGAAATATCGATCGCCGGGAAGATACGTCGCTCTTGTAGCTGACGGGAAAGATGCAGCTCCATATTACCAGTGCCTTTGAATTCCTCATAAACCACATCATCCATACGGGAGCCCGTATCAATCAGACAGGTGGCTACAATTGTCAAGGAACCTCCATCTTCGATATTGCGCGCAGCCCCGAAGAAACGTTTGGGAGGATACAAAGCCGAAGGGTCAATACCACCAGAGAGCGTCCTACCAGAAGGTTGCACAACCAGGTTATAGGCACGCGCGAGTCGGGTGATTGAATCCATAGCAATGAACACATCCCGCCCAGCCTCGACCAGGCGTTTTGAGCGCTCTATTACCATCTCGGCAACGCGCACATGCGCGGACACTGGCTCGTCAAAAGTAGACGAAATCACCTCGGCATCCACGGAGCGGTCCATATCTGTGACCTCTTCCGGGCGCTCGCCGATCAACGCGACAATCAAATTTACTTCAGGGTATTGATTAGAAATCGCATTGATCACATTCTTCAAAATTGTTGTTTTACCCGCTTTTGGAGGCGAGACGATCAAACCACGCTGTCCGCGTCCAACAGGTGTGATCAAGTTGATCAGACGGGTGGCCATAAGATGCTTATCTGTTTCCAGGTTAAAGCGTCTGTCCGGGAAAATGGGAGTCAGCTTCTCGAAGCGAGTTCGGCGCATGGCTTCTTCGGGGTCTAAACCGTTGACAGTCTCAACCTTAAGCAAACCATAGTGGCGCTCTGACTCGCGCGGCGGGCGCACGTGACCGATCACCATATCGCCATTGCGCAGCTTATAGCGGCGGATTTGAGATTGGGAGACATAGACATCGTTGGAACTGGGTTGATAGTTATCCCAGCGCAAAAAGCCAATGCCCTCACTCATGATCTCCAAAATGCCACCTCGCACTTCAAGGCCTTCACGTTCCGCTTCAGCCTGGCGAACAAGCATCATCAATTTTTCTTTTTTGAGTTGGGCAGCCTTGGGGATATTGAAATCCATGGCAATTTGACGCAACTCGATTAACGGTTTCTTTTCAAGTTCTAATACATTCATATATATCTCTTTTCCAAGGGAAATTTCTTATCCGCGTACTTGATAACCTTACCCCACTGCTGGACGAACGCGCCAGAGCACGCAGGTAACAGAGAAGCGATCAACGCGGTTTTTCTATTTGAACTCCAATATTAGGGGGAAATCCTAGAAAAATTATAGCATGGTAAATAATTGATTGCAAGCAAAAAAAATGCGATTTTGATGACTTACTTCATGTTGATGATGCAGATCATTGGATAGATTCGCCCCAAACATGGCACCCAACCCCTCAGTAGGGTGTGCAAATCCACCTTTGGGTTGGTCTGTGAATCCGAAAGAGTATATTTCCCCCAAAGAAATGACAAAGGCAGAAAAAGTCCCCGATGGTATAATCGCGACATGTTACTCGACAAATTAAAAGGTATTGAAGATCGATACGCTGAAATCAATCAAGAGCTGATGGAAGTCGGCGACAACTATCAACGCGCTGCTGACTTAGGCAGGGAACGCGCCGACTTAGAACCACTGATAAAAAAAGCTACCGCATATCGCAAAGCGCTGACAAGTTTGGAAGAAGCCAAAGCCCTACAAAATGGTGACGACCCCGAATTAGCTGAATTGGCTGCTATGGAACTGGGAGAATTAGAAGAACAGATTCCTCACTTAGAGCTCGAAATCAAAACACTGTTGATACCCAAGGACCCCCGGGACAAACGAAATGTGATCATGGAGATTCGGGCGGGAACAGGTGGCGATGAAGCCGGCATCTTCGCATCGGATCTCTACCGCATGTACAATCGCTATGCAGACTCTCTGGGTTGGAAATCCGAAATGCTCTCACTCAATGAAACGGGTGTGGGTGGCTTCAAGGAAGTCTCCTTCCTGATCAAAGGCAATGGTGCTTTTTCAAAACTGAAATTCGAATCCGGTGTACATCGCGTACAACGGGTGCCTGTCACTGAATCGCAAGGACGCATCCATACATCTACAGCCACCGTTGCAGTTCTGGCTGAAGTGGATGACGTTGAGATCGAAATCCCCGACCGCGACATAAAAATGGATGTTTACAAGTCCGCCGGGGCTGGCGGACAAAGTGTACAGAAGAACTCTACGGCCGTTCGTCTGACCCACCTACCCACTGGCATCGTTGTCCAATGTCAGGATGAACGCTCCCAATTGCAAAATCGTCAGCGCGCTATGAGCATCATGAAAGCCCGTCTCTACGAAATGGAAGAAGCCAAACGTCGTGCGGAGATCGAAGAGAGCCGTCGGTCGCAAATCGGCACGGGCGAACGCTCAGAGAAAATCCGCACCTATAATTACCCCCAATCCAGGGTGACCGATCACCGCATCAATATGTCTTCCCACAATTTGCCCGTCGTTATGGATGGTGAAATCGATGATTTCATTGAAGAACTCACTACCCGAGATGAGGCTGATCGGCTTGCAGCCGCGGGATTAGATAATTGAAAATTGACCATTGCGAATGCTCTTAATCAGTGTATAGAACGTCTTCAACCTAGTTCGGACACCCCCTCACTCGATGCCCAGGTGCTGCTGGCTCACATATTGCAAAAGCCGCGCACCTGGGTTCTCGCGCATCCAGAAAGCCAGCTTACCCCCAATCAAACAGAGATTCTCGCTCAAAATATATCGCAACTTGAAGCCAGCACTCCCTTGCCCTACATCATCGGGCACTGGGAGTTCTATGGGTTAGATTTCATTCTCTCGCCAGCCGTGCTCATCCCCCGCCCAGAGACCGAGCTTCTGATCGAAGAAGCGCTGACGTGGCTGCGCACCCATCCCGACCGTAGAGTAGTCGCCGACATCGGCACCGGGTCAGGTTGCATCGCAGTAACCTTAGCGACACAAATACCTGATCTACAGGTCATTGCTACAGACATCAGCGACAATGCATTGGAAATAGCTCGGATCAACGCTCAAAAACACAATATCCATAATCGTATCGAGTTTATTAAATCCGATTTATTGACAAATGTGGACGTGCGACGTGCGGCAGCCCGCCCTGAGCAAGCTGAAGGGTGCGACGTTATTTGCGCCAACCTCCCCTACATCCCAACCGCGACTCTACACACACTCGATGTGTTTGGCCGGGAACCAACCCTGGCTTTAGATGGCGGCTCCGATGGATTGAATATCATTCGGCGATTATTGAAAACCGCACCCAAACATCTCGCTCCGGGTGGATTGATGCTCATGGAAATTGATGCGTCCCAAGGTATCTCTGCCCTAACCCTCACCCAAGAAGCATTTCCCGAAGCGGACGCCCAATTGCTGCCCGATTTAGCCGGGCGCGACCGGTTGATCCGCATTGAAACCTAAAAATGAAAACCGAGATCCTATCCGCAAAACACCCTGATGCAATTCCCCATGCGCTCAGTGTACTGAATCAAGGGGGTTTAGTAGCATTCCCAACTGATACTGTCTATGGGTTAGCTGCCTCACTCTTCGATACTGATGCCATAAACTTGATCTTTCAAGTCAAGGAGCGCGATCAAAGTAAAGCCATTGCAGTACTGATGAGCTCCCCCGAAGACATAACGCGTGTTGCAGTGGACCCAAGTCATGCTGCGGTGAAATTAGCAGAACAATTCTGGCCCGGTCCACTGACCCTTATCTTCGCCAAACACCCAGACATCCCTGATATCCTCAGCCCCTTGCCCACCATTGGTGTGCGCATTCCAGACCATCCAGACGCGTTAGCGCTGATGGACGTCACGGGGCCGCTAGCGGTTACGTCCGCTAACCTCTCCGGTGGAGAGAATACCTGTTCGGCAGACGAAGTTCTCGCCCAACTCGATGGGCGCATCCATCTCATCTTGGATGGGGGCAGCACCCCTGGAGGCAAACCATCGACAGTGGTAGATTGCACTTCATCAGAATTACGCATCCTGCGAGAAGGCCCAATTACCTGGGAAGGTATAGAAAAAGCAATTCGAGCATAGAATCTTTCTCATAATTCACAAATCTAATTTTTAATTTACCTTTATCTTTTTTTCATCTTCTACTTATCTAAAACCTTATAATAACAATTGCATTCTCCTCATACACTCAAACCGCCCCTACGGGAACTGGAGCCTCCCACCGGGGCGGTTGGGTTTTAATACACATTTTGGGGGTAAGAGATTTATAATCGAAATCGTCTGTCCTGACACAATATAGATTAACACCTGGGAGCACTCGAATGACCAATCTCGCAATCGCAAGGGCACAGAAAGACGATTTCTTTGCCAACCACCCCCAAAGTCCGCTTGATCCTGAACAAAAAGCAAACTTCGATGCGCTAAGCTACTTCGATGAGAATGATGCGCTGCGCCTCGAATTAGATATCGACGAGTTCGATGAAAAAGACATCATCGAAGTGCAAACTTCCACGGGAGATGTACAACAATTTACTCGCTTTGGAAAGATACATTTTGACGTCGAAGGTGAACCTGCATCGCTGACAGTGTATGAAAGCGGCCATGGATTTTTTATTCCGTTTGTCGATTCACAGGCTGGGAGTGAAACCTATGGCGCTGGACGCTACCTGGATCCGCATACACTGCCCAATGGCAAATTGCAGGTAGATTTCAATCTGGCATACAACCCTTACTGTGCTTATAACGATCATTGGTCATGCCCCCTGACACCTTGGGAGAATCGGCTAAAGGTAGCCATCAAAGCTGGCGAAAAGGTATTCAAAAAAGACGACTGAGAGTTGCCCTCATGAAAAAGATTCCCAATTGGCTGATCATGGGGTTCGCATTGAGCGTATTTCTATCCGCCTGTACAGTTGCCACTCAGACAATAAGTATGCCCGATCCACAATCATCAACGCCCCAATCAACTTCTGGATCCACTCAAACAACCCCTGATTCTGAAGGAGAGCGAGAATTGGAGATCGTCACCCTACTACCCTTTGATGGCATACCAGCCATCGATGAGCCTGACTTCCTTAATGCTACTCAGGCAGATGAAGAATATGCTCCAGATGAATTGGTCATTGGCGTTGAATTCAACGGAGACGCCCGGGCTTATTCCATCCCCCTTTTATCTTCTCATGAGATCGTAAATGACACGGTCGGCGGCGAGAAAATCGCCGTCACATGGTGACCGCTTTGCTTTACGGGAATCGTGTATTCCCGCATAATCGACGGAGAAGAATATACCTTTGGCGTCAGCGGCAAGCTTATCATGAACGTATTGGTGATGTATGACCGCCAAACAAAAACGCTGTGGAGTCAATTGCTTGGTGAAGCTGTCGAAGGCGAGTTGAAAGGTACAAAACTGGAGTTCGTACCTGCATGGCAAACCACCTGGGTCGACTGGAAAGAAAAACACCCCGATACCCTGGCACTGCGCAAAGGCTATTACGGCGGCAGAGATCCCTACGATAACTACTACGCATCATCTCGCAGTGGCGTGATCGGGGAGACTGTAACAGATGAACGTCTGCATGTGAAAGAGTTCGTGGTTGGTGTGGAACAAAACGGTGAAGCCGCAGCTTATCCGTTCAGCGTACTGAACAGTATTCCCATTGTGAACGATTTCGTCGGTGAAGTGCCTATTCTGGTTGTCTTCGGTGAAGAAACGGGAACAGGTGTAGTTTTCAACCGAGAGAGCGATGGTCAAATATTGACCTTCCAGGCCCAAGACGGACTCACGCTTATTGATGAAGAGACAAATACCACCTGGGATGGTTTGACCGGAGAAGCAATCGAAGGTCCTTTAAGCGAATCGACGCTGACTCGAATAAAGAGTACTTCCTCTTTCTGGTTTGGCTGGAAGGATTGGTATCCTGACACACGCGTGTTCGGCATCGACGAGGCTGATCCTGCTCCCTAAGATTTTCCCCTAACAAATGACCCATCCCTATATTCGGGATGGGTCATATTTTTTGCTTACGGTTAGTTCGGCTAGATCACCGCTTATGGGGTTTCAGAAGGGAAAGCAATCAAAACAAATGTACCGGTGAAATTGACTTCAACACTCAAACGTTGGGTACTTTCTGACGGTGAGGGCACATGCCCGAAGGATGACGATATCTCTTCTCCTGATACCCAGCCTCCAAGGCCATTGTTGAGGCTTGGATCCCACGTCATAATCACGGGTTCCAACTCAACCCAACCGCCCAGGCCATTATTCATCGTCGGATCCCAGACCAGGAAGGAGAAATTGTAGCCATCTAATGCTGGTGGGATGGCGAAGGATATGATGATGGCTTCATTGAGAGATGTGATGTCACCCAGGGGTCCCTGGCTTCCAGACAAGACTACCGTCAAGCCAGAGACGACTTCGCCGCCATCGGGTAATGTCAGGATGCTGTTAGCCGGATCCAACAACTCGGTATTGATCCCAGCCGTCCCGGCAATACCGGGTGGGAAAATTACCAGATCACGGTCACCAATGGCCGGGGGTAATCCGCCCAGTGGGTTACGTAGGGGGGCACTCAGCAAAATCGTAATTGTGGTCTGGTTGAGTGGTACCATTTGACCGCCAGTTACTGGGATTATGGGGTTGCCACCGACCAACACAACTATAACGGGTGGAGGAATTGGGGGAGCACCATTGTCACCACGATTACCGCCACCAAGCAGACGCGCCCGCCAGAGATTTGCACCACTACCAGTAAACGTACCACAGACTATCAGGCTTGAAACGATGATGACATCATTGAAGAAGCCGTTGCAGGCGACTGTCAAGTGATGCCCTGGCCCTACTACGGTGGAATGGAAGGCCATCTGCGCGCCATTGGTTCTCGTGTGCTTACTCAGCCTTACTGGGCCATAGTAATCCTGTCCGCCTCGGGTTGACACGGTACCAGCATCCATGGCTGTATCACCCCTGATGATCAACCACGCTAATGGTGTCTGGCTGCCTATGGGACCCTGGAAGTTGGCATTGCCGACGATTTCCAAGCCAAACGGCCCATCAATGGTTGAGGTGGGATCGTTGGGGAAGTGGATCGTCGAGCCGATCAGCTTGGCATCCTTACCCAAGGTCACCGCGCCGTGGTAGGTCTGTTCTCCGAAAGTTTCTACCGTACCAGCAGCCATCTTCGTATTGCCGGAGATGGTCAGCGTATT
The DNA here is from genome assembly GCA_964560795.1 of uncultured Anaerolineales bacterium. Taxonomy (GTDB): domain Bacteria; phylum Chloroflexota; class Anaerolineae; order Anaerolineales; family UBA11858; genus NIOZ-UU35. The sequence continues at coordinate 5,594 of CAZLNX010000160.1, read as the reverse complement.
CAGCCCCCCGACTGCGCCATGGAACTCGGCATCGCCGGTGATGATTAAAGAACTGGCGGTGTCGGCCAGAGTGCTGTTGAACGTTACTTTCGATGCTCTCAGGGCAGTATCACCACCCAAGGTAACGGGGCCATCGTAGGTCTGCATGCCCGTTGTGGTCATGCTGCCGCTGTTCAGGTTGATGCTTTCAGCGATGACCTTCAGGCTGCGGGTGGTGACTGGCAAAGGATTGCTCAGGGTGACAGTATCCGAGCCGCCCTGACCGTCTATCACCAGGTCGCCGCTGAAGTTGGCGCCCAGCCCGGTGACGTTGATCCGGTCATTGCCGCTATCACCAGCGTTGACCGTTAAAATTCCAGTGGGGTTCTTGAACGTAGTGGTTTCTCCAAGCGTAGAAGCAACCCTGGTGGAGTCCGCACCGCCGCTTTGGACCGTGATGGTCTCGGGGGCTGCGCTGTAATTCAGGGTCACGTTGATGTTAGCGGCCGTAGAAACGATGGGCTCTAAACCGGTATAAGTGATGGTCTGGCCATCCAGGTCGATACTGCCATCATGCAGGTTGGTGTAATTGAAGGTGGCGTTAGTGAAGCTGCCGCCGCTCAGGTTGAGGGAATCGCCCGGTGCGCCCGTGGGATCACCGCCGTTGAAGTGGATGGCTTTGGTGTAGCTGCTGTCAGAGAAATCTACGGTCAGGCTATCCGCGCCGGCCATGAGATTGATGGTGATCTGGCTGCCGCTGACCTGGTTGAAAGGAACAGCTATGGAGGTAGCACTGGCGGCCACGCTGTTAGGTACAGCAGAGGCGATGGGATTGTTCGCATCCAAGATCACCCAGCGGCTGTTGGCCTGGTCGCGCATCAGGGTAATCTCATCAGACAACCCGGCCATGTCTTCGATTTGTAGATTGCCACTCACCAGATCGAGCGATACCAGGACGGGACCATCATCATTCAGAATCGACCCTGGTGTGACATCGCCCAGGGAGACCGAGCGTCCGCCATGGTTCAGATTGCTCAGTTGGGCGGTAATGGTTTCATCGGGCTCCCAAATGGGGTCGTCCTTCACCGTGATGGTCATGATTTCGGACGTATCTCCGGCTGCGAAGGATACGGATCGATTATGGAGGGCGGTGAAGTCTACGCCCGCCGTGGCTGTTCCCGTGGACAGACTATCGAATTGCAGGGATACCGGGATATCCACGGGGTTGCTCAGGGTGACGGTGAAATCGACGGCGCCGGTGGCCTCATTGGCGGAACTACCGCTTAGCGTGATGATGGCGCTGTCGTCGTTAATGATTGTGCCAGTGGCTGGAGCGCCTGCCTTGCTGAAGTCGTTGGGGTCAATGCCCGTGCCCAGATTCGAGATGGCGCCCAAGGCTACGGTGAAGTGTTCGTCCGCTTCGACCTTGGCATCGTGTTTGACTTCCACAGTGATGGTCTTACTCTCACCAGCATTCCCGGTGAAGCTCAGACTGCCGTCGTTGTCAATGTAGTCCAAATCAGCCACGGTGGCGGTGCCGTCATTTGTAGTATAGACCAGATCCAGACCGCCATGCACGGGATTATCCAGAGTCACTGAGAAGGTGAAATCAGTAGTTGTCCCACCTGTGCCCTCGTTCTGAGAATAGTTTACGCCTGCCAGGGTCAGCGTGGCGGTATCGTCATTCAGGATCGTCGCCGGAGTGGCCCCGCCCAGGGAGACCGAGCGCCCGCCTTGGTTCAGGCTGCTCAGTTGGGCGATGATGGTTTCATCGGGCTCTAAAATGGGGTCGTCGTTCACCCTGACGGCCACGGTTTCGGACGTATCTCCGGCTGCGAAAGTTACGGATCGATTATGGAGGGCGGTGAAGTCTACGCCCGCCGTGGCTGTACCGGTGGACAGACTATCGAATTGCAGGGTTACCGGGATATCCACGGGGCTGCTCATGGTGACGGTGAAATCGACGGCGCCGGTGGCCTCATTGGCGGAACTACCGCTTAGCGTGATGATGGCGCTGTCATCGTTGGTGATGGTGGCGGCGGCCGGGGTACCCGCTGTACTGAGGTCGTTGGGATCGATGCCCGCACCCAGGTTGGAGATGGCGCCCAGGGCGACGTTGAAAACCTCGTCGGCTTCGACCTTAGCATCGTGTTTCACCTGAACAGTGATGGGCTTGCTCTCACCGGCATTCCCGGTGAAGCTCAGGCTGCCGTCGTTGTCGATGTAGTCCAGATCAGCCACAGTGGCGGTGTCGTCCTCGGTGGTGTAAGCTACGCTTAGGCCGCCCTGCACGGGATTATCCAGAGTCACGGAGAAGGTGAAGTCAGTGCTGACCCCGCCGCTGCCCTCGCTCTTGGAATGGCTGACGCCTGCCAGGGTCAATGTGGCGGTATCGTCATTGATGATGGTACCGCTGGCCGGCGCACCCGCCGTGCTGAGATCGTTGGAATCAATGCCTGTCCCCAGTCCAGAAATGGCGCCCAAGGCTACATTGAAAACCTCGTCTGCTTCTACCTTGGCGTCGTGTTTCGCCTGGACGGTGATGGTCTTGCTCTCGCCAGCATTCCCGGTGAAGCTCAGGCTGCTGTCGTTGTCGATGTAATCTAAATCAGCCACAGTGGCTGTGCCGTCATTGGTGGCGTATGCCAGATCCAGACCGCCCTGCACAGGTTTGTCCAGGGTCACCGAGAAGGTAAAGTCGGTACTGACCCCTCCGTTACCCTCATTTTGAGTAGCAGTGACTCCCGACAGAGTCAGCGTTGCAGTATCCTCATTGAGGATAGTTCCGGTGGCAGGTAAATTCCTTGTGCTGAGATCGTTGGGATCGATACCCGCGCCCAGGTTTGAGATGGCACCCAAAGCTACGGTGAAGGTTTCGTCCGCTTCAACCATGTCGTCGGCTCTCACCCACACGGTTATGGTCTGGCTCTCACCGGCATTCCCCGTAAAACTCAGGCTGCTGTCATTATCGACATAATCCGAATCAGCCACAGTGGCAGTGCCGTCATTGGTGGTGTATGCCAGATCCAGGCCGCCCTGTACAGCGTTATCCAGGGTCACTGAGAAGGTGAAGCCGGTCCAGGAATGGAGGGTGGGGGTTCTCTCGTTCTTCGAATGATCGACTCCTGCCAGGGTCAGCGTGGCGGAATCGTCATTTGTGATAGTCCCCCTCCCCATGTTATCGAAGATCTCAGCGCGTCCGGCGCTATGGAGACGAACATAGAAGAATTCGTCTGCCTCTACCTTCGTATCCCCATTTATCGTGACACCAATGGTCTTAGTAAACTCGTTGAGTGCAAAACTTAAGGAAGTTGAGGGTATCAACTGGTAATCATTATCCGCAGTAGAAGCCGAATCATTGGAAGTGTAATACCTCACCGAGGCGTAGTTATTGCCATGATTACGGTAGACAGCAAAGTTGAGGGTCGTGCTGCCGCTGTCGCCTTCGCTAATTGACACATCATTGATGCTAAATAGGGAAGGCATGGTCAACACCACTTCTCTACCTGTGCCGCCCCAGTAGGTTAGCAGCAGATCAACGCCGTTGACATCTACCGTGGCACCTTCAGCTAAACCATTAAAATAAGGGGTCACATAGCTACCAATTAGTGTAAATTTCTCCGTACCTGAAGGAGTATAGGTGCTGGCAGAAGTATCCAGGTTGAGGCTGTTGAGATCCGTTGTTCCTGAAACGGAAAGCCTATCATATCCAATGATGGGCGTATCGCCATTGATATCGAATGACGCTGAAGATCCGGTCGCAAAGACCAGGCTCCCAGTTATGCTTACATTACCTGGGGCAGCATGACCCCCCGGCTTGAAATGCCCATCAAGTGTGATCGTGCCTCCAGTGATTTGCGTAGTGGCGCTGGTTTTCGTGGAAATGGTTCCATGATTACGACCGGTAATTGTAACGTCCCCAGAAAAGGCGTACACTCCACCGTTTAGCAGCTCAACATGAGCTGCTGTGATGGAGATATCGCCACCGAATGTGATGATCGTTCCACCACGTGTGCCAGGTACAAACCGGAATGCGAAAGCCCTATTCGTGTTATAGGCTCCAATAATGGCCGCATCGCCATCGACCGAAACCGAGTGACCGAAGTGGTTACCTGCCCCAGCATTGGATGCAGTCAATATCTGCAGCAGATTCCACTCTGTTCCATTGCGCGAGAAGACAGAGGTTGACCCGGCGTAATAGTGGCCATCAAAGGTGTCGCGGTGAGCCCCGACGAAGGCTGTATCACCGCTCAACGAGACCGAAGTGCCTAGATTGGCATAGTATTGGTTGTTCCCTGTGTCAAGCAAATCTCCCTGAGTCCACGTATCTGTGGTGCCGTCGCGGGTTATAAAACTCACTGCGCCTTCATCATAATCATCTCCCGATAAGTCGGCTCTTGGGGCCCCAACAATACCCGTTTCGCCATCGAGAGCAACGGAATAGCCGAAATATTGCTCCCTCAAATGTGGCGCACCAGTAAGTATATTCGTTTGACAATAGGTTTCCTCCCCCTGATCGGTACAGGGATCGAAGATATAGGCAAGATCAGGTTGAACCGGCGGTTGTCCATATACCGGTACCGCAAAGGTGCCTGGGCTCCCAATTAGGGCCGTAGTACCGCTCAGTGAGACCGACCAACCGAAGTGCCAATACGCCTGTGCTCCTCCATAAGTGAATTTAACCCTGTCGCTCCACGCACCTGTGGTGCCGCTGCGGTTAAAGACATAGGCCGAACCCTTGTCAGTTGTGCTTAAATAGTCTTCGTAAGGGGCTCCTACAATGACCGTATCGCCGTCAATAGAAACCGACCAGCCAAACCCGTCACCATCCTCGGCATCATAAGCGGTTAATCTTGCCTGCTGGGTCCACACCGTAGGAGTTCCGCTGCGGGTAAAGATGTAGGCTGCACCACCATCATTGGCACCATAGGACCCAACGATGACCGTATCACCATCGATGGCAACGGAGCAACCGAAGTAGGCATAACTTCTGACATCGGATGCAGTTAATTTCGCCTCTTGTATCCATGAATCTCCGATGCGAGTGAAGATATAAGCTGCACCAGATAAATGATTGTAGGTGCTAATGGCGCCGCCAGAGTAAGGAGCTCCGATGATCGCTGTATTACCGTCGATGGCGACCGAGTAGCCAAATCTCGGATCACCATATGCGTTGCCCCAGGCGGAAAATATTTGCTGCTCTACCCAGGAATCGGTCGTGGGGGCCGCCAAAGTGAACTTGCCTGAGCCGTTATTGTCACTATCAGCGGTGGCCGAGAAAGCGCCGCCGTTAGTATTGACCAAATCATTAAGAATGATGTCCCCTGTTGCCGTCAAGCTGAGCAGGCCGCCGTCGGTATAAATGGTCTTGCTCACATTGATCATGTCTGCGCTGAAGTTAAGATCCCCACTGTTAGTATAAATGTTTTGGTATACGTGAATCCCCCGGGCGTTGGCTGATAGGGAACCGCCCCCGGTGCTGACCGTACCATGGAAAGCAATATTCTCTGTTGCCGTCAGGTTGACCAGGCCGCCTTCAGTGATAATGTTTTGGTATATTTGGCTATCCACGTAAGGCGGGACACTATGATACATTGACGTAGCGGCACAATGAG
>CAZLNX010000159.1:0-13519 GCA_964560795.1 uncultured Anaerolineales bacterium | reverse complement strand
AAAGATATCAGCCGTTTGAGAGTCTAGTGCCCAATATACACTGTTAACAGCCTAATATTTCATGAGCGATATGGGAGATGTGCATCTTTTTGGATAAATATAGAGTCGCTATCGTTATTCTTCGTAGGCCATATAAGAATATTTCTGATGAAATGAGAACAGATCCACTTTGGGAATATGGCAGTTTTGGTTGCACAGGATGTCATTCCCGTAACCTGATGAATCCCCAAAAAGCTCATGAACTTGAAGGAAAAAGGTTAGCGTTTGCACAAGGTGGGAATTTGGGTTTCAGGTTGGTATTTATCACGCCTCCGATTCACATTATCCACCATATCCGATTTTCCGAAGCAAAGTGGCATCCAATAAAAATGCCTTTCAAATATTCTGAAGCCCCTCTGCTAATTCGGAATAATGGTGAAAGTGATTTTCCTTTACTTAGACAGTATGTTGAGCAGGCTAATTGTCCAAGTTGGGAATCGAAATTTTCATGTAAATTTCGGGCTCGACGCAAAATGCTGGAACCTCGCATTGTAGAGGAACTCCTAGGAGAATATGAACGTTCTGTAGCCGAGAAAAAATCTTCGTCGTTTGCTCGTACCTATATTGATGCTTTGCCGTATCCTCCCCCGCTTATTGATAGAAATCGAAAGCAAACCTACATGGGGCTTCTGGAGAGTTGATGTCAGGAAAAGATATTAAAGCAGTTTTACTAAGAGTTGGTATCGATACAGGATCAGGTGGCATTCATGCCCCATTATTCAAAGATGGTTCTTTCGAGTATATTCCAATCCCTGATAATTTTGGCAAAGACGAACGCACCTATGGAAATACAATGGGAACAAGTGGGAGGCATCTGATAGATTTCTTTCCTGAAAGACTCAAGCATAAAATGGCAAATCAGTCTATTCATTTTGATCCAGAGTTTACAACTTTTACATACGGTGATCCTACGCGCCCAAAAGCAGGATTGCGTAATTTAGAGCCAGGAGATGCACTTATTTTCTATTGTGGGCTTGAAGGTTGGGACTTCGATTCACCGCCAGCCCTATATTTATTGGGATATTTTGATGTGTTGGCAGCAGGTAGGGCTGGGGATTTTTCATCGTCTGAAGAAATAAATAAGCTATTCAAAGAAAATTATCATGTCAAACATTCAGATATTTTTAGTTGGCAAAATGATGATTTAATACTCGTGAAAGGGTCTAAAAACAGCCGTCTTTTTGATAAAGCAGTATGCATAAGTATGCCCGGACAAGACCGTAGCGGAAGACCGTTGAAGGTTTTATCACCAGAACTGCAGGAAATTTTTGGGGATTTCGACGGTAAAATAAGTTTACAACGTAGCCCACCACGGTGGATTAAACCTGAGTACACCCAAAAAGCCGTCGAATTTGTTCAATCAATCTAAAAAGAGGCAGCTAGCCAAGCAGGTAAGTGATCAGGCTAGCATCGGTGGAGAAGTAGCGTGAATATTTCAATGTGTTAGAAGCAAAGAATATTCAGGCGGTAATGGCGTAATTCAATAAATAGGTTCAATCGAAAAGTTAAACTGAGAGATGAGTTGTTCTTGGCCTTCTTAAGATTTTTGGCGACTTGAAAAACTCCCAATAGCCCAAGTGAATCATGTTGTCAATGTTCACTCTCACATAGAGATGTACGATGAGAAATACCATTTATGTTCCTGATGCCCTTGGAGGAACTCCTGACACTGTGGAGACATTTCTTTCTCTTATCACAGTTGCTCATAAACGCCATCGGATAGTACTTGATCTTTCCGCAGTAACATGGATATGTCCATATGGTGCGGCAATTCTCTTAGAAGCCTGTCGACACTTGGCTAAACTCAGTGGGTTTTCAGTTCAGATCGAGGAGCTACGTAAAGATGTTCACGCTTACCTGAGGCGAATTGATTTTTTCGAATATGTAAATGGGATAGCTTACACAAAAGATCCGTTTGATGATTCGGATGATTGGAGTCGTAAATCAGACTCAACAAGTGTACTAGAACTTGTCTCCGTGAGTGAGCAATCAGATATTTTTGATGTTGGGAGACGCGCTCGACAGATTCTCCAATATTGGTTAGGTAGCGAATCTCAAGACATCGACCGGATTATTAGCCTCCTTGCAGAAGCATGTAGCAATGTGGTTGATCATAGCACAGATGTCGGAGCAGTTACCGTACAAAAGTATGAACACCACCACTATGTTGATGTTGAACTTGCCATTTCTGACTTGGGGATTGGCATTTGTAAGTCGCTTTCAAGTGTACATGGCGAAATTGCTGACACTGTATCTGGCTATATTGATAAGGCGTTGAATGGTTGGAGTGCACGGAAAGGGCGCGGCGGGCAGGGTCTTGGAGCTATTCAAAGGATAGCTACCAAGAGTGGTGGTAGTCTATACATCCGATCAGAGACTGGTAGTTTGCTAGCGCGACCTGGGGGGATAAAAAAGAAAGACGAGCTTGCGTTTTTCCCTGGTACGCAGGTTGCAATCAAGTTCCGTAGCCAATTATAAATAATTTCATCTTACATTCCTTGCCCTTGCGCATCGTGGTAGTGCATGCTATAATCACCTATGTTTTCAACATATATTATTGAAAGGGTCTTATGAATCTATATAATATGAAAAGTCTTTTCACAGAATTAGATATTCCGGGACCTGATCTTCTACTTCGCGATTACGGCCGCCGGGCTTTTCCCATCTTAGAGAAAGCACTGCGCAAGGTGTCAGTAAACCAGTCTCTGAGTTTGAACTTTGAAGATGTTTCTGTGATAGATACATCCTTTGCTGACGAAACGGTGGTCGAGCTGGCAGTCAGACTGGTTGAAGGACAATTCGGTGATAGGTTCTTGATTTTGTTGAATCCAAGTGCTGCAACTGTAGACAATCTCGAAGGCACTATCGCCCGACGTAAAGCAAAGGTGGCCCTACCGACCCGAGTAGGAGAGCATATGATAGTGATCGGTCATGTAGAACCAAACCTTATGGAAGTCTGGAAGTTGATCCTTAGTGAAAATGAATTAACAGCTCGATTACTAGCTGATCGCCTAAATCTCCAAATCAGCACAGCTAGTATGAGGTTGCGCAAACTTTACGAAGCCAGGATGCTTTCACGACGAGAAGAGATGACTTCCACTGGTCGTCAACATGTTTACGAAATACCGCAATGAATATTTTTTTATCTAGGTGTTCAACATAAAAGGTTGAACACCAGCTAAGCTGAATTAGGAGAGTCAAATGGCACAAGTTCAAAATCAATTCGAGGAATTCAATGAGCGAATAATGCTTAAACGTTTCAAGGAAAATAAGATCCTTCGTGAAAAACGTGACATCATTCGGAGTAAGCTGAAAGAGCAACTACCTGGTATCTTTGATGAGAACAATGAGGATTGCCCAGATTTTTATTTTCGCGATCAAGGAAGCTATGAAATGGGGACAGGGGTTAAGCCGATCGACGGGGATTACGACATTGACCAGGGACTTTATTTTAAGGTCAGCACAACAACCTATCCTGATCCCGTGGTTTTGAAGGAGCGTGTCCACAAGGCTTTAGATGGGCATACCGAAGATGTGCGAATCCGCAGGCCTTGCGTTACGGTTTTCTACCAACGCGAAGGTGAACCAATTTACCATGTTGACATCGCAGTGTATTCGGATAGTTCCAAAAACTCGGATGGCAAATCACGCCTTGCCAAGGGTAGAGAACATTCAACGGAAGAATACCGAATCTGGGAAGTATCTGAACCTCAGACTCTTACAGATGCAATTTATTCCCGTTTTGAAGGAAACGACCGTGCCCAATTTCGCCGTACAGTGCGTTATCTAAAACGGTGGAAGGACGAGAAGTTTCCATCAGACGGAAACACCGCTCCTATTGGAATTGGTATTACGGTTGCAGCGTACGATGAACTGCAACCGACCTATGCAGATATAGTCGCTGGAAAACCTGATGATCTTTTGGCGCTTTGCAAGCTAATAGAAGCAATCTTGAATCGATTTGCACCAGTTTGGGATGAGGACGACCAAAAGTGGATCAAACGCCTTGAAGTTACGCTTCCAATTGAGCCTTGGAGTGATCTTTTTGAGCAAATGACTAATAAACAAATGGTCGAGTTAGAGGCAAAACTAATTACCTTACTTGAAGCCCTTAATGTGGCAATTGAAGATGTCGATCCTGTTGAGGCATGCAAAAACCTCCAAAAAGTGTTTGGGGATGATTTTCCAGTGCCCGAGAAGGAAGAAACGGGAAAAAAGCATGCTCCTGCGATAGTTTCCTCAAGTAGCAGCGCATAAGTGAAAATGCAGAACAAGGAATGGCTTAAAAGTGTACTAGACGAAGTAGCAGACCTTGCTTTATTTCAATCTCCTCGGCGAGTTGATTGTTCGGGAGTCGAAGATTTTGTAGCACTAGAAGGGGAAATTATCATAGAAAGTCGTAAGGTAACTCTCCGGCTTGTACTTGACCCATCTTTTCCACTAGTATTACCTCGCTTCTTTTTACATCCATGGAATGCGCTAGGCTTTATTCCTCATATTGATCAACGCGGTTACATCTGTTTTACTGATACAGAGGGACTAATCTTTGATCGCTATCGCCCGGTGGAAATTGTAGAGGAATCATTTCATCGGGTGATTCAGGTACTCACTGATGGGGCAACGGGGCAAAATCACGCCGACTTTGTTGATGAATTTAATGTTTACTGGGGATATTTGCCAAATACCGTACCAGTAATTTCCCTGCTGGATCCCACAGACGAGGTCGAGTCTGTGATCATTGCATTCGCAAAAAATAAACCGCTCTGCATAGCTCGTACCAGAAACGAGATAACAGAGTTCTTTAACAACGCAGAAGATTTGAAATATACATTTCGGAAGGCATTATATTTACCATTAAAGCCAGGATCACTCCTTGTCCCACCTTGTCCTGATGGTACTTTCTGGACAACTGAGGAAACACAAAGTTTGCTCTTATCAAATATTACTGACACTAACCGTGTTCGTCTCCGTAAACTAGCAAAGAAATATTCGCATGTTAGAGAATATGTAATTGCAATGCTCCCTCGGCCATCTGGAGGAGAGGTTCTCTTTGGCATCGCGTATGAGCAGACAAACAAGATGCACCCCCTTCAAAAAGGTGGGGAGGCAAGAAGACTCTTGCCACTTTTGATCAATCGTTTTGATAAAACGCATATAATTAGACGTGGCGGGGGAGATGTGAGCCTCAGTGGGAAACGAGCGCTACTCGCAGGTTGTGGCGCGATTGGAGGATATATTGCTTTTGAGCTTGCTCGAGCTGGCATACAGCAATTGACACTCGTAGATCCCGATAAGCTGAATCCAGAGAATACGTTTCGACACGTTCTCGGTCGGCAATATTGGTGGAATCCTAAATCGGAGGCCCTTAGGTCAGCGATAGAGCTTCAACTCCCTTACCTTCGAGTTACATCGTTCCCGCGGACAATTGAGCAGACTCTGAACGATGGCACAATCAATTTGGTTTCTTATGATCTGGTAGTACTGGCTCTGGGCAATCCAACTGTAGAACTTGAAATCAATGAGAAACTCCTGGAAATGCAAAAACACCCCCCCGCATTGTTTGCGTGGCTTGAGCCATTAGGTATTGGTGGCCATGTTCTCCTCGCCGGTAACACCCCCGATGGTTGCTTTGAGTGTCTTTATACACCGTTGACTGATGATGGAACATATCTTGAGAACCGTGCTGCTTTTGCTGCCCCTGGACAGATGTTTGGACAAGCTCTGTCTGGCTGTGGGAGTCTATATACACCTTATGGTTCGGTTGATGCGGTGCGAACGGCTGCCCTCGCCGTCAAGCTTTCAATTGATGTTCTCACTGGGAAAGAACGTGGCAATCCCCTTCTCTCATGGAAAGGAGATGCTACTCTCTTTAATGAGAAAGGGTTTTGCCTCTCTCACCGATTTAACGCGACTGAGGATGAACTTTACCGTCAGAGATATATGTACAAAAACCCGCGATGCAGGGCTTGTGGCAATCGTGGAGGAAGTGATACGTGATACGAGAGAGATTGATACAGGATCAGCTGACATTTGTCCGTCCTGGCAGTGGACGATTCCAGATCGGCTCTGATTCCCTTGAGAAACTTATGTTCTTCGCCCAGCATAAGCCGTATGAAGCCGAAGCTGGAGGTGTGCTACTTGGTCGTCATATCCTTGAAACAAATGATATTGTTGTTGACAAAGTAACTACTCCAATGCAAGATGATTTTCGTCGGCGCTCATTCTTCTTCCGTTCACGCCGATTGCACCAAAAAATTACCGACCAAGCTTGGGAAGAGAGTGGTGGTACATGTACCTATCTTGGTGAATGGCATACACATTCAGAACCTCTGCCAACACCATCCATTATTGACAAGCTAAATTGGTATAGGAAGATGATGGTTGACGAGTTCTCGAATTTTATATTTTTCGTTATTGTTGGTACGGAGTCAGTGTGTGTTTGGGAAGGCAGATACCGTCATCTTCATTTATGCTATCTAAAGGAAATTGAGTCAGATGTCAGGTACGTGGATTAAATACAAAGACCAATTGAGAATTTGGCTCTTTGCAGGAGGCCGTTGTGAGTATCCAGGATGCAATGAACCTCTCTGGAAGGACAATTTGACGCTTGCGCAGTTAAATCGGGCATACTTAGCACATATCATCGCGGAAAAGCCAGACGGTCCACGGGGAGATCCGGTACTCTCTGAGAAACTAAAAGCGGATCCTACGAATATCATATTGCTTTGCGATACCCACCATCGCCTAGTCGACAAAAAGGATGTTGAAGGTCATCCAGTCGAATTGCTCCGAAAATTTAAACAAGAGCATGAGGAGCGCATTGAACGGCAAACTGCTATTCAAGCGAACCGTCGCACACATATCGTTTTGTTTGGTACACGGATCGCTGATCGTCAGGGGCTTGTGAATTATGAGCAAGCGTATCAGGCGATTCTTCCCGAGAGATATCCTGCAAATGAAAAAGGTATTCGTATGGACTTAGCTTGTATAAAAATTAACGAAGAAGATCCAGAATTCTGGGATGTGGTAAGGAAGCATGTTAAACGAGGGCTTTATCCGTACCTTAATGAAGGTATTGGACCAGGAGGGAAACCATTAAATCATCTTTCAGTTTTTGCTATTGCTCCAATTCCTGCTCTCATCATTTTAGGGAAAGAACTTGGAGATATCTTGACAATTGATGTCTATCAACGTCACCGAAACACAAATGACTGGCAGTGGAGAGAGTTAGAGAATGAAGCATTTGATTACATCACATCAAGTCCTGATGATGGTGTCAACTCAGAACTCCGTGTTGCACTCAATCTTTCCCTAAGCGGGGTAGTACATACAACGGAGATCGAAAATACAGTTGGAGAAAAGATCCCAATATACAAGTTGACCATCGCGCAACCCAATCGCGACTTTCTTCAAGCGAAGGAACAACTTGAACTGTTTCGGTTTGAGTGGTACAAGTTACTATCTAAAATTCGAGAAGTCCACGGAAAAAATTGTGAAATACATCTCTTCCCGGCTGTACCCAATTCTGTTGCTGTGGAGATTGGTCGGTCACTTCTTCCAAAGAGTGATCCTTGTCTTGTTATTTACGACTATAATAAGACAAAAGGCGGATTTATTCGAACGATTGTAGTGTAGATGAATGGGCTTGATATGGCGATAAATAAACCTAAACTTTTCGCATTAATTCGTCACGAGGATGAAAGCGGTATCAGCGGTACAGGATATGTTCTTGATGGTGTCATTTTTCACACTGGTCAAGTTGTTATATGTTGGAGATCGGATCAAAATCAAAAGTTGGAGGGGTATAGCAGTATTGCTATTTACCCCTCCTGGGAAGCATTTCTGTATGTGCATGTACACCCTCATCCCATCGACGCGACGGAAATTAGATTTGATACTGAATCTCACTTAGATGAAAATAAACGGTTACCAGAAGAACGGTAGACACGCTTCTGACCATGATTTGAAAATATTCACATCGCCGGCTGGTATGATGATCTGTCTTTTACAAGCTAAAACCTCCTACCAAAGGGATTTCTAATGTCAAACTGGTCATTCCCCCGCCATCGCGATTTTGAACGTGCAATGCGAAAAACGGCTGCAACCTGGTTCAAGGAAAAGAACTTGGCCGTCCAGCGCAAGTATGCCTATATCCTGGCAGAGAGTGATTCATGGCCACAAAATATCATTCTTCCTGAAGTCGTCCAATACATACAGGATGAAAAGAAGCGCAGCGAAGAACAAAAAAAGAGCTATCCACTCCACAAATACCTGCACCATGGCTTGAGCAGCCAAGCGATGTTATTCAACCTGGTTGGTCCGTTGATTGTTCGCCAGGATCTCGAACCACTGAAAACAGCATTTGAACAACATAGTGTTAGCTGGCCAGTTGAGAAAACTACAGCGGAATTCGAGTTCGAAGACCGCTCAGTATTCAATGAAACCCGGGGCCAACCAACATCCATTGATTTGGTAATTAGGGAGGAAAGTGGCACCCCAAAGATATTCGTCGAGGCCAAGCTGGTTGAGAAAGAATTCGGTGGCTGTTCGCTATTCGCCGGCGGCGATTGCGATGGACGCAATCCGGCCGGGGATTTTTCCTTGTGTTTCCTGAATCATATTGGTCGTCAATATTGGCCGTTGATGGCTAAGCATGGTTTTCTGGATGGGATCTTGGGTCAGGATTCGACTTGTATCATGGCAAGCTATTATCAATTCTTCAGAGAAGTATTATTGGCTTTTGAATTGGGAGGAAGTTTTGTCTTGTTGTGTGATCGCCGGTCACCTGCTTTTTTGTATGGAGATGAAGGGGTTTGTAGGGGTTTTTTCCCGTTTTTAGTATCTCTATTACCACCACCTATCAGAGATCGAGTGAAATTAGTTGCCATTCAAGATGTCGTCAACGCCATTCGCTGCACCAATCGACATGAATGGATTGGCGAGTTTGAAAAGAAATATGGGGATATACAAAGAACATAAATTTGATTGTAGTCCGAGGAGAAGGACTGGACTAGATATCTGGTGAGAATGCTGCCAAAGTAAGGATTGTTATTACACCATCAAGTTGAAAAATACTTTTTAGGTCTCTATCATTATCCTCTAAAGCGTTGAGAAATATATTCTAGAAGAGAAGCGGATCTCCAGAAATTCCTATGATGCTTGTCGATGCCCAATAACCATTATTGGAGTCTACAGAGCGATATATCTGATGATATAATACTCATTAAGCGGTATCGTAAAGCCTGATGATCCTGGCTACTCGGAGAGTAGACCTAGCTGACGCCGAAATGCGTTGGGAGAGATTGAAATCGGGACTCAGGGTGAGCCGCTTTTTATTTTTAAAGAAATTGCCCGTACTTTTCCGCTATAGCAAGTTCCAAACAGCCAGTAGGTGTATCGACAATTATGAATTTTCACCCTGATACAAACCCTGATGAAGAGCATCATTTGAAAGTACTCGAAAATATTTCTAGAAAGATTGATACTATAAAGAACAAGATGCGAGATGAACCATACATGTGGTCCTTACGTAGAAAACCATCTTGGGATACTGCTACCTATTGGCATACACTAAAAACCAAACAAAAGAATCGTTTTCGTCTCAGCAATGAAAGAAATTCGCCACACCAAACAGGTTGATTTTTTTACCGCAAGCAATTGATCGATATCTTAATTTCCGTCCACTCCCCTCTCCACCGTAGCATATATTGCTTGCCTCTCTAATTGGCTAGATTATATTTTGCCTTAAATGCAAAAAACCCTTGATACTCATGCAAATCAAGGGTTTTTTGCTAAAAAGTTATAGTAACTCCATTTGCGTTTCCGGAATAGGCTGTCTCTTACGCGCCCTCCGCTTTCCTTCCCCCCTCACTCCCCGCAGAACCATCCATTCCTGAAGGGTGATCACCCCATCACGTTCGAGCTTGTTAGGCAACACCTGTTCAAGCTCAAAAGATGCCACTCGCTCCCGCTCGATGCCGGCCAAGATACGCTCAGGCATCAATTGATCCTCAGCGGTCGATCCCGAAGTCGTGATGGCGGACTTCAAGGCGCTGAGTAAGTCCAGGTTTTCGTCCATGTCGGCACCACCCAGACTGGACTGGATGAAGTTGCCGTACACACTCTTTGCCCAACTGATCTTACGAGCGATCACCGGCCAGGCGACCCCTTCAAGGTTGTCTTCATATGCCAGTGAAATCACCTTGACGGGCTGGTTCTGCCCCAAGCGGAAAACCCGGGCGATGGCTTGCGCCAGACTGATGACCTTGTAAATAGCTTCATATACCACCACGGTTTGCAGCATCACCAAATCCAGACCGGTCTCGACGGCTTTGGGGTGGGTGATAAGCACATCCATCCCGTAGGCGTGCTTCTCGATCCACTCCTCGCGCCGGCTGGCCTGGACGCGTTTCGTATCCAGATAGACAGCCCGGATGCCGTGCTCTTTCAGCAACGGTACCAGACGTTGGGGCAGCGGGCGGGTGGTGGTCTGCTCGATCAAAAGGGCGATCTTGCGATGCCGGGCCTTTTCCGCCTGGGCGATCTCGATCAGTTTGGCTTCTTTGGGCAGCGGGGCGCTCGTGTCTACGTAAGGCAGGTCGAGTACCAGGGTATCTTCCACCGCTTCGCCGTCTTCGTCGTAGCTGGTGAAGCTGTATTTGTGACTGCGGTTCCCGTTCTGCCCAGAGGGCTCCACAGCGGCGATGTTGTAGTAGCCCAGGGCGGCGATCATCCAGGTCATGAACGCCCCCATGCCCTTTTCGTGATACAACTGCCCGCCATGATTTTTAGAGAAGGCGTTTCCCACTGGCACGTCCGGAGCCGGAACGGTGATGCGCTGCTCTTCGTAGCCAGGTAGGGCCTCGGCTACATCTTCCAAGGCGCCAAAAGCCGTGCGGGGCAGCAGGAAGCGGTAGATCGTCGGGGACACCCCGGGCCTTTCTTTGAAAGATGTGCGCTTCACCTTCGTGCGACCAAAGGCGCGTGCCTCCTCGCGCGTCTCTATGGCCTCCATATAACCAAAACGGCTGACGAACTGGCGTTCGCTGTACCCGGCCTGGCGTATCTCGGGGGAGGTCCAGCGCAGTAAACGATACAAATCGCTTGCTTTGCCGCCGAAGATCGTGCCCGTCAAAAGTACCGCGTATTTGGCCACCCGGAAAAGGCGGCTGAAGGCCATCCCTTGCAGGCTGGCGTTGCGATACTCGTGGCACTCATCCGCGATCAGGTACAAGTCTTTGACTGTACCCCGCTTGACGGCGCGGTAGATCACATCGGCCAGCGGCCAACGGCGCGGTGAGGGTTCAGGGCCAGCATAGCCCCGTCCGCAGACCGAGCAGCTTTTACTGCGCAGCCTGCGGGGCGGGTCAGCATCGGGATGGGTGGATTTTGCTGGCGCTTGATATACATCGCTGTAGCGCAAGATCTCTACCCTGCCCCAGTTCTCCTCCGCCTCGGTCGTGGCTGGCGTGCCGCAGTGCGGGCAGGCCCACAGACGACCATGGCTAGGGAAGTATTTACGCTCCAACTGGGGCTTATGGTACGGCCCCAACTTGACCATCGAACGCGAGAGAATCAGGATGACATTGCTGCCGGTCTGATCAGCGCCAACAGCCTTCAGCACCCGCTGTACCTGGGCTAAGCGATCTTCTCCATTCCCCTCGGGATAGATCACCGTCGCACCAGGAGCCAGCATCTCGGCTTCCCGCTTCCATTTCTTCAGCAAGTGGGGTGGGCAGAGGATCACCGTCAAGCCGATGTGTTTTTTAGCTTTGACCAGTTCACGGACTGTAAGGGAAATCGGGCTCTTTCCGTAACCCATCTGCATAATGCCAAAAACAGTCTTCTCGCCAGCCAATAAAGCCCGGGCCATCCCCACAGCACGCACAGCCTGGGGAGGTAACAGGCCGCGTCGACCATTCATCTCCGGCAAGCGAGCATTGATTCGATCCAAAACTGCTTCCTCCCAAGCATGAGCCGCCGGCCAGCTCTGTGCATCCTCATCGACATAGGTCTCTAGCGAAATGGCCTTGTCGATCTCCTCGGCGTATTCCGGCAGATCTTCGAAAGGAAGTTCCACCAGGCCATCCGCTTTCGAGAGCAGGTAGGAGGTCATCTTCGGGCCTCGTACGATGCGGGTCTGATTGTCCCCCACCGCCTTACGACTCTCCTCCTCCCGCACAGCCACCCGCAGATATCCTTGGGAGATCTTCAACGTAGCCGCATAGCCGGCCAGATAGGCCGCCCGGTGGCCAGGGCGCAGGGGATGGATCACCTTCTGGCGCTTGGTGACCTCGTCTTGATACAACGCCTGCAGGGGTGAACTCGCCAGTGCGTCGGCGCGCTCGTCTTCGGTCAGCCAGCTGACCCGGAAGATCATGTTCCTGGCATCGATCCTAGAATGGGGCAGCGTGACAGTGTTCATCGTACCGGCTGCCGGCAGGGGGTATTTCTCCTCCGCCGGCTGCCCCACCAGGACATACTGGTTAGGGCTTTTGGGATCTTCCGTGGGGAAGAACGCCAGCCATTTGAAGCTGAGCTTGTGCTCAGCCCAGGCCAATAGGCGTTCGGGGATCACCAGGACGATGACACCACCAGGGACCAGATAAGGCAGCGTGCGCCGGATGATGGTCTTTTCGGGACTCTGTTCGCCACCCGTGTTATCGTACGGAGGGTTACATAATGCCAGCGACATACTGCGGTGGGATACCATCGTGCGACGGACATCGCCGTAGATGACCCGATGCAGCCGGCCTTCGGCTGCCTGCGCACGTCCCGCTTCGATTTCCACGCCGTAGGTTTCGACATTGGAGTCCTTTGCGGTGAGCGCTTCAGCCAGCGCAGCCAATGCGGCCCCGTCGCCAGCGCAGGGGTCGAACAGGCGCAGGATGCCCTGGCGGTCTTCTGTTGGGTTTAACAATCCTGCCAGGCGTTCGAGCGCAGCCTGGCAGGTGGGGGTGTAGCCATAATTTAGATAATGTTCAGGTCTCATGCTAAAGCCTCCAATACTTCGATGATCTTTTCAGTTGAAAAGCGGTAGACGGCGACTGTATCGCTCCCCTCTACGGGCAGCCTTTCGCCGTGCCGGTTCAAGATGTCGCCAACATCCTGCACAGGCGGCACCGGATAGGGTGTGTGCTGGTGCAAGAAGGCGGAAAACTTGCCAGCAACGCTCTCAGCTACGTCTCGGGTTTCGTGGACGAAAAACAGGTCGCAGTCCAGTGATGGGGTATAGACGGTCAGCGTCCACAACGTCACCCCTTTGCCCTCGACGACCCGGCGTTCCGGCCACAATTGGGCAACCCCACTAGCCTGGTAGTGCTCACCGGCGATGGTGATCCACTTCTCTTTCTGAAAGGCGTAGCGCAGGCCGCGCAGTTCTTCCTGGTTACGCAGGGCAAAGCGGGCGAAGACGAGTGTATGTTCATAGGGGCAGATGCAATCCGCTACCCCGTGGATGTCTTTGATGCTGAATGTGATG
>CAZLNX010000158.1:0-13524 GCA_964560795.1 uncultured Anaerolineales bacterium | reverse complement strand
GCATCAGCCACGATCCTTTGGCTACCGCTGCTGTCCCGCCTTAAGTGGATAGCCAATTTTTCAAAAAGGATTGAAACTGCCAGGTGACTGGTATATGGTTCAATTAAAGAACTCATCACGAAATAATTACATTAATTCTGGAGAACTTCATGTCTGAAAACCCTAAGATTCAACGCTTACGCGAATTGAAAGCCGAAGCAAGGTTAGGAGGCGGGGAAAAACGCATCGAGCAGCAGCACCATAAAGGTCGTCTGACTGCTCGCGAACGCATCGACATCTTTCTGGATAAAGGCTCCTTCCGAGAAGTCGATGCCTTTGTCACCCACCGGACTTCCGATTTCGGTTTAGATCAACGCAAAATTATGGGTGATAGTGTTGTGACTGGCTGGGGGACGGTCAATGATCGACTGGTATATGTATTTGCTCAGGATTTCACGGTATTTGGGGGCAGTCTGGGTGAAGTACATGCCGCCAAGATCGTCAAGATCCTGGATATGGCCATGAAGAATGGCGCGCCGGTGATTGGTTTGAATGATTCAGGTGGCGCACGTATTCAAGAAGGTGTGGTATCCCTCGGTGGTTATGCGGATATCTTTTTGCGGAATACGCTGGCTTCTGGAGTTGTTCCCCAGATCAGTGTCATCATGGGGCCATGTGCTGGCGGCGCGGTCTATTCCCCGGCGATCACCGATTTTATCTTCATGGTGCGCGGTTCTTCCTATATGTTCATCACCGGGCCCAACGTGGTCAAGACGGTGACGCACGAAGAAGTTTCGTTTGAAGGACTGGGTGGTGCTGATGTGCACGCAGAGACATCAGGCGTTTGTCATGTCGCAGCCGATAGTGAAGCCGATGCACTGTTCCTGGTTCAGAAACTACTTAGCTATCTTCCCCAAAATAATATGGAAGACCCACCTTTCATCTCTTCGGGTGATGATCCCCTGCGCCGGGAAGAGGAACTTGACAATATCATCCCTGACGACCCTAGCAAACCGTATGATATCAAGGATGTCATCAGCCTGATCGTCGATAACGGCGAATTCTTCGAAACACATGCGTCATATGCACAGAATATCGTTGTGGGATTTGCCCGGTTGGGCGGCCATAGTATTGGAATTGTGGCCAATCAGCCGTCTGTTCTGGCTGGTGTTTTAGATATTGATGCCTCCGAAAAGGGTGGACGCTTTGTGCGCTTCTGTGATGCCTTCAATATCCCTATTCTGACTTTTGTGGATGTGCCTGGCTTCCTGCCTGGTACTGATCAAGAACATGGCGGCATCATCCGCTCTGGGGCGAAGTTGCTCTATGCCTATTGTGAGGCTACTGTTCCCAAGCTGACTGTGATCACCCGCAAAGCCTACGGCGGTGCCTATGACGTGATGAGCAGCAAGCACATCCGCGGCGATGTCAACCTGGCCTGGCCCAGTGCTGAACTGGCTGTCATGGGCCCAGAGGGCGCGGTAGAGATCATCTTCCGTCATGAACTTAAGGAAGCGGATGACCCCGTTGCGCGCAAGGATGAGTTGGTCGCCGACTATCGCGAGAAATTCGCTAACCCCTATGTGGCTGCTTCGCGAGGCTATATTGATGATGTCATCGAGCCACGCGAAACGCGTCCCCGGCTGATTAACGCCTTAGAGATGCTCTCCAACAAGCGCGATACCAATCCGCCTAAGAAGCATGGTTGTATTCCACTGTAGCGTTCCACGTTCCAGGTATCACGTGTCACGTTATGCGTATGCACATCAATAATCGTAACCTCTACGTCGAAGAGCATGGCTCTGATCAAGATCCCGTGGTTGTGTTTCTTCACCATGGCCTGGGTTCCACGCGTGCTTGGCGGGCACAGGTGCCGGTTTTCGTTGAAGCCGGTTACCGCGTGATCGTGTACGACCGCTGGGGTTACGGACAGTCTGATCCGCGACCTTATCTGGATGTCCCTACCTTCGAAGATGATATTGCCGATTTGAAAGAAACGTTGGAACGTTTGAACGTACAACAGCCTGCTCTGAGCGAGCCGAAGGGTGCAACGCTGATCGGTCATAGCGATGGTGGTACGTTGGCTCTCTATTTTGCTGAGAAATATCCCGATATGGTGACTTCTCTTGTGACAGTGGCGGCGCATATCTACCTGGAACCGAAGATGGAACCTGGAATACAGGGCATCAAAGCTGCTTTTGAGCACGATGTGCGTTTCCGCAACGGTATGCGGCGCGCCCACGGTGATAAGTTCGAGGCCGTTTTTAATAGCTGGTTCGATGGCTGGCACAAACCGGCTGCATTGGATTGGGATATGCGATCATTGCTTTCGAAGATCTCTTGCCCTGCGTTGGTTATACAGGGCGAAGATGATGAGCATGCTACCCCCCAACATGCCATCGATATTGCCGTGGCCATTCCCGATGCTGAATTGTGGCTGGAACCCGGAGTCGGGCATATGCTGCCGCAGGATGAGCCGGAAATATTTAATCAAAAAGTAATCGAATTCCTTTGTGTCAGGAATCACGTGATCCGTAAAGCTTGATACCTGACACACCGGAGGTTTTATGTTCAACAAAGTGTTAATAGCAAATCGCGGTGAAATTGCTGTCCGCATTATACGAGCCTGCCGAGAACTGGGCTTGGAGACGGTGGCTGTATACTCTGAAGCTGACCGAAAAGCGCTGCATGTACGTTATGCAGATGAAGCCTATCTTTTGGGGCCCGCGCCCTCGCGAGATTCATATCTTCGCGGTGACAAGATCATCGAGATCGCCAAGAAAAGCGGCGCAGCTGCGATCCATCCTGGATATGGTTTCCTGGCTGAACGGGCAGATTTTGCCCAAGCCGTTATCGATGAAGGGATTGCCTTCATCGGGCCAAAACCATCTTCGATTGCAGCCATGGGTGACAAAGGTGTTGCCCGAGCAACGGTGACTGCCGCGGGGGTACCTGTGGTGCCCGGCACCGAGGCAGAGGGTTCTTTGAGTGATGATGACCTACTTAAGATCGCTCCGGAAATTGGATTCCCGCTGCTTATCAAGGCCACTGCGGGCGGCGGCGGTAAGGGCATGCGCGAAGTTCAAAATTTAGAAGAAATGCCAGAGCTTTTGGCATCAGCCCGAAGGGAAGCAGAGTCCGCTTTTGGGGATGGCAATGTTTACCTGGAAAAATTGGTTGAAGGCGCGCGCCACATCGAATTCCAGATCCTGGCAGACACGCATGGCAATGTAATTCATTTGGGGGAGCGTGAATGCTCTCTGCAGCGTCGTCATCAAAAATTACTTGAAGAATCCCCTTCTCCCTTTGTGGATGATGAACTGCGTCAAAAGATGGGTGAGGTGGCTGTAAGAGCGGCCCAATCTGTGGAATATGTCAATGCAGGGACGATCGAGTTCCTAGTTGATGGCGACAAGAATTATTACTTCTTGGAAATGAACACTCGCTTGCAAGTTGAGCACCCCATCACCGAGGCAGTAACTGGCGTCGACATCGTCAAGGAACAGATCCGCATTGCTCGAGGGCGAACGCTGAAGCACACACAAGAAGAAATCCAGATGAATGGCTGGGCGATTGAATGCCGCATCAATGCAGAAGATCCTTATAGCAATTTTATGCCTTCCACCGGACAAATTACCCACAGCTTATTACCAACGGGTCCAGGCGTGCGTGTAGATACAGGCGTTTATCCTGGATTTGAGATTTCACCTTATTATGACTCTTTGATCTCTAAGCTGATTGTTTATGGCGAGACGCGTGCTGAGGTCATTCTACGTATGCGCAGGGCTTTGGAAGAATATAAGATTGTCGGTGTACGCACCAATATCCCCTTCCATCAAAGCATCATGGATTCTCATCGATTTATGGCTGGGCAATTTGACACCCAGTTTGTGGAGAAACGGTTTTCACTGGAACAGGCCGATAAAGGTAAGCAAGCGAATCCAGATATCGCAGCGATCATGGCTACCTTAGTGGCGCACCAGCATACCCAGCGTTCAGCACATGTCATCCAACGTAATGAGCGTGATACCAGCAACTGGAAATGGATGGGACGCTGGGAACGCATCAACCGTTAACATATGTTTGGATATGGTACATCGGTTTTGTTGCCACAGAGTTCACAGAGGAAAAATCCTATGTTCTCTGTAGCTGAATGAAATGAGATAAAACTATGAAATACATTACAACTATTGGCGAGAGAGAGTTTATTATCGAAATCACTGACGAGAGGAATATTGTTGTAGACGGTGTCGGCTGCACGGTGAATTTTGAATCTGTCAGCGGCGGTCCGGTATATTCTTTGCTAATTGATGGCGAATCTCATGAGGCTTTTGTGTATGAGGACGATGATGGCTGGGAAGTGCTTCTACAAGGTTCGCTTTACCCCGCCACAGTCATTGATGAACGTGAACACCGTTTGAGATCTGCTCTAGGTAGCGGACCAGCACAAAGTGGCGAATTCTATCTCAAAGCACCCATGCCAGGGTTAGTCGTGGATATTCCTGTAAAGGATGGTCAGGAAATTGAAGAAGGGGATGTGTTGATCATTTTGGAATCCATGAAAATGCAGAATGAGTTGAAATCGCCGCGTGCAGGCACAGTTTCCCGTCTGCGCGTCAACGTTGGTGACAATGTTGAACGCCGGCAGACATTGCTCAGTGTGGTGTAATACCTGAGAAAAGGTATGAACACTCTTTATCGGTTTGTATCTTTTCTCAGAACTCCTTTAGTTGCGCCTCTAAATTCCCCATGATAGAATAATTTTCAATAACGCAATCAATGAGCGTTTCCGGAGTATTCTATGTCTGAAATGGTAGAAGTTGTTATTGATAGTATTCGAGTCAGCCTGATGAACCAGCAGCGCATTGTCATCTTGCGCGAGGTGGAGGCTGAACGTTATTTGGCAATTTGGATTGGCGTCTATGAAGCGGAACACCTGACGATTGCTCTTCAAGATGTCGAGGTTTCCCGCCCCCTGACTTATGATCTTTTCACCAATGTGATTGAGGAATTGAATGCAGAAGTTTCTCATATAGAAGTTGTCTCACTGCGTGATGAAACTTTCTATGGCAATGTAGTTCTCAACCGGAATGGTACTGTGATCAATATTGATTCACGTCCTTCGGATGCCATGAATTTGGCTGTGCGCAGCGGTGTGCCGATCCTGGTCTCTCGTGAAGTGATGGAAAGCGCTGGGATTGTCCCAGATGAAGATGACATCTCCATTGATGACATGGAAGAAGTCGAGGCATCAGCCGGCAAAGAAGATGAGCGCCTCTCCATCTTCGAGGATTTCCTGGATCAGCTTGATATTGATGAGGATGCCGAAGACGAGAGCGATTAATCCGCCAAACCCCTTTCCTGAATTCAACCGCTGACCTCAGGCTTTATGACAGCTACGGTCAGCGGTTTTTTATTCAGCTTTGCTGAATACCCCGCAGCTTGCTGTGCGGGTGCAAAATTGAAGCAAAACATCCAGAAGGGAGTTTTGCTTCTTATCCCTGAAATTTTTAAGTTTAAAGTCGCTTGCTAAGCGACTCGGATTCACATTGATATGATATAAACATACCTACAAACTTGTGCATCCGTAACCCAAATATTTTCTTATGAGTATTCATACGATTTCCGAAAGTGACACCCACCCGCAAGGGGGTCCGCAGATTGTCCCTCACAGCAGGGAAGCGGAGGAAGCTGTTATTGGCTCGGTGCTGATCAACCCCGAGGCATATTACGACGTTTCCGAGTTCCTAATGGCAGAGGATTTCTATATTCACCGCCATCGCTGGATTTGGCAATCTTTTTCCCGTTTGCAACAGAACCGAACGCCGATCGATTCACTGACTGTGATGGAAGACCTTGATCAGCAGGGGCAATTGGCTGAAATTGGTGGTGCATCGTATATCACGTCGCTGATCAACAGCGTGCCTTCATCATTGCATGCCATCTCTTACGGCCGCATTGTTGAAGAGACAGCAGTCCGCAGGCGCATGTTGGAAGCGGCAAATAGCATTGCCAAGTTGGCTTATGAAGAATCTACTGGCCTGGAAGCGGTCATGGATGATGCTGAGAAGGCTGTATTCGGCGTTAGTGAACGCCGCTTGACGCGCGATCTGGCTCCCATTCAACAAGTGCTCAGCGAGTATTATGACAGTATCAGTGAACTGGCCGCTAAGGATGAAGAAATTCGAGGTGTACCAACTGGCTTCATTGATATTGATAACTTACTGGGAGGCTTGCAGCCTTCAGACTTGTTGATTGTCGCTGGCCGCCCGGGTATGGGTAAGACAGGTTTCGCATTGACGCTGGCGAAAAACGCGGCCCTTACGCATAAAAAACATGTGGCCATTTTCTCTCTGGAAATGGGCAATGATCAATTAGTGCAGCGTATACTTTCTCAAGAAACCGGGATTGATTCGCAACGCTTGCGCATGGGCAAGTTGGAGGAAGATGAATGGTCGTTGTTTACCCACGCCATCGAAGTGCTCAGCGATACGAAGATTTTCTTGGATGATACACCGGGTATCACCCCGCTACAACTACGCACCAAGTGTCGGCGCCTGCATCTCGAACACCGCCTTGACCTGGTAATTGTCGACTATTTGCAGTTGATGTCTGGAGATAGGCGCAATGAAAACCGCGTGCAAGAGGTTTCGTACATCTCACGCCAAATGAAGATCCTGGCGCGCGAACTCAAGGTGCCCGTTCTGGCCGCGGCTCAGCTTTCGCGCGCCGTTGAGCAGCGCGGTGATAAGCGACCTGTACTTTCCGACTTGCGTGAATCTGGATCTTTGGAACAGGATGCCGATATCGTCATGTTCATTTATCGCCCCGAGATGTATGAAGAAGATCCAGCCAAACAGAATCTGGCTGAGGTGATTGTTGCCAAACATCGTAATGGGCCTATTGGAAGTGTGCAGTTGATTTTCCGTAAGAATTTGGCCAAATTCGAGAACGCCGCTACACGCGTTATTGATCTTGGGAATGTGACCTAATGACGTTTGATGGATTCCCGGATGGGAAAGTAAGCTTTAGTCGAATCCCAGAACCGTTTTTCAGTGAGTTGCTGCCTGAAATCGATAACCTGGCGGAACTTAAGGTGACCTTATATGCTTTGTGGTGGCTGGAACGTATGGAAGGGGATTTCCGTTATTTGAGAGAATCTGATTTTGGTGCGGATGAGCGTTTTTTGTTTGGGTTGGCTGCCACGCCTGAGGAGGCTGAATCAGCCCTAAAGGAGTCCCTTGCATCCGCTGTGGGACGAGGAACATTCTTGAAAGTAGTTGTCCCACAAGATAACGATTCAGCATTTTATTTCCTCAATACATCCAAAGGTAGAGCCGCGGTTGAAGCTATTAAAAAAGGAGCCTGGCATCCCCAAGACTCTCCAAAATCAACCCCCGTATTATCCCCCGAGCGGCCCAGTATTTATCACTTATATGAGCAAAATATCGGGCTGATCACCCCACTTCTTTCAGAAACCCTTCAGGAAGCTGAAGATACTTATCCGGCGGAGTGGGTTGAAGAAGCCTTCCGCATCGCGGTTGAAAAGAATATCCGTAACTGGCGTTATATCGAGGCAATTTTGCGACGCTGGCAAGAAAGAGGTTATGATGTCCGAAAAGATCGACAAGACCCTGAAGAACATCACCAAAAATATGCCGAGTGGGAAGAAGACTGATTCGTTGTCGGAGTACCCAAAACACGATTTGCCGGGTGATCCATCTTGCCCCATATGTGAGGGATTAGGATATATCCGGCAGAATGTTCCCGTGGGGCATCCTGAATTTGGGAAGATGCAAATTTGCACCTGTCGTAAGGGAGAAATTGATCGCAACAGGCATAGTCGATTGTTCGCCTTGAGTAAGCTGGAAGAGTTGCAGCATTTGAATTTTGATAACTTCCGGCCGCGCGGCCGCGTCGGTTTGCGCCCCGCGTTGGCAGATTCTTTGGAACAAGCCTTCAATCAGGCTCAGATGTTCGCGCGCACACACAAGGGATGGTTGTTGTTGTATGGCAGTTATGGTTGTGGAAAAACACATCTGGCCGCAGCGATTGCCAATTTTGCTGTGGAGATGGGTATTCCTACATTGTTCATCACCGTGCCAGATTTGCTAGACACGTTACGCTTTTCCTATGATGACCCCGATGCTACCTTCGAGCAGCGTTTCGATGAAATCCGTACCGCGCCTTTATTGGTCATGGATGATTTTGGTACGCAGAATGCCACTGAGTGGGCGCAGGAGAAACTTTTCCAGATATTAAATTATCGCTATATCAACAAACTGCCTCTGGTCGTGACCACTAACTTGCTTCTCGAAGAGATGGAACCGCGCATTCGATCCCGTCTGGATGACCCCGATTTAGTGACGCGTGTCAATATCAAGGCTCAAGACTACCGTCGTCCAGAAAATGACCGACTTGGCCATTCGGTGCTGTCATCTTCGATGGATTTCTTGCATAAACTTACTTTCCCTGCCTTTGAACTTCGGGACAAGGAGAATCTCCATGCCGATCAGATAGAAAGCTTAAAACGTGCCTTTGACGAGGCGCGAGAATTTGCTGAAGATCCTGATGGCTGGCTGGTGCTGACAGGTCCCTATGGGTGCGGAAAAACCCATCTCGCCGCGGCGATCGCAAATTTCCGCGCTGACCAGGGTCATATGCCCATGTTTGTCGTTGTCCCTGATCTAATGGATCATCTGAGAGCTACGTTCGGGCCGCGCAGTTCAGTTAGTATGGATCGTCTCTTTGAAGAAGTTAAAAGGGCTTCCCTTTTGGTTTTGGATGATTTGGGAACCCAAAATATGACTCCCTGGGCTAAGGAAAAGCTTTATCAGCTTTTTAATTATCGCTATAACGCTGAACTGCCCACTGTAATTACTACCCCTGAATTAAAAGATGAGATTGATCCGCGATTGCTTAGCAGGATGCGAGATACTCGTTTGAGTGTTATATGTGGAATCACTGCCCCGTCATACAGAGGGGCAAAGAAAAAGCGAAAGAAGCGGAAGCGCTAGTCTGACCGCCTAAAAGATACAGAATTTATGAAAGGCATGCCCTTAGGCGTGCTTTTTTGTTTAATTGTTTCAGTTGTAATATGTCATCTATCAGTGATGACAATTTACATGAAAAAATTGATAAAAATTATATTGTTGGAAATGGTATCTCCTGATAGAATAGAGTATCAAGACTATATTTATCTGAATTTTAGGAGAAAACATGTTTCCTAGTTATTTATTGGCTTTACGAGAAGGACTTGAAGCTGCTCTGATTATTGGTATTGTTTTGGGCGTGCTTCGGAAGGTCAACCGAACACAGTTGAAATCTGTGGTTTGGATGGGAGTTGGCAGCGCTGCGCTTGTCAGTTTGTTGGGAGCCCTGGTGCTCAATGCCATGGGCGCTTCCTTTGAAGGTGCGGCTGAGGAGATTTTCGAAGGGATCACCATGTTTATCGCCGCAGGCGTATTGACCTGGATGATCTTCTGGATGCAGCGTCAGGCGAGTACGATCCAGAGCGAGCTTGAAGCCGATGTGCGTCAAGCGGCGCTGATCGGCGGGCAACGGGCGCTATTTTTGTTATCATTTGTGGCCGTCGTTCGTGAGGGAATTGAGCTGGCGCTATTTCTTACCGCGGCTGCAATGACTACATCTGCGCAGCAAGCCTTGACCGGTGCGATCTTGGGTTTAGGCACTGCTGTGCTGCTGGGTTGGTCGCTGTTTGCTAGCACAGTTCGCCTGGATTTGCGCCGTTTCTTTCAGGTGACGGGCGTTTTGCTGATCCTGTTTGCGGCGGGTTTGGTGGCGCATGGGATTCATGAGTTCAACGAAGTAGGTTGGATTCCTTCGATCATTGAGCATGTTTGGGATGTCAATCACATTGTGAATGAGAAATCAATATTTGGGTTGGTGCTCAAAGCATTGTTTGGCTATAACGGAAATCCATCGCTAACCGAAATCTTGGGCTATCTGTTGTATTTTGTTGCTATTGGGTTTGGGCTTCAACGCAGCAAGCAAGCTCTTCCAGCAACTCAAAACGCTTGAACCAAAATCTACAAATATTAAAATCAAACATGAGGCACCCCAAATTAAAGAATTATTTAGATTTTCGGTAGAATATCACTCCCGGCACTCCTCGCCGTAGGCGTGCAGAGCAGCATGCCGGGGCAGCGAGAGAGTGGCATCCTTGCACTCTCTCGCTGATATTCGCAAAAATAGGATACCAGCAGCGTTTTGTGCTGCTGGTATCCTATTTTTGCGAAATAAATCCCCCCTTCCCGGTTCCTTAGAATTGTGGAAGGGGGGATGCGAAGCAGGGGGGATGGGTATAAAAACATGACAAGTCATCCAGAATATTAAATTCGGGGTGTGTCATGTTTTTGTGCTCCCTACTATTGGTAACGTTTATTCAACTCATTTACCTTATCCCTGAGCACATCATGCATTTCTTTGGCTTTTTCTTTGTGCGTGGGGTACAGGTTGTGTAATTCTTCTGGATCATTGGTGAGGTCATAGAGTTCAATGAAATCTGAGCCAGCTTCTAGCTGTTCGTACCCAAAATACCACATCAGTTTGTAATCCCCACTCACAAGCATTGCGCTCGCGGCTTCAACATGCCCATTTGAATCTCTCTTCTCAACTTGGATGGTCGAGATATCGCGGTCAGCGTTGGGTGTTGACGTATTGAATGGAGGAATAACAACCCCTTCTGTCCAGGCAGGGATATCCTGATCGGTTATTTGTAAAAGCGTAGGCATTAAGTCGATGGCATTGGTTTTATCGAAAACATCCTGGCGCTGTGTCTGGCCGGGTGGGAAAATCATCAAAGGAATATGTGTAATTGGCTGATGAAAAACCGGCGCAATGTGCCCAAGAATACCGCGCTCAAACATTTCGCCGTGATCGGAAGTCAGAACCAGCCAGGTGTTATCAAGAATGCCGTTCTGCTCTAATAAATCGTAGAGACGAGCAATTTCAGCATCAACATAGAGTATAAATTCATCGTACCAACGATGCCGATCGATCATTCTATCCTCAGCAATACCCTGATCCAGAAGGTGGATTGGTTTGTTGGATAGTTGATAGTTTTCATCAACGAATGCATCCATGAAATCCCGACGGGTGTTGTAAGGATCGTGGGGAGGCAGGAAATGGTAATAGCCCAAGAATGGCTGGGGCGCTGTACTCAGCGAATTCGACAGCCAATCGATGCCCTGCTCGAGGGTGAAGTAGTTCAAACCTAATTCGCTGTAATTGGGTATGCCGCGAGGAAAATTGAGCGCGATATCAGCGACTTTTTTGTTAATGAAATGCTCGTAGATTTGGGAGAGAAATAGCGTATAAGCATGCCCTGCTTCTAAACGCTTCATCCCTCGCCGCCAGCCCAATGAGGCAATGTCTTGGTCGTTCTTGAACAAGGTGAAATTTAAAGGATCTTTCTCGAAGTATTGGTCTGGCCAAGGAGTGTGCTCATCTATATCCGTCAGGAATTGTCGGAGCAGTGTGTCGGCAAGTGGGTTGTGCGTGTACGCCAGACGGTGATATCCATTGAAGGCATTGAAAATATTGTTCTCAGCAGTGGCATTCACAACTTCATTGTGCTTGAAAGCTCGATGAGTCCAGGCTGTTGTTCCTGTGAGTAGGGAGGCAGTCCCTGGGGTGGTGAAGTGACCCCCGGTGGAATGATTGTGATAAATGATGGCTTTTTCTGCCAATCTCTCTAAATTGGGTGTCGTGAGACGATTATAGCCGTACAGGGAAATATTCAACGCTGACCAGGCATCGAAAACCACAATGATGACGTTTTGACTACTCGAATTCTCACCAGCAATGCTAGCTTTCGAAATCGAGGGTGGAATGGCATAGCTCATCGACAGGAGCCCCGCCAGTTTTAGAAATTCGCGTCGAGAAAGGGAAGATTTCATAGATTTAGAGGTTACGCATTAGCACTATTACCAATCCCCCGATATCGAGAACGAGGTAGAGAGTCATTAGCAAAGAGAGTCTCTCGATGATATTAAGACAGACTTGGAGCACTTTTTCTGAAGTGAGGATGAAATAAACCGGCAGAATTATCGTTATAGAAACTGCGACCAAGCTTGTACTGTAGATAACCCACAGCGGACGAGCCGTATTAATTAGAAATTGGAAGATGCCAGTCGGTAATTCTCCGCCCGACAAGAAATATAGCTGGTTGATGATTCCCCAAATGCCCACAAGAATCACCAATGTAGACAGTAAAGCAAGCCGCTGATCTTCATTCCATGCCTTGGGTAATAAAATGCTCAAGAGCAAGAGCACCGCAAAGGCACACAAACCCTCTCCAAAGGCGATCAAGAGTCCATATGCCCCTACACCGAGAGCATCCCATGAATTGTTACGTTCTACAATCCACGCATAATCCTGCAGGATCAAAATAATCGTCCAAACATGGGTGGGGAGCGAAGCCATGAGGAATAGCGTCCACAAGCCTTGCTTTGTGAATTTGAAAATCCTGAAAGGGAATTTATAAGTATCCAAGACCTTTCAATCTCTCTTCGATATCAGCCTGCTCTTGATCATCGATGGTGGGGGGTGGAGCCGAGGCTTCTGCTTTGGGTGTCATACCGATGGCGATTTCTGGGAATTCTTTGTAAGATGGTTGGGATACCCCGCCAAAGCCTTTATTTGAAAAAATAACCCCAGGCACGAGTTGTGGATCAATACAGTGATCCGCGTGCCAATGATCTTTGTTTACTTCCAGTGAATCTGCGCTCCATTTTCCTAATCCCGTATCGGCAGATGCGCGAAATCCATCGGAGAAACCCAGGATGAGATCTGGGGCATATTGGGCATATGGACCGCCATCGACCTCTGTGCTGGGAATAACGGCATTGAGGATGGTCTTGCCATCGGAGTTTTTCCAACCCAACAATTCACGTTGGATATCGGCCAGAAGCGCATCTTTTTGATCATCGCTGACAGACCCCTGGCCTTCTCTTCCTGATAAGTTCAGGTAGAGGCTGTTCAGACCGATAGCGTATGCTCGACTTTGGGACCAATCCACGTCAAAGAGGCTCTTTTTCGAGGCGGTTGAGCTGGTCGTAACTAAGTAGCCCTTTTCTTCCAACCAACGATTGACGTGTACTTTGTAGTCGAAGTTCGCAAACCCGTGATCCGATACAACCAGTAAATGCGATTTCTTCGCTTCAACAATATCGCTTACTTGCCCGACTAACTGATCGAGTTGGATGCACCATTCTTCGATAATGTCTGGACGGTCGTGCCAGAACATATGTTGGACGCGGTCCAATGTATCGAAAACACAAGCCAAAACGCCCTCGTTGAAACGGGCAAGATTTTTTAGAAAGACCTGTTTCCTTGTTGCGAAGATTTGTTGGCACAAATCAAGGAATTGTGCGTCGGAAATCAATTCTTCTTCTAATGCGGTAGTATCTTGTGGCCACCCTAAAGATAAGAAACCGCCCGAATCGCCCCAGGCTTGTTTGACGAAACCACGCGGCGTGGCATATCGCCATGGAGAATGCAAGGGGTGAATTTGCAATGGTA
>CAZLNX010000157.1:0-13601 GCA_964560795.1 uncultured Anaerolineales bacterium | reverse complement strand
AGGTTATCAACATCGACAATTTTTTGTCGATAGAAGTGCTGTTAGTGCCTAAAGATTTTCTCGACTTGAGATAATGCTTGGGTTGTTTCACGTTGAGCAAGATACAATGCCGCTAACCCTGCCATGTTCTCAGTTTCTAAAGAGGGCTCAACAAATTCATGATTTAGCTTTTGCGCCTTCCTAAATGAATCCTCGGCTTCCCGATACATACCGGAAGTTAGATATGCGTACCCTATACATTGATATGAATAGGCTTCGCATCTAGGATCATTTATTGCTTTTGTTTTCCCTAATGCTTCTCGGATGGTTTCAACAGCTGCTTGATGATCCCCGCCGGAGAGGAAAATCTTGCCCATTTTTGTAATAGCAGTTATTTGAGCTGGAGTATTCTCAGTTTCACGTGCGATTTTCAAGGAATGTTCCAAATATTCTGAGGCGACTTCATAATTACCCAATTGTAGATATATACTACCAATCCCCAATAATGAATTTGTCTCAAATTTTACCAAGCCGATCATCGTTGAAATCTGCAAACACTGTCTATAATTATTTAATGCCTTTTCGTACTCTCCAATACTATTAAAATTGTAGCCAAAGTTGTTTAGATTGAGCACTTCACCAACTTTATCCCCATACTTATGCGAAATACTGATGGACTCGTTAGTGTAATCTATGGCTTTTTTGTAATTTGAATGAAGCTCGATATTGCAGATTCCCAAAAAAATTAGCGCACGAGCCTCTCCAAGCTTATCACCAGTCTTTTGGTAGATTTCTAGAGCTTTCTTTACATTCTCTTCATTCCCAAATGATTTCTTGCTAAATAAGTACAGAAAATCCGCCTCCAGTTTTTGCAATCCATATCTTTGCGCCAGTTCTAGACCAGTTTTATGCTTTCGCTTCATTTCATCGTATTGACCTTGCCACATAAGTGCGATTGTCCAGTGCCGATAAGCTTGGGTCTGGATAACAAAATCATCCACCAACTCAGCCATTTTTATTGACTTATGGAGAGCAGTAATCGCCGCGGAATAATTGTTGGTATAAACATGATATTGCCCCAACCGCAAAGCAACTTCAGCAGACCTAGAAGTTTTATCCTCTTCCAGATCTAGATTGGAGGTGAGTTCAAAAAGTTCATTCAAATCTCTAAATTGATCATCTCGATTACCAATAATGTTTAGTGCATTTTCTCGAGCCAACAGTAGATCTACACGCTCGCTTTGGTTTGTCTCTGGAGTTAACTCCAAGGCACGGCTAAAGTATTGCACAGCTTCTTCGAAGGCGAAATGTGCAACAGCCTGCTCACCAGCAAGCTTGGCATATTTTCGTTCACGTGCTGGATCGCCATGAAAGTGGTGCGCCAATTGCACAGCCACATCTTCCAAGCGTCCCTCATAGAGTGTTTCCAAGACAGTACCCACTTCGCGATGCAGCAGGCGGCGCTCTCCCTCGCTCAAGCTGTTGTACAGGTACTGCTGGAACAAAGAATGTGCGAACTTGTAGCGCGATAGGTTTTGATCCCCAATTTGATATTCCCCCCCAGCGCGGACCAAACGATGGCGTTTCTCCAACTCTTGAGAGAGCTTGCGCAGAATCTCCTTCTCACTGACCTGCTGCACCTGGTGCACCACCTGGGCCGTGAAATCTTCCCCTTCCACGCTGGCGACAGATAAAATCTCGCGCAACTCATCCGACAAACGTTCAATACGCTCCTCGATGACCGCTTCGATGCGCGCCGGAAGCCGCTCCCAATCCAGGCTGGGGCTTTGCATCCAGACACCGTCTTCTTGTACTAAATCTCCGCGGTCCTGCATGGTTCGTATCAGCTCGACAGTGAACAGGGGATGGCCGCCAGTGTGCTCGAAGAGAGTCTGGGTGAAGTGTTCGTCCAGGCGGTTGGGCTCGCTGGCGAGGAAAGCATCTACGAAATGGCGGTCTTTATTTTCAAACTCCGCGGTCAGATCTACGACCACATCTCCAAAACTTCGTTTGAACTCCGCCAAGATCTTCTTTAAAGGATGACGCTCGCCATCGCGGCCGAGGGCGACTTCCTCAGGGCGATAGGCACCCAGGATCAAAATGCGGCAGCCTTCCAGACGACGCCCCAAATGGAACAGTAATCCTATGGATGAAGTATCCGCCCACTGCAGGTCATCCAGCATCAAGATCAGCGGGTAGCTCTGGCTCAACTTTCGCAGCACGTTGGTGTACTGTTCGAAAAGGTGGCTCTGCTCAATGCCCTCGGAAATCAAATCTCGAGACACCTGTACCCGCAACTGGTAGAGCGTCGGGTCATCGTCATCTGCGAGAGCCAATTCGGCGCGTCCTAATAACTCCTTACCAGACGTGATCCTGCCCAAAATGTGGGGACCGTAATCCAGCAGCGCGCTTACTGTCTGGGGCAGCGCGGACCACAACCGCCGGGCATGATCCGTGCTGATAGCGCCCGCCTTCCAACTGGCTTCTACATCCCCGCTTAGGGAGCCCATCACTTCTCGAAAGGGCAAATAGGGATCACCGACCCCGGCGTAGGCGTTGTAGTGCCCGCTGGTGGCCAACAGTTGGGGGTGCGCCTTCATGGCTCGCGTTGAGAATTCACCCAACAGCGCCGATTTACCCCTCCCCGGACCCCCACTGACGAAAGCCACCTGGCCGTGGCCATCCAGCGCCTGTTGCAGAAGTCCGTTCAGCTTCTCCAACTCGCGCTCACGGGCTACGAAGACCGGTCGTTGGATTTCGATCTCTTCATCGAGCAGGAAAGCGGGTAATTGGGCCGAAGCCGTATCGACACCGTTTGCCCCTTTTAGCGGCGGGAACTCGGCGGGGGTGCCGGGGGCTGTTAGCTGGTAGATATGTTCTGGACGCTGCAGACCTTTGAGGGATTGCTTTCCGAGATCGAGCAGTTCTACACCCTGTAGTAAGTTGTCTTGCACAAGTTCATAAGTACTCTGAGAGATGACGGCCTGCCCCCCGTGAGCGATGCCCCGCAATCGGGCACAGCGATTGACGGCTGTGCCATAGTAATCGCCATCGCGGAATTCCCCTTCCCCGGTGTGGATCCCTATGCGCACGCGCAGCGCGATTTCTTCTGGCCAGGCTTCATTGTACAGCGCCTGTTGAATGGCAGCCGCCGCATTGACCCCGTCAATGGCGCGCACGAAGACAGCAAAGCGGCTGTCGCCCTCACCGCGCGGCCGCACGACGAAGCCATTGTGTTGCTGAGCCAGGCTCTCGATGATCTCATCGTGACGGGTGAGCGCCTGGCTCGTTTCCTCTGGGTATTGCTCCCACAGGCGCGTGCTATCTTGAATGTCTGTGAAAAGAAAGGTTACCGTACCCCTGGGAAGGTCGGCCATGAGATATCCTTTACCAAGAAGGAATCAATATTAGAATGGATCTGAATAGCTGCGATGTTACCCCACCCACAGAGCTGGATTATTCAACGTTGAAATAGTGGTTGCGAAGACGCTGAAATTATTATATACGAAATTTGCGAAGCAAGGGACAATGAGAAGCTGACACTTTGCCGTCAATCACGATAATTCATCCAGCAGCGTTTTGGCTTCTTTCAAATCGACAGTATCAAACCCTTCGGTAAACCAAGCGTAAATTGCTGACAGCTTTTTGCGTGCTTCGCTGACCTTATCCTGCGACTGCCACAGGCGCGCCAGACTGACCGTGGCGCGCAGTTCCCACCACCTGGCCTTTTGCTTCTGAGCAATTACGATAGCTTTCATATAGTGCTCTTCAACTTCTTCTGATTTTGACTTTAAAGATAAGAGGCAATCACCTTTCATTCGATTGATTTCTGCTTCGTAATGGTGAGATTGATGTTGTTGACATAGCTCAAGTGCAGTATTTAGTGATGTAAGTGCATTGTTATTATCTTCGAATCTTGAGTAAGCCTCAGCTATTAGTGCATTTTGAAATGGCAAAAAAATGTTGAACTCTACACTCGCGCAAGTTTCCACTCCCCGAATTATTATTTCAATCGCTTCTTCTTGGCCATCTAAAACCGATAAAAACCCTTGATATGGCATTCCAACAGCAATAAACATTCCAATATCATATTCTTGGCTGACATCCATCAATTCTTTAACTTGTTGCCTTAAATACTCCCGATCTTGGCGAAATATGCCTAAGATATTTGCAAATCCCAATCCGAAGCAAAGAGCATATGGATTTTGCTCCCTCGCCTGTTCCAAGGTTTGGTTTATCTGTGTCAGAGCCTGATCCGTATGGCCAAGGTGTTGTAAATGATACGCTCGCCAGGATCCGGATGTTATTAAGTGACTGTTTCCCCAAAGCTGCAACTCAATTTGCTGAATTTCAGGCGTTGTAGCAGCAAGGCATTTCTCAGCATGTTCCAACCCTTCTTCGAATTTGGCAAGGACGCCGTAATTGGCTGTATGTGAGTTATGCCCTACTGACAAGAAGATGGTGTTTTCTTCTACCTTTGAGGCCATATCCAGATTTTGTCGAGCGTATTTCAAAGCTGGCTCCCATTCCGTTCGGGCGTAATAATGTGCCCACGCCTGATCGATCATATTGGCTAATTTTGGAAGCTCTTCGATGTAATCAGCCAAATCCATAACCCTCTCAATTTGGGAGATCACATTGGGGGAGTTATAGCCCTCTGCATTTACGTATGCATTTGTCAGTATGAAGCGGATATCAACTTCACGCGAGTTTCGATCATCAGTTTCGGGCAGCTCAATTAACTCGGCTAAAGCCTTGGTTAAATGCCCAACAGCCTCGATGAGTCCGTTGTGCTGAAAGGCAAGTTCTCCAGCTTTTTGCCAATAGGGTATAGCTTGTTCAGCCAGACCAGCCGCCGTGAAGTGATGGGCGATCAGCTCTGGTTGTGCCTGGACGATCTCTAGGAAGCGCGTCTCTAATACTTGCGCAATATGTTGATGGAATTGCTGCCGTTTGCTCCTCAGCAGCGACCGATACGCTGCATCCTGGACCAGGGCATGCTTGAAGATGTAGCTGGCATCGGATGGTAGACCTCTTTGGTAGAGCATTTCAGCCTCTACTAGCTGTCCTAGCTCTCGTTGCAGTGTCGATTCATCCAGGGGTGAGACAGCTTTCAGCAGCTCAAAGCTGAACTCCCGGCCCAAGGTTGCGCCTAACTGCGCCACTTCTTTGACAGTCGACAGCTTATCCAGGCGTGCCATCAACGAGTCTTGCAATGTTGATGGGATTGCCAGAGGTGGTAAGGGGCCAACCAATTCGTAGCTGTCCTCTCCTTCAACCAGCAACCCTGACTCCAAAACCATTCGGGTCAATTCTTCCACGAACAGCGGCACGCCATCGGTTTTGCTCACGATCTGTTCCAATACTTCCTTAGGAAGGGACATTCCACCTGCGAGTTCACTTACCAGGTTTTCTACCTGTGGTTGCGTCAACCGTTCCAGGGAGATCGGTACTGGGACAGAACGCTCCGACCATGGCGATTCAAAAGCCGGTCGGCATACCAGCATCAGGAAAATGCGGTAAGACGAAACCTGGTCAATCAACATATCTAATAGCTCTAAAGTAGAAGGGTCAATCCAGTGCAAATCTTCCACAATCAGCATCACCGCTTCCCGCTTGGACATCTCGACCAATAAATCTATTAAGGATTTGATCGTCTTCTGTTTCTTGAGCTGTGGTTCTAACATCATTGGGGGGTAGTGATCTGTTGTTGGAATGGACAATAATTCGGCGAATAGAGGTACGACTTCATCTTGAGGAAGATCAAACTCGCCTAGCACCGTCTCTAATTGTTTAAGTTTCTCTTCAGGAGAGTCTTTGCGCTGAAACTGTAACCAGCGCTCCAGCAGGTCGATCACGGGATGGAAGGCGCTGAACTCGAAATAGGGTGAGCAGCGACAGGTCAAGCGCGCGTGTGAATCTCCCGCAATGCGTTCGGTTACCACTTGCACCAAGCGCGTTTTGCCGATGCCAGCTTCGCCGCTCAACAATACAGCCTGACCTGACCCTTTACGCGCGTGTCCCCAATGCTCCAGCAGTTGATCCAGTTCGGTTTCGCGCCCCACAAAGGGTGTGCTCCTGGCGGCGATATCCAACTCAGTTCTCTCGTGCGCAGCCCGTTCATTCAACACTTCGTAAACATCCATTGGCTGCGAAATGCCTTTTAAGGTGTGAGATCCTAAAGCATGGCAGTTAAATTCCCCGCGGATCAAGTGCTGGGTGGTAGAACTAATTAGAACAGTATTTGGTTGAGCCAGCGTTTGTAGACGGGCGGCAACGATGGGGGTTTCTCCTACAATATCCAAGGTGCCTCTACTATCACCAGCCTCCATCTCACCCACTACAACCAGCCCAGTATGTACACCTATCCTTACAGCCAGACTGATATCCATCTCTTTCTGTAAACGAGAATGTAATTTTTCTATCTCAGCCACAATCCCTAAACTTGAATGGATTGCACGCCGGGCGTCGTCTTCATGAGCTGTAGGAAAGCCGAAATAGATCAATAGCCCATCGCCTATGATGCGGGCGATATAACCTTCAAATCGCTTGACAGCTTCACTACTAGCTTTCTGATATTCCAAGAGGACATTGCGAAAAACCTCTGGATCAAGTTTCTCTGAGAGTGTTGTTGATTCCACTAGATCACAGAATACAACCGTTAGTTGTCGACGCTCAGCCCTTTCACTAATATCTCCTGATTTGCTTTCTTTCGGGATTAGATGTTTACCGCATTCGCCACAAAACTTAAAACCTGATGGGTTTTCGAATCCACAATTAGGGCAGTTCATGTCATCCTCCTGGTAACTTTATTAGAGAAAAAGTGTTCCGCTGGGTAGGTTATTCATAGATCGTCTCCTTCATGGAGATGGTGTTTCTGCTGTGGCAGGCTGGATTGATTCAATCATCAGGGTATATCCGCCCTCTGTTTTACCTCCCCAACTGTGAACATCA
Organism: uncultured Anaerolineales bacterium; assembly: GCA_964560795.1. Taxonomy (GTDB): domain Bacteria; phylum Chloroflexota; class Anaerolineae; order Anaerolineales; family UBA11858; genus NIOZ-UU35. The sequence goes on along the minus strand of CAZLNX010000157.1, from coordinate 6,668 downwards.
AAACGATATGTGCCATCGACAGGCAAAACCAACTCTTCGATGAGTGAATTGGTAGTGAATTCGTCAGTCTCGGCGTTGTCATTCCGAGCCATGCGACTTCCAGAAGGTGCGACTACAAGCAAAAATGTGTCCAACACACCCAGCTCAAAATGCTGGTAAAAGGGAGCATTGTTTGCAGGATTGTCTGCAAGAACATGGATGGTTAGTTTCTCCCCAGCTACCCCCTCATAATGCCAGATATCAAAATCACCCAGGGTAAGCTCTCCTGTATTCTCGCCTAGTTCTGCTATGTGAATTGGACGAGTTGATAGAGTAGTTGGTTCTTCGAGTTCATCCGATGTATCAGATGGTATTTCTACATCTGCGGTTTCACATAAAGGTTCGATTTGATATAGCGCGCGCTCCTCACAGGTCGGTTGGCGTACAAAGCGGTTCTCAGTGATCCAATCAAAAAGTTCATCAAGGGTCAATGTTACCATCTGCCATTGGATGATTTGGGATTCTCGATCCCCAATAAATACTGTATTCCCGTCAGGGCTGATCGCAATAGTTCTTACTTCTCCCACACCGTGACCTATGTACCGCTGTACAATTTCCCCTGTTTCCACATCGATTACCAACACCCCACCTTCAGCCGCACCGACAGCATGCCTTCCGTCTGGATGAAACTCTAATCCCCAAATAGTCAGGGAATCAGCCTGGATTCGTCTGATTTCCTGGCCAGTGGCAATATCCCATAATATCAATCCCATTTTTTCATCGAAGAAACCAGTCGAAAGTAATTTGTTACCATCCGGGCTAATGGCAATCGCTCCAACCAGATGATCATGACCTAAGAAGCGATGGATTATTTCACCACTCTCCAAATCCCACAGGATCAATCCATCATCACCTGATGATATTAAATATTTTCCATCCTCTGTCATCTCTCCATCTCTTGCCCATCGATAATGTCCTACCATTTCGTGGATCGTCTCACCGCTTTCAAGATCCCACAAGATAATTTTGCCGTCTAACCCAATAGTGACTACAGATTTTCCGTCGGGCGTGAAAATTGTTCTATAGACGGCATTTGTATGCCCAATTTCTTTTGAGTCATAAGCGCGAATTTCTTCCAGCATTTCAAGATCCCAAAGGTGAATGGTGAAATCCCAAGCAGGTACAACGATATATCGCCCGTCAGGGCTAATGCCAAATGACCAAACAACAGCATCATGGGGAAGAACGTGTGTATTTATTCCCGTCTTCGGATCCCAGATTCTGATAACCTTATCCTCTTCGTGTTCATACGTGTATGCAGCCGACAACAACTGCTCACCGTCTGGTGAAAATGATATTGATGCGAGGATTCCATTATGACCAAGTAGACGCTGCAGCTCACCAGCAGGGAACAGATCCCATTGAATAAATGTGTCATCACTCGATGCAGAGAGCAAATAGTGTCCATCTGGGCTGATGCTTACATCAGTAATCGCGCTTGAATGCGAAGCGAATTTGGTAAGCACATCTCCAATTTGGAGATCCCACATGATGACATGTCCATCCGAGTCTCCAGATATTGCTTTTTGACCATCAAGTAAATAAATGAGTGCGTCAATTTGATTTGCTGCAATGTAGAACTCCTGGATTTCTTTCCCATTGACGAGATCCCAGTGGATTATCCTCCCTGCTTGGTCACCCATTAGTGCGGTAGTGCCATCTGGACTCAGTGCTAAACTCATAAGATGGGTATTTGCCAATGAAAAACGGTCCAAGTCCTCTCCGGTCTCCACGTCCCAAATCATTAATGCGATATCTTCTTCAGTTTGCAGCGCACCTGCAATAGTAGCGATGATCCTTTCCCCATCAGGGCTGAATTCAAGCCCGGATACTCCTTTGTTTGAGAAGCCCCCAAGGCGACGGATTTCTTCACCCGAAGTCAAATCCCAGAGGATCAGTTCACCGGTAATTCCACTAGCATATTCTCCGATGAAACCGCCTGATGCCAATTGGGTGCCATCTGGACTGATCGCAAGCCTATAAATCCACCCCTCATGCCCTTCTAACTGGCGAATACTATTTCCCGTGTTGACATCCCAGAGGAATAAAATTCCATCTTCTGCACCAGATACTGCGATAGTTCCATCAGGGGTGAAAGCAATATCTCTTACTTTCGTAGCGTGAATTTGAATACCATTGTTACCGAACCTACGGATTTCTTCGCCTGATAATAGATCCCATAAGATTAATGATCCGTTTTCATAACCTGCTAGGGCGGTTTTCCCATCTGGGTTGTACGCTATGCATAGCGAATTTCCAAGGTTAAAACTATCGTTGGGTTTGTAGCTGCGAACAGCATTAGGCGAGTATGCCGCTTCCTGCAAGATTTTTTGAGCAGCTTCTGGTGGATCATCGATTTGGTTGGCGGCGATTGCTAACATCAATGCGGTTGCTGGATCTTTGGCATCTAATGCTTGCTGCGCGTTGGCCGCCAGACTGAGGCTGTAAGCTTCTAAGGCTGCGCGGGCTTCCTGCTCAGCGACGGCTTTTTGTGCCAGGGCATCTTCTGCAGCTGTATCAGCTCTCTCAGCTTGGAATTCAGCTTCATCTCTTGCCGCTACCGCTGTGGCAGCCTGGTACTGTGCTAACCCTTGGGCGACAGTAGCCGTGGAGGCATTTTGCCCAGCGAGTTGGGCATTGTTTTCGGCAATGCCTTGCTGATTGAACGCGAAGATAGACAAGAATATTGCGATAACCGTCGCTACGGCGAAAACGCTAACCAGGGCGCGCAAAAAGTTGCGCGAGCGGCGTTCCAGGGCAGCCTCTTTGGCCTGGCGTTCTTCCTCGGCAGCTTGCCGGGCACGCCGGTCGGCCAGGCTGGCATCCAGGAATTCCCGCTCTAGGGCATTCAATTCGTCTCTATGATCCCAGGACCATTCCAATACCTGCGTCAGGCGTGCTCCGCGATACAGCTCGCTGGGGTTGCGCTCCATGCGATCCCACTCCTGGGCTGTTTCAGTCAGATGGCGATGCAGAAGCAAGCCTTCACGGTCTTCATTGAGCCATTCTCTTAGGGTGGGCCACTCGCGGATCAAAGCTTCGTGGGCCACTTCGGCTGTCTCTTCGGCAGTGGTGATCAGGCGCGCCTCGACCAGAATTTGGAGTACTTCCTCAGTATTCGCACGTGCATCTGGAGCTTCTTCGATTTCAGGGAGCAGTTCGGTCAGCATGACCCGCCGACGAGTATCCGGGGATGGCATCCCGCCTTCGTCGGTGCCTTCGCCTAACTCGGTCAGACGTAGGAACAGATTGCGTGTGATGGTTTGCTCTTCAGGGGACATGCGCCAATATACGCGTTCGGCAGTCTTGGCGATAGCGCCTCGGATGCCGCCCGATTCGGCGTATCCAGTGAAGGTCATCGTGCGCCCGCGACGGCGTTTCCAGGTTTCCAGCAGGGCGTGGGAGAGCAGCGGCAGGGCCCCAGGCTCATCGCCGACTTCCTGCAAGAGCATATCGACCAATCCAGATTCGAATTCCCAATCTCCATGGCGGGCAGGCTCTTCGATGGCGCGCTGCAGTTCTTCCTGGGTCATCGGGCCGATGAATTCTTGTTGATTGGCCAGGGCTTGGCGCAGGTTAGTGTATTGCGCGCAGTGACCGTAGAAGTCTGCCCGCAGCACGATCACGACGATCGTAACCCCTGCGTTCTCCGGTGATGCGGCAGTGAGCAGGTTGTCCACGAAGGCTTTGCGTTCAGATTCATCCCGACAGAGGGTGAAGAGCTCCTCGAATTGATCCACGACGAGCAATATATGCTCCCCGTCATCCCGGTTCATCATGCTGCTTACTGCCTGATGCAAGCCTTGTTTGTCCTGCAGCATCTCTTCAACTAGAGCATCTGAATCGAGATCCAGGCTGTTGGCCAGCGTTCGAATAGGACGGTCACCGGGCGTGATCACATGTACCGGCCAGCCCTCGCCATCCTTGATAGCGGGGATCAACCCGGCGCGTACCAGCGATGATTTTCCGCTGCCCGATGCGCCCACGATCAGCGCCAGGAAACTTCCCTTATCTTTCGATGAAAGCCCCTCTTTCAAGCGGGAGACGATCTTGGTGGTCAGCATTTCGCGGCCGAAGAATAGACCGGCATCGGCCTCGTCGAAGTACTGCAAACCTTTGAAAGGCGGCTTTCCTGGGGCAGGGGGTTCCTCGACATCGTCTGGGGATTTGAGCGGGGGGAATTCAATGGGCAAGCCTGCACCGGTCAACTGGAAGACGTGCTCGGGTTCCTGCATCCCTTTGAGAGGGTGTTCCCCCAAGTCGATGAACTCATCCACTTGGGATACGGCTTCCATGGCAAGGTCAAACGTTGTCTTTGAGATTACAGTCTGCCCCCCATGCGCAATGCCGCGCAATCGGGCGCAGCGGTTGACGGCTGTGCCGTAGTAGTCACCATCGCGGAACTCCCCCTCGCCGGTGTGCAGGCTCATACGTACATACAGGGGAGCCTGATCTGGCCAGAGTTCGGTGTGCAAAGCGCGTTGGATCGCGGCTGCCGCGCTTACGCCATCGATGGCGCGCTCGAAGACCACAAAGCGGCTGTCACCCTCACCGCGCGGCCGTACGACGAATCCATTGTGCTGTTGGGCTAGGCTTTCGATAATCTCATCATGCCGCTTTAGCGCTGCACGCATATCGGCAGGATACTTCTCCCACAGGCGCGTGCTGTCCTGTACGTCGGTGAAAAGAAAGGTTACGGTTCCGCTGGGTAGTTTGGTCATGGCATTCTCCTTACATAGCGAATGGCTCTATTCCCTATTCCTCACACGCTCCAATACGATACAAATCACGCTCTTCGCAAGTCAACTCGCGCACATGGCGATTTTCGATAATCCAATCCATTATTTCATCAAGGGTAGGAATATCTAGTCGCCATATGTAGACTGTATCATCGATGCTGAAGGCAACAGAGTTGCCATCCGGGCTGATTTCGCATGCATACATCGTGCCCTCATACGAGGGTTGGAACTGGCCGATGGATTTACTATCTTTAAGATCCCAGATGACTAACGTGCCCCCTTCATCGCAAGAAACGGCGTTGGCGCCGTCTGCATCGATCGAAATATCCATAATGGAATGGTGATGTTCCGTGAATCGATGCAATTCCTCGCCGGTTTCAATATCCCATTGGATCAAGGTGCCGTATGAGTCTCCAGTCAATGCAAATTGACCATTGGGGTCGATCACTATCCCACTAATGTTTAAATCTTTACCCATATGTCCCCAAAATCGGTTAATCTCAAAACCAGTTTCCAAATCCCAGATGAATATTGGGCTTTCTCCGCTACCACCAGCGAGAACTTTTTCGCCTTCTGGGCTGACAGCCAATGAGAAGATTTCGCCTGTACTAGGAAAGCTATGGGTGAATCTGCCTGCATCTAGATCCCATAATAGCAGGGTGCCTAGAAATGAACTAGAAAGCCCTCTTTGACCATCAGAACTGAAAGCAACATCGGTTACATAGGTGCCGTGCCCCTGGAGATTTTGGATTTCTTCACCGCTTTGAATATCCCAGAGACGAACACTTTGATCAATCGATCCAGAGAGAAGGTATTGATTATCTGGGCTAACCGCGATGGATGTCACGCCGTCAGTATGCCCAGTATAAATATGGACAATTTCCCCTGACTGGATATCCCATAGACGGATACTATTTTCTTCTGTGACCATCATGCCAGGATCCGATCTCCCTGAACTTGTAAGTAAGTACTGACCATCGGCTGTGAATACGACATCAGTTATTGTGTCTGAATTTCCAGTAAAGCGTTGTAATTCCCTTTTGTCTATGAGATCCCAATGAACCAATGTGCCATCTGTGGAGCTGGAGAGAGCATAGCGTCCATCGGGGCTGATTGCGATATCCATATCGTTCAACGTCACTTCTATAAACTCATGTATTTTAAAGAAATTTATAGGTTCCATCATTTTCAGATCCCAAAGGATCAACTGGTGTGAATATGCATCCGCTGATAAAGCCTTGGCACCATCTTCACTAATCACAACTGAGATGACAGGATTTCGATGACCTTCTAGCCTACTGATTTGTTCGCCTGAATGTAAATCCCACAGATACAAATTGTGATCTGTTGATCCAGCTAGTGCCCAGTTCCCATCTGCGCTGATGGCTAGGCTAAAATTGTCATGATTCTCGGTTTTATACCTTTGAAGAATCTCACATTTTTCCAAATCCCAAAGGATCAAATCGAATTCTTCGCCTTCGCCATAGTTGTTCCAAAGACGAGCAACTTCCGCATGGCCACCTTCGCTGAGAGTTAAACTATCTGCGTTAGCTCCTGAACTTGCCAATGCATAACGCCCATCAGGGCTAATGACTACATCCATAATCGCATCGCGGTGTCCCCCAGAACAACGACGAATTTCTAGGCCGGATTCAATATCCCAAAGGATTAATTCTCCCGGATTTCTTCGATCATACCCACTAAAACCACCTGTTATTGCGGAAAGACCATCTGGATTAAATTCTACCGCCATAACAGGTCCAAAATGCCCATCAAAGCGACGGATTTCTTGACCTGTTTCTAGATCCCAAAGAATAACTCTTGATCCATAACCTACTGAGAGGGCAGAGTTGTTATCTGGATTAAAAGCCACATCATTTACCCAGCTTG
>CAZLNX010000156.1:0-13667 GCA_964560795.1 uncultured Anaerolineales bacterium | reverse complement strand
AGAAAATCTCATGCGCTTGCTTTTGTTTGTCTTGTTAATAGTACATTTGTTCGATTTATCGATAATTATCAGGAGGCTCACGCGTGGAAACTAAGGGGCTCAAATCACTACGAATTGGATTAGCATCACCAGAGACGATTCGTAGCTGGTCTTATGGTGAGGTTCTAAAACCCGAAACCATCAATTACAGGCGACTACGCCCAGAGAAAGACGGATTATTCTGTGAGGCAATCTTTGGCCCACAACGCGACTGGCAGTGTTATTGCGGAAAGTACAAAAATGTCCGCTATAAGGGCATTGTTTGTGATAAGTGTGGTGTTGAAGTAACCAAGTCATCTGTGCGTCGTGAACGCATGGGTCATATCGATTTGGCTGCACCTGTGGCGCATATTTGGTATGCCAGACGATTGCCTTCGCATCTTGGCTTATTACTTGATATTTCACGCCGCAACCTCGATCGCGTACTCTATTTTGCCCAATATGTTGTTACATATGTCGACGAAGATGCTCGCGATAGAGCATTGGCGCGTCTTGAAGAAGAATATGCTGGGGGCGATAGTGATATAAAAGACGAAACCACCACACAGCTTGATACTCTTAAGACGAGTCGAGATGAGTTGCTGGAATCGTTGGTGCAGCAAGTGGAAGAAATCAAAGCGAGTTACGATGAGAAAACCGCTGCTGAATTAGACCCAGTGATGAAAAAGGGTCAGCAGTTGGAAATGGATCTGCAAGAGAAAAACGGCACATCTACCCGGCGTGCGATTACCTTCCCAGGCACAGATATCGTTATCGTTGAAGCAGGAGACACAATCAGCAACCAGCACTTGGGCAGTGTCCAACAGGTTGTCAAAGAACGGCTTGAGGATATCGAAACTGAACTCAAGGATCAGCGCCAACGCGAGTTGGAGCACCTGAAGCTGGATATGGCCCGTGTCCGAGCAGAAACCGAACAAAAACTTACTGAGATGAGAGAAGATCTCGAAGGTGAGATCGCTGCATCACGCGGCGAATATCGCCGGTTGCGAGACGAACTCATGGATCTACAGCCTCTGACGTTTATGGGCGAGCTGCGCTACCGAGAATTAAAATCCCGCTGGGGGCAAGTGTTCCAGGCAGATATGGGTGCTGAGGCAATCCTAGATATTCTAAGACGCCTTGATCTGGATGCTCTTACAGTCGAACTACGACAAACACTGCGAACGTCTGGAAGCAAGCAAAAACGACGCTTAGCCACACGACGTTTGAAAATTGCCGAAGCGTTCCGGCAATCTGGCAATAAGCCTGAATGGATGATCATGACGATCTTGCCGGTGATTCCTCCAGATTTGCGCCCCATGGTGCAGTTGGACGGTGGTCGCTTTGCAACTTCGGATCTGAATGACCTGTATCGCCGCGTGATCAACCGCAACAACCGTCTCAAGCGTCTGCTTGAGCTTGGTGCTCCCGATGTAATTGTGCGCAACGAAAAGCGCATGCTTCAGGAAGCTGTTGATTCTTTGGTTGATAACTCTCAGCGAGGCAAGGCGCGTTCTCGACGCGGTCGCCGCGAGCTAAAATCGCTCAGTGATATGCTCAAAGGCAAGAAAGGCCGCTTCCGCCGCAACCTTCTAGGTAAGCGCGTGGACTATTCCGGTCGTTCTGTGATCGTCGCTGGCCCGAAACTGAAAATTCACCAGTGCGGCTTACCGAAGACCATGGCCCTCGAGCTTTATCGCCCCTTTGTGATCTCTCGATTGGTCAAAAATGGTTATGCAACAAACGTCAAGGGTGCCAAACGCCTTATCGAGCGCGGCCGCCCTGAAGTCTGGGAAGCGTTGGAAGAAGCTATCCAGGAACGCCCAGTATTATTGAACCGCGCCCCAACGCTGCACCGCTTAGGTATTCAAGCCTTCGAGCCAATTCTGATCGAGGGGAAGGCGATCCAACTCCACCCCTTGGTCTGTACAGCCTTCAATGCTGACTTCGATGGCGATCAAATGGCTGTGCATGTCCCATTGTCTGAGAAAGCAGTCACCGAAGCACGTCAATTGATGTTATCGAGCAAGAATTTGCTCAAGCCTGCCAGCGGTGAGCCTATTGTCAGCCCATCCAAAGATATGGTTTTGGGTGTCTACTATCTGACAAAGACGGATGACCGCGAGCACAAAGGTGATGGACGTATCTTCTCAACCTTTGATGAAGTTGAGATGGCCTATCGTCTCGATCAGGTTGAAGTTCCCACTGAGATCAAACTGCTGACTGAAACCTGGTACGATGATGATGGCAGTTGGCGACGTGAACCCGAAACTCGCGTAATCGATACCACAGTTGGTCGCGTACTTTTCAACCGGGTACTACCCGATCAGGTTTGCTTTGTGAATCAAACCTTGGAGAAGGGTGGCATTAAGGATCTGATTGCTGATGTTTATGAGGTCTGTGGTGAAGATGAGACTGTCCGCACGGCTGACAATATCAAAGATATCGGCTTCAAGTACGCCACGGTTTCTGGCTTCACCATCGCAGTTGCTGATATCACCATCCCGCCGAACAAAGAAGAAATCATCGGCAACGCAATCCAAGAAGTAGAAAAAGTTCAGCGGAACTTCCGCAGAGGCTTGCTCACAGATCAAGAGCAGAACGAACGCGTAATCGAGATTTGGCAGAATACAACATCTACAGTTGGACAAGCAGTTCGTGAATACATGGATCCGCACGGAGATCTGGCCACTATGGCCGATTCCGGCGCCACGAAAGGTGGTTTTGGCCAGTTATCACAGTTGGCTGGTATGCGTGGTTTGATGGCAGACCCCTCCGGGCGTATTATTCCGATGCCTATCCGCTCTAATTTCCGTGAAGGTCTGACCTCGTTGGAATACTTCCTTTCCTCCCACGGTGCTCGCAAAGGTTTGGCTGATACCGCCCTGCGTACAGCAGATGCTGGTTATCTGACGCGCCGCTTGGTGGATGTTTCGCAAGATATTATCATCAACGAAGAAGATTGCCATACCACAAATGGAATTATCATCCGCAAATCTGATGATGTTGCCGGGCAGTCTATGGGTAGTCGTTTGTACAGCCGTTTTTCTGCTGAACGCATTGTTGACCCTAACACCGGTGAAATTATCGTCGATGTTGGTGATTTGATTGACCGCGAGGAAACTCGACAGATTACTAAAGCAGGCACCGAGGAGATGAAGGTCTTCTCTCCGTTGACTTGTGAGCTGGAAAATGGCGCCTGTCAGAAATGTTATGGTACTGATTTGGGGCGTGGCCAGATTGTTGATATTGGTTCTGCAGTAGGTATCGTCGCTGCCCAATCCATTGGTGAGCCCGGTACCCAGTTGACCCTGCGAACCTTCCACACCGGTGGTGTTGCTGCCGGCACGGATATTACCACCGGTCTCCCCCGTGTTGAGGAAATCTTTGAAGCCCGCAAGAACCCCAAAGGTGAAGCGGTTGTCAGTGAGATCGCTGGCGTTGTTCAGGTTGAACAGTCCGAGCGTTATGATGACTTGCGGATTGTTCATGTTGTTCACAGTGAAATGACCAGCAATTCTTATAAGATTGCCCGGGGTTGGGAAGCATTAGTTAATGACGAGGACGAAGTCGCCAAAGGTGATGTCGTTGTTGCTCACAAGAAAGACAAAGAGAAAACCCTCGTTGCTGATCACGATGGACGCGTTCGTATTGAAGACGGTCATGTGATCGTCTCTCGTGAGATCCGCGATGAAGAGGAATATGAGATTCCCAGCAATGCCCGCCTGATGGTTTCCAATGGCGATCGAGTAGAGCCGGGACTGCCTCTTACCGAAGGCTCTTTGAACACGCACGACTTGCTGCGTATTCAAGGCCGTGAGGCAACCCAAATGTATTTGCTCACCGAGGTTCAAAATGTGTATCGCTCCCAGGGACAGAATATCCACGACAAACACTTCGAGGTCATTATTCGCAAGATGATGTCACGGGTGATTGTCAGCAATCCTGGTGATAGTGAATTCTTGCCTGGTGATATGGTCAATCGTCTTGAATTGCTCAAAGGCAATGAAGCCCTCTTGGCAGAAGGGCAACGACCGGCCAAATACCGCGAAGTTCTCCTGGGGATTACCAAAGCTTCTTTGAGCACAGAATCGTTCCTCTCCGCAGCTTCCTTCCAGCACACCATTCGTGTGTTGACACGTGCGGCTGCAGGCGGAAGCGAAGATCCATTGTTTGGATTGAAGGAAAATGTGATCATCGGCAAGCTCATTCCGGCAGGCACTGGTTTTGAGGAAGGCCCCTTTGCTCCCCAGGTGGCCGAGCCTGAATCCTATGATGATCTTCCGGTTGCTGTCGCAGCTGAAGATGCTGAAACTGTTGTGGAAGAAACAGCAGAAGAAGATGCTAAAGAAGTCGATGTAGAACCCTCTGCTGACTAGGCCGTGTTGATAATTCGAGATTTCTTTTGATAATTGAAGGTTTTTCAGCTTAAGAAATCCTCATTACAGCGCCTAAAATGTCATCAACACTTCCAAGGGGTTTTCAAAGGTGATAAAATCCTCTCCCACTGATATCAAGTGAGAGGGGATTTTTTTGTGCGTGTTATAATACTGCACAAATGTTTCATTTATTAATTTTTGGAGCGTTTCATGGAAATTGGCTTAATTCGCAAAATCGACATCGATGAAGAAATGCAGCAGTCCTATCTGGACTATGCAATGAGCGTTATTGTTTCGCGTGCTTTGCCCGATGCGCGTGATGGACTCAAACCGGTTCATCGCCGCATCCTATATGCCATGCATGATATGGGCATTCGGCCAGACTCAAGTTATAAGAAATCAGCCCGTATCGTTGGTGAGGTGTTGGGCAAATATCACCCCCACGGTGACATGGCTGTATATGATGCCATGGCTCGTATGGCGCAGGATTTTTCGATGCGCTATCAACTGGTTGATGGGCAGGGCAACTTCGGCAGCATGGATGGGGATTCTCCCGCTGCGATGCGTTATACCGAGGCCCGCTTGGCCCCCTTGGCCACGCATATGCTATCCGACATTGACAAGGCAACGGTTGACTTTTCGACAAATTTTGATGACACCTTAGAAGAGCCAGATGTGCTTCCAGCCTCGTTGCCTAATTTGCTGATCAATGGCATCACTGGAATTGCTGTTGGTATGTCAACCAGTGTCCCGCCGCATAACCTTGGCGAAGTGATGGACGCCTTGATTTACATGTTGGAGAATTGGAAAAAACTTGATGATATCAGTGTGGAAGATCTGATGAAATTCATCAAAGGACCAGATTTCCCCACTGGTGGCATTGTCATTGATCAGGTTGAAAATGGGGGTTTGCAAAAGGCGTATGGCTCTGGTCGCGGACGCATCCGGGTTCGGGCGCGCGCCCATATCGAGGAAATGAGCCGCGGGCGGCACCGCATCGTTGTAACTGAAATACCATATATGGTCAACAAGACCACCTTGTTAGAGCGTATTGCAACCCTGGCACGTGAAGAGAAGATCGAAGGCATCGCCGACCTGCGCGATGAATCCGACCGCCAGGGTGTGCGCGTGGTTATTGAGCTGACCAAAACCGCCGACCCCGACAGCGTGCTGGAAGACCTCTATAAATACAGCACCATGCGAACAACCTTCAGCTTGATCATGCTGGCTCTCGTCGAAGGGGAGCCGCGTTTGCTCAATTTGAAGCAGGCATTGCGTGTTTATCTTAACCATCGACTGGATATCGTCAAGCGACGCAGCGAGTTCGAGTTAGAACGCGCTCGCAAGCGTGAGCATATTCTCTCTGGTTTGATGATCGCTCTGGCGAATTTGGATGAAGTCATTAACATCATTCGAAAATCGCGCCGTGTGGACACTGCAAAAACGAATCTTCGCAAGCGCTTCAAGCTTAGTGATGAGCAAGCAACGGCCATCTTAGATATGCCCTTGCGCCGCCTGGCTGCTCTGGAACGCCAAAAGATTGAACAAGAGTATAAGGTTGTCAAAGCCAAGATTCGCGCCCTGGTGGCTCTGTTGAAATCGCCCACCAAGATGCGCAAAGTGATTTCCGACGAATTGCAGGCGGTTAAGGAATCATACGGTGACCCGCGTAGAACGCAGATTGTCTCGGTTGAAGGTGATGTGGAAACTGTCCCGGTGCGCTTGAGTAGTCTGGCACCGGACAAGATGGTTTGGGTATCGGTAACGCCCAAAGGTTTGGTATCCCGCACCATGAAAGATACTCGCCCGCGCATCAGCGGCAGCGCCGCACCTCAACATGTGATTAGAGCTAACACACGAGATACCCTATATTTGGTTACGGAAGATGGGCAGGCTGCCTCGCTGCCGGTGCTTTCAATTCCCGAGGCAGATAAACCTGAAAGTGGGTCTCCTTTCCATCAGGTCTCTTCATTGAATGAGAAAGAAAAGATTGCTGGGTTATTATCCATGCCTGCTAAGGATCAGTTAGCCGAAGGGTGGTATGTCATCTCGGTTACTCGTCAGGGTATGATCAAAAAGACAGCTGTTGAAGAGTTCCCTGGACCCGCAGCAACGCCGTTCACCCTGGTCAGAGTCAATGAGGGTGATCGCTTAGGCTGGCTTCTCATGAGCGATGGGCAGAAAGATGTCTTACTTGCTGCGGCCAGCGGCATGGCCATCCGCTTTACGGAAGAAGATGTGCGCCCCATGGGGTTGGTGGCCGCTGGTGTGATGGGAATTAAACTTGGTAAAAGTGATGAAGTCGTTGGGGCAGAGATAATCCCACAACGTGGTGAGGTGTTGTTGATCGCATCTGATGGGCGGGCGAAACGCGTCAAGCAAGACGATTTCCCCGTTCAAGGTCGCTACGGTAAAGGCGTTATTGCCTGGAAACTTCCCGCTGGCAAGACGCTGGTGGGATGTGTGATAGGCACCAAAACGAAACAAGTCACACTTCATTTGAAGAAATATGCTGCCAAGATGGTTACCCTGGGGGATGCGCCCATCCAGACCCGTGTGGCGGTGAAAGGTAAATCCGTATTGGAAGTGCGCTCTGGTGATAAGATCTTGGATATGATGACCCCCTGGGATGTGCCCAGGCCTTTGAAGAAATCGAATTAGGGAAGAGGATCCGCATCGAGAACCAGGTACCACGCGGGGGGTAGGGTTGGTTCTCCCCCTTAAACAGTATTCCCCTGGGATTTTGTTCTGCACCCAGGGGAATTTCTCTTATTGTCATTGCGAGCTGCCGAAGGCAGGCGAAGCAATCTTCTAGAGTATATATGAGTTTGCTTCACTTCGTTCGCAATGACAAATTTTAGTGTCCCTTCGAGATCGTATAATGCAAATAGTGATAAGTGATCTTGTCGTCAAGCAGGCCGAAGGTGTCATTGCCATTATTGACATTTCCAGCACTCGAACGGGCAGTCCAGGTAAGATGGCGCGAATTCCCAGACCCCGAGAAGCCGGTCAATGTGAAGATACCATTAGGCAAAAGTGTTGAGAAGAAAGATCGATACCAGGCTCGAATGCGTGCTTTACCCACAATGGTACGCGCCGCGGTGACGTGTACAGCATTCTCGCTATAAAGGTCGGCTACCTTGTTATGATCGTGGCCGTTTAGCGCTTCAATATACTTGGCTGTGATATCCTGAACGCCGCCCCCTGCCCAATCGTATTCAGCGATGACATTCCAAATCTGGTGCTTGGGGGTGAGCACTTCGCGGGCATTCCACCACTCCCAGAAATTTGCTGCGCTGAGATTGAATGAGCGCGCCGAAACCAGGAATTCTTGCACATCCTGTGTTGTGGGAGTCCAGCCATGCTCTGTGAATGCGGCTCCTGTAGGAATGATGGGGGGTTTGTATTTCAAGCTGGCGAATTCATTCAATGTTCTGGCCAATTGTGACCCAGGGTTGTGCGCACCCATCCAATAAACCTGGGGCATATTGTAGTCGCACTTCTCGAGGAACTCATTCCAGGGGATGGGATGCAGGGATGGAAAACGATAGGAAGAGAGAGCAACAGGAACATTATTCCCGATGCCGTTGCGCAGATCGCGCATGAAGGTTTTTGCAGCCGTGGCCTTGCCAGGCTCTTTGTATTGGTGTTCCACATCCAGAACGTAGCCATCTAGGTTGAGACCTTTGATGCGTTGAACGGCAATGCTGGCTTCCTTGCTCGGGTTATCCCCATAAAGATAATGCCAGCCCCAAACCTGGATACCTCGAGCGCGCAACGCGTTGGCAACGGGGGGTACCAGGTCAACACGTTTATTCCAATCGTAGTTGTAGGTGTAGATGCCATCGGCAATTTTGATAAGCACGTGGCTGAGACCTGCTGATTTGGCGACGCTGGCGATTTGATTGGCATCGCCGCCTTCGCAATCCTTGATCTTCCAAATATAGAATCCTTTTCCTTGTAGAGCCATACGTACTCCTTATCCCTCGAGTAGGACGATGTTGTGGTTATTGTAGCATAGATCGATCGCGCCCCCTTTGAATTTCTGCTCAGAAATCTGGTGATGTTATTGAAAGAACAGAGCTTTTTTCATGGAATTAGGTATAAAAACAAGCTCACAGTACGTCATAAACGTGTCGACATTTTTTAGCCTCAGGAGGTTTATTGGTATGAAGTCCTTGTTAGACAAGTTAGGGATTTGCGAAGTCAACCCTGGAGCGTGTATTGGTCCAGATGGTTGGCTGGATGATCCCAATGGAAGAAAGATCGTCTCGTACAACCCGAGCACAGGAGAAGAAATAGCCAGTGTAGTGCAGGTAACCCCTGCTATGTATGAAAAGGTAGTTGCAGCGGGGAAAGAATCGTTTAAAAGTTGGCGGACTGTTCCTGCACCCAAACGGGGCACGCTGGTGCGCGATTTAGGCGCTGCGCTGCGCGAGTTGAAGGAACCTCTTGGCGACCTGGTGACTCTCGAAATGGGTAAGATCAGGGCTGAGGGACATGGCGAAGTGCAGGAGATGATAGATATCTGTGATTTCGCTGTGGGCCTTTCTCGCCAACTGTATGGCCTGACCATGCATTCGGAACGGCCAGGTCATCGCATGTACGAACAATGGCATCCCCTGGGTTTGATTGGGGTCATTACTGCCTTCAACTTCCCAGTGGCTGTCTGGTCGTGGAACGCGGCCATCGCCGCAGTATGTGGTGATACTGTGCTGTGGAAGCCATCTGAACTGGCTCCCCTATGTTCTATTGCTGTGCAGAACATCGCCAACCAGGTTATGGCAGATCATGGTGTTACAGGAATATTTAACTTGATCAATGGCTCGGGGCCGGACATCGGTGCATTGCTTATCAACGACAATCGCATTCCCTTAATTTCTTTTACCGGGTCAACAAAAGTGGGACGACATGTTTCAGAAGCTGTCGCATGCCGATTTGGCCGCACGATCCTTGAATTAGGTGGCAATAATGCCATTATTGTGACTGAAGACGCCGATCTTGAGATGGCAACGCGTGGGATCTTGTTCGGAGCAGTTGGTACTGCAGGTCAGCGGTGTACTTCCACCCGACGTGTCATCGTTCACAAGGATATCGCTCCAAAACTGGAAAAGAAACTGGTCAGCGCCTATGAACAGCTGCGTATCGGTAATCCCTTGGATGATGAAACCTTGGTTGGTCCGTTGGTTGTCAATAAATCTGTGCAAACCATGGTAGACGCCATTGAGCAAGCTCGGGTCGATGGAGGCGAGGTGATATATGGTGGCAAAACACTCCCAGAGATAGGACCGAACTTCATGGAGCCGACCATTATCAAAATGCCCCTCCAAACAGATATTGTCAAAGAAGAAACTTTTGCCCCAGTGTTATATGTGATGGAATATGATGAACTCGAAGAAGCCATTGAAATTCATAATGGTGTACCCCAAGGCCTCTCGAGCGCGATCTTTACCGATAGTATGCGCGAGATGGAGATGTTCCTCTCTACAGAGGGATCAGATTGTGGGATTGCCAACGTGAATATCGGAACCTCAGGGGCAGAGATTGGCGGCGCCTTTGGTGGGGAAAAAGAAACCGGCGGCGGTCGCGAATCGGGATCGGATGCCTGGAGACAATATATGCGTCGCCAAACCAACACGATTAATTATTCCAGGAATTTGCCTTTAGCGCAGGGAATTGAATTTGGATAGCTGATTGATAAACCGCCAAAAATAAGAAAGGGTTGAAAACTAATATCCCCCAACCGCCTGCCGCAGCACAGAACGGATGGCACTTTCCTGGGGCAGCAGCACCTGCGCCCCCCCAGGTGTTGTCCAAGGGATCACGTGCCCGCGGCCGATGGTATAACGTTGGATATCGTCGGGATCCCCAACCTGGGCGGCTAGTGGGACCAGAGGGGCAACGTCGATCCATTTCAGATCCGATGTGACGTATTTATAGTAAATATCGTACAGCTCATCGGCGCTGTTTAGGGCATTCATGCTCAATAAACGTTCCCCAATAGCTTGGATGACTTCCTGCTGGCGGCGGGTGCGATCGAAGTCGCTGGTTGTGTAGCGGGCGCGCGCATACCATAAAGCGTCCGCGCCGCTCATCAGAACTCGGCCGGGCTTGACCGTGTAATATCCATAGCCTGTGCGTTGGTCGGTGAGTTTTTCGGCAACCTGAACGCTGATCCCCCCCAGGCTATCGATGGTTTCAATGAAGGCTTCCAACCCAACGAGAATATAATGATCCACCCTTACGCCGAAGTGGTGCTGAAAGGTCTGAGCCATGAGCGGGAAACCGCCGTAATACATCACCGTGTTGATGCGGTTGTGGGTATAGCCAGGAATGTAGAGATACAAATCCCTGGGAAACGAAACCATGCTGGCCGTTTTGTTGCGCGTGTTGATGCTGAGCAAAATGATCGTGTCGGTGCGGAAGCCGATTTCCCCTACACGTTGGTCGGAGCCCATCAGGAGGATATTAACTTGATCCTGGGGATAGTTGATGGGGTTGGCGGGAGAAGAATCTCCGCTATTTGACGGCGGTGCTTCTGGCCTGGGGGTGGTGGTTGGCACTGGCGTTGGAAATGCCGTGGGGATATAGGTTGGGGTTGGCGGAACCGGTAAGAAGGGGGTCGGAGTGGCGGTAGCATTTGGAGCTACCGTGGCCAGCACAACCCCGTCATTGGTGGCTTGCTGGAGATCAACAGGTTCTGCGTCCGCCTCTGCGGCAGTATCTGCAGAGAACGCGCCAACCAACGCTGGCGAAACACACCCAATTATCAGTGATTGAAAGAGAAGTATCCAGATCAGACGGTTTCGCAAAGTCATCATAATTGGGTTTGACGTAGTCTGTTTCAGGAATGCCTGAATCCCCTAAGGAGTTGCTGTTGGCGACGGAACTGGAGTTGCTGTATCCGTTGGTACAGACGTCGCAGTATCGGTTGCGGTGGGAACCGGGGTCGCCGTTGCAGTTTCAGTAGGCACCGTGGTCGCCGTTTCTGTCACAGTTGCCGACGGAGCTGTCGTATTGGTAGCGCTGGCAGTTGCTGTCGCGGTTGGCGCACCACCTGTGGTAGCGGTCGCAGTAGGCGCAGTCGTGGCTGTTGACGTAGACGTTGTCGTGGCCGTTGCTGTAGAAGTCGATGTCGGGCTGACGGCAACAGTGGGCACATTGGGAACATAAAGCTGCTGACCCGTACGAATAAAGGTAGATGTAAGGCAATTGGCTTGTTGTAATTGCGCCACACTCACCCCGTAGGCAAGACCGATGCGATAGAGGTTATCTCCCGAATTGACCGTGGTATATACCCATCCCGCGGGTGGACCACAGGAAATAAAGGTTGGGGTGGGAGGCAGTTTGGGGGCGTAGAGCGTGCTCCCAGGGAGGAGCTGACTAACCAGGAGACAATTCCCCTCGATCAATTCATTGGCCGTGGTGTTGTGTTTGGCTGCCAGGTTGTTTAAGGTATCTCCTTGCTGAATAGTGATCGGCTCCCAGCCAGAGGGATGCGGACAAGTTGTGGGCGAAGCTTCTTCGGGTGTCTCGGGGGTTAGGGTTGGGGTTTCTGTAGGTGGGGATGTTAGCGAGGGGGTGTATGTCGGCTCCCCTGGTTTTTGGGTTGGTAATGGAGTGGGAGATAGCGTCGGTGATGGCGTTGTGGTAGCCGTGTTCGTATCCGCAGGGATCTGGACGACAGTAGTTTGATCTTCCGAAATCGCCAGGGCAAGACTCCCCACGAGAATCACTGTGGAGGCCAGCGCAGTGACCAACCCCAGGATGAGTTCACGGCGTGGGGACATCAATATTACCCCTCCTCACCTTGGGAGTTTGACCGTCCATCATAGAGGGGGAGCAGTAAATTGAAAGCGGAACCCTTGCCCATTTCGGTATCGACCCAAATCTTGCCATCATGCGATTCAACCAGGGTTTTGACGATCGAGAGTCCCACACCGGTGTCGCCGACGCCTTCGATCAGCGGATTATCCGCCCTGTACAGCCGCGAAAAGACGCGGGGCAAATCCTCTTTGGGGATGCCGCCACCCTGGTCAGCTACCTGAATGATCACATAATCCCGCTCGTTCTCATCATCCTGGATATCGGCACGCAGAAAGACCTCTCCCTCGGTGGGTGAGACGGCGCCAGCATTCTTCAATAAGTAGATCAGGATTTGCTGCAGAGCATCCCTGTCGGCGTGGATACGGGGCATCTCATCGGGCAGATCAACGCGCAATATGATGTTTTTCTCCCGCATTTGGGCGCTGGTATCGGCGATGGCCTTGTCGATAGCATTGCCCAGGTTGACCGCTTCGGGGTTGAGTTCAAGCTGCTCACCATCCAGCACCGTGATGCGCAGCAGGTCATCCAACAGGCTTTCCAGGCGCTCTGTGGAGGCCCGGATGCGCTCCAAGAATTTGCGCTGCAGCGCGCCAAGGATCCCTACCGACTCGCCTAAAAGCAGGTCGGTGTATCCCACGATCGATGACATTGGTTGGCGTAGATCTTGGGCTATGGATGCGAACACTTCAATTTGTTCCTCTGACATGACGCCTGCTGGGACTTCTTCAGATGCGTCCAACATTTGGGTAGCGCCTTGTTCGACAGTGACCAGTTGATTCTTGAGTAGGGCGATCTCTTCGAGGGCCTCTTTGAGTTCCTTTTTGAGCTGACCCGAGGTGGTCAGTTCATGGGTGTCGGCTTCGGAGATCAAGCTTTCGACCATTTCACCCAGGCGGCGGTTTTCTACCTGAAGACGTGCGATGGTGTCCTGGGCTTTCTTCTGGTCTTCCTGTAAGGTGTCTATTTCTTCCGACTTCTCTTCTCCGATGACTTCTCTGGTGAATACTGCTTGATCAGATTTTAGGACATCATTCTCTGCCTGGGATTCATCCAGCATAGCCTGGAAAGCTTCAAGGTTGGCCTTGGTTTTTTTTAGCTCATTTTTGGTAGCATCCCATTGCATTGCTTGATGCAAGAATGGGGCCAATCCCTGGCTGATCTGCTCAATATAGTTTTGATCATCCTTGGTCCAGCGGCGATCTGAATAGGGGGAAAGCAGTACAATGCCCAGGAACGGTTCATCGTCAGGGCCGGGCATGAATCCTGCCAAAAGGTGGCCCGTACCGCCCAGCCCAAGGATCTGACCAATACTCGAAAGATCTTGGGATGTGCTGCTGGAAGGTAATCGCAGGGTGCGCGATTTCATCATCGCAGTATTGAGTAAGGGTTGCTCTGTTGCAAAGATAGCACCTTACCAAGACACAATTAGAGATGGATATCGTA
>CAZLNX010000155.1:0-13706 GCA_964560795.1 uncultured Anaerolineales bacterium | reverse complement strand
GCAGGCTCCTCAATCATCCTAATTCTCACAAATCCTATTCGCGATTAGTATAGATCGCTTCACCGAAGATGATATCCGTATCCAGACAACATTGGCTGCTCAAGTAGCAGTTGCTTTGCAGAACTCCCGTTTGTACGCTGAACAGGGCGCCACCGTTGCTCAGTTGCGAGAGCTGGATGGTCTAAAGTCGTCCTTCCTGGCAAATATGAGTCATGAGTTGCGAACACCGTTGAACTCGGTGCTTGGTTTTACTGAAATCATGCTCGAAGGGATCAACGGCCCGCTGACCGAGGCCATGGAAACCGATCTGGGTGTGATCCACAAAAACGGGCAGCACTTGCTGAACTTGATCAATGATGTGCTCGATATGGCTAAGATCGAAGCCGGTCGCATGAACCTGTCGCCTGAGTATTTCCACCTTTATGAGGTCTTATCTGAAATTGTGGATATCACCGACCCCATGGCGCAGGATAAATCAATCTACGTCAAATTGGTGGCTGACGCAAATGATGACCTGTTCCTGGAAGCGGATCGTGTGCGCATGCGCCAGGTTCTGCTCAACTTGGTAAATAATGCTATCAAGTTCACCGATCAGGGCGGCGTGACTATTGAGGCCGCAAAGAAAAATGGTCATATTCAAATAAATGTCCGGGATACTGGCATTGGTGTCCCTCCCGAGAAGACTGAAACCATCTTTGAGGCATTCGGCCAGGTAGATACGAGTACCACCCGCAAGGTGGGCGGAACTGGGCTGGGCTTGCCGATCAGCTTACAGTTGGTAGAATTGCACGGCGGGAATATTTCCGTTGAAAGTACTGGTCAACCTGGTGAAGGGTCGACTTTCAAGGTCGAACTTCCCGTTGAATATAAAGAAATTGAAGAATAAAGAAAGTTGTGAAGGACCAAATGAACACAGAATTTAAGTTAGAAACGAGAAGCGAAGGGAGTGTAAAGGCGATGACATATGATATTCTTTATGTAGAAGACAACCCGGACAACATGCAATTGGTGAAGCGTGCCCTTTCGGCTCGCGGCTATGTTGTTCACGAGGCTGTAAATGGGTTGGATGGTATTGCCAGAGCTGAAGAACTCAAACCCGATGTGATCCTGCTTGATATCAACTTGCCAGATATTGATGGATATGAGGTTGCTCAACGATTGCGCAAAAGTGAAGTGCCTGCAATGCACTATGTGCCTATCATTGCCATCACGGCCAACGCCTTAAAGGGTGATGCTGAGAAGGCCCTTTCAGCGGGATGTGATGTCTATATGGCCAAGCCAATCAATGTTCGTGAATTATGGGCCAGGGTAGAGGCTTTTCTGCCCGAAGACGAAGCGTGAAATGTCATATATCGTCAATCTCCAGTGTTATGACTGTGGCGAATATTATGACGCGGGTGAAATCCAAACTTTTTGCCCGGATTGTCAAGCGCCACTCTTAGCACGCTACGATTTAGAAGCTGCACGCCAAAAGCTAGATCGGGACGAATTCCGACGTCGTCCCTCAGGAATGTGGCGATGGCGCGAGGTTTTGCCCGTTGTCGAGTACGATAACATGATAAGCCTGGGCGAAGGGGATACACCCCTGCTGAAACTCCCCAATTTGGGATCTGATTTAGGTCTCACTAACTTGTTTGCCAAAGACGAAAGCCTCAACCCAACGGGCTCTTTCAAGGCACGCGGGTTATCGGCAGCAGTTTCCAAGGCTAAGGAACTTGGTGTCAACAAAGTGATCATTCCTACTGCTGGGAATGCTGGTGGTGCTATGGCGGCGTACGCAGCACGCGGCGCAATGAAAGCGCACATCTTTATGCCCCAAGATACCCCCAGGGCTAATGTAGAAGAGAGCCGTATTGCCGGTGCAACTGTGATCCTCATCGATGGATTGATCAGCGAAGCAGCGGGTATGGCTGGCGAAAAAGCGCGTGCCGAAGGTTGGTTTGACGTTTCTACTTTCAAGGAGCCTTACCGCACCGAGGGCAAGAAAATTATGGGCTACGAACTGGCTGAGGAATTTGGCTGGGAATTGCCCGATGTGATCATTTATCCCACTGGGGGCGGTACTGGCCTCGTTGGTATGTGGAAAGCCTTCAAAGAGATGGAAGCTATGGGCTGGTTGGAGAATTCAAAACGTCCTCGCATGGTTGCCGTGCAGTCCGATGGCTGTGCCCCTGTGATTAAGGCATTCCATGAAGGGCTGGATTTCTGTGATTTCTGGACTGGTGCGCAGACGCTAGCCTCTGGGTTGCGCGTCCCCAAGAGCTTTGCCGACCAGATCATCCTCGACGATTTGCGCGAGAGTAATGGCAATGCAGTAGCTGTTAGTGACGAATCGATTGTCGAAGCCCAAAAGCGACTGGCATTCAAAGAAGGTATCTATGCGGCTCCAGAAGGTGCGGCGACATTAGCAGGCTTAGAAAAACTTGTCGAACAGAAATGGGTAGAACCCGATGAGCGCATTGTATTGTTTAATACGGGTACTGGATTGAAATACATCCCCACGGATTAAAACATAATTATTGTTATTTTTATTGGCCTCAAAGCCCGATGCAGATGCGCGTCGGGCTTTTCTTTTTGGGACGAATTTGCTTGACTCGCATGGCGGCATTTTCTATACTCTAGTTAGTGTTAACTTTGAAGATTTGTCAGCAGTTTTAACAAATTTCGAGATGACAGAAAAATTGAAAGTATTCCTAAGCTCAAGCATGATAGAGTTCGCACCTCAACGAACTCAAATTAAAGCCGCACTAGCTGAATACGATATCGATACCTGGCTCTTCGAAGAAGATGCTGGGGCGCGCCCCGAATCAATTGAGAAAGCATTTCGCGATGAAGTATTGGAAGCTGATATATATATTGGGTTGTTTTGGAAAAAGTATGGGGAATTTACTATTGATGAGTATCGCCATGCGATAAAACATCGAAAACCCTGCCTGGTTTTCCAAAAACAGGTAGATGTTGAAGACCGTGATCCGAGGCTGAGCGATTTCTTATCTCATATAAATAACGTTAAAAGGGGAGTTTCACCAAAATGGTATTCTTCAGATGAAGAATTGATTCCATTTGTGCGAGATGCGGTTCTGTCTTATCAAACCAGGATGATATTAAAGGTGCAGGCATCTCGCGGAAAAGCGTATTTGTGTAAAGCCCCATCAGGAGTAATTCGTAAATCCAGCAAACTTATCGGCCGTGATGCGCTAATTACAGAAGCTCTTAAATATATCGAAGATCAAAAGCACGTGCTTTTAACCGGCTTTGCAGGAACAGGAAAAACTGTTTTAGCCGCAGAGATCGCTTCTTTGGCTATCGAGGCCGGAAAAGGCAGTGTGATCTGGGTAGATGCCGGGTATGACAGCGTTGATGGAATTTTCGAATCGATAGCGCATCTGTTGATGAGTAAGGATGAATTAGATAGATTGTTGAAAGATGCAAGAGTTTCATATATCAAAAAACTCTTGTCGACATCGGGTATTGGATTACTTGTCTTGGATGATGTGCGTAACCGAAAAATCATTTCATCTCTTCGATCTGCTATCCCAGAAAATATTTCGTTGTTGGTCACTTCTCGTCATAATATTGGCAATATTGATGAGACCATACTTGTATCTGAGCTTTACCCAGAAGCTGCCATTGAGATGTTGAGCCATTATGCTGAAAGCTTAGAAATAACTGCTGATGAGTATCGGGATGATGCCGAAACTGCAGTTCTGTGCAAGGAGCTGGGCTATCATGCTTTGGGGATATTTATTTCAGCAACGCTACTAGCAAAAAACCTAAAAAAGCCAAAGTATTTGAATCTAAGGATTCAGCAAGGGAAGTTATCACCTGTTTCAATTGAACTAGAGGAAGAGCATTTGCCTGAAGATCGGCCATCATATTCGGTGCTGATTGTGTTGGAAGAAATGTATGTGGAATTGTCGAGTGATGCCAAGAGCGCATTTGATGCTTTTGCATTATTGAATATCCCTAAAGCATCCCTCTGTCTTGTCTCAGAATGCGTCGAAGATATGGATATATTGGATGCTGAAGATGCTTTGGCCGAGTTAACTTCCTGGAATCTGGTAACTGAAGAAGTAGTCGATTTTTATCGGATGCACGATTTAGTGCACAGCTTTGCATTTGAAATGAAATACGGTGCTGGGGTAACAAAAGACGAGAAACTTGTCGAAGTGGTAATCAATTTTGTAGAGAAATTTGCCCAAGATTTTGACCAGCTTGGTTTAGATATGTCAAATATTATCGACGCCGCAAACATCGCTCTCCCCGACAATCGATTGAGTATCGTAGAAAATTTGACGTTAGATGGCTATTTAGACAACCGAGGACACACACTTGGTTACATTGAGTTGTTGGATGATGTGATTCGATCAATTCAAGAAAATGATTTGGTTGATATTTCTATATCAGATCAAGATGAAATACTCATTTTGTTATTGGGTAAGCGCGGCAATATATTTTTTGAGCGAAATGATTTAGAGAATGCAAGGCTTACGTACCAGCAAGTGCTCGATTTATCTGGAGATGACAATCATAGGGCGAAGGTCATGGCAGTTATTGGTAAAGTTCTTTCGCTGCAGGGGGAATATAAAGATGCCGATGAATATTTTGCGGATGGAGATTCTCTCGCTGAGAAAAGCGGCGATTTTGGTACGTACGCATTTGTACGTGAGCAGTGGAGCATGGCTGCTGGCCACCGAGGAGATGATTTGAAGGTGCGCGATTTATCAAAGCCTGTAGTTCAACACAACGACAGATTAGCTGATCCAATTAGGCTTGCATTTGCCATCTTGAATCTGGCATCTTCCGAACATCATTTGGGGAATTTCGAAGACGCTTTAGAGAACCACCTGGAAGGACTGAAACTGGTGAAAGAATTAGGACATTTTGGCTTGATCGCAGATTTTGAGGATGCCGTTGGAAGGGATTATCATGAACTAGGAAAGCCCGAAGAAGCAAAGAAATATTTTCAACGAGCTATCGAATTGTGCGATCAAATTGGTGACGAGAATCATCGGCTTGATATCGAAAAATTTCTGCGGGATCACAAATATCCTCTTCCACTAATAGAGTAATCGCGACATGTATCAGGAAGGTTGAATATGAAAATAAAATACTCAATTTACCCATATTTAGCATTTGTGTCCATACTCAGCTTGTTGTTTGTTTCATCAATTGATATCTTGCCGAGCAGCTGGGTGCAGCGAACAGGCTCTACTAGTGTCGCGATTCTGGTAGTCGATGACTTTCAACCTGCGACTAGAGAACATTTAATTGACCCCACAAAAGAATATGGCGATCAAAACTGCGTAATCAATCCAGAGGGGCAAGGAAGATATTCAGCTGGAGGATTAGGGCGGTATAGCGCTGGAGGATTATCGTACCCAAATAAATATCAGTCTCATGGTGAACTAGTGTTTCATCAACTGGAATATTATCTGGACAATATTCGAGGAGGGAAGCAGTTAAGAGAAGAGCGAAAAAATGCTCCCATAAGTGGGTTCAGATCTTGGGAGTTCTCCCAAGGAATTGTTTACCTGGTGGGTGTTGACACAAATGAATACACAACCCAGAGTGTGAAAGCCAATATCGAAAAGGTGATTGCTCAAGATATAGCTGAAAATTATGTAATTAACATGAGTTTTGGGATCATCCCATGTGAACCACTCGGTTATTATGATTATATGGACATGTTGAAAGAAGCGGTTCATGATGGATCCCTGAGCGGGCTTCCCGGTGTTCAGGATATGTTGGAAGAGCTGTTACATGGTCTCGAAATTTTATCTCCTGACGAACAGAGGAGCGAGTTATTTAGTCAGGATTACACCCAGTTTAGGATGATTCTGGAATATGCAAATGTATCTGCACAATTTCCAGAATTTGTAAGTGGTATTTCCCTGGCAGAAGAACAAATAAAATTATGGGAAAAATTTGAGGCATTCCCCTTTCGCCCTCGCGGATCTGAAATAGCTGATCCGCTTTATCAATGGATAAATAATCCGGGCGTTGGAGGAGATTATGCTACCGCGATCAGTATTGCATCATCTGGAAATTCTGGTCCTTTGCCATACCCATTTGCTCCTGCGATGTGGTCAGCCGTACTGAGTGTAAGTGCTCTGAATGCTGATTATTCCAATTCTGGAGAAATTACAGTTTCCGGAACTCATCCAACCGAAAAAATGGATAGTCGAGAACCGATTACGGGAACATCATTTGCTGCTCCTCGAGTAAGTTTAGTAACCGCAATGTACTTACTTTTTGGAGGTGATGCGAAGTGTTCGGGTTATGATGGCGATTCGCACCCCCCGATGGCGTATGCTCCGACTAAAGATGACTGGAGAAATTTGGAAATGAGAGAAGCAGCGGGATTATATTGTAATGAAATTGAGTCTGCGGTTCGAACGTTCTTGCAAGATTGATGCGACTATTGCTCAATTTCAAAATGTCTTGACACAATTTGATATGCATACAAAAAGATATAGAAACAAAGATACAATAGTCCGCTAAATTATTGTGAGCGGTCTATTGTGTTTTTGGTAAAAATGTTACTTTTAGGTGAGTGGGGACGACAAAAGGATATATAGAAAGTGTATTGAATGCCTCTGGGGAGGTGAAATGATGCGACAGCTTATTTTGATTATCTGTTTGCTGGCATTTCTATTGAGTTCATGCGACTTGCCAGACGAGCGTGTCTCTGATGCCGGTTCGCAAGGGATTACCGGGCGCGTGATCCTGGACGAGGGGGGTGACCCTGTTCCCGATGCGCTGGTAACTATTCGCGCCAGTGAATATCAAATTAACACTGATGATGAAGGGTTTTTCGAATTATTAGTCTCTGATCTTGAAGGGGAAGTCGAGGTTACTGCCTGGGCTCCGGGTTACTATATCGCTTACACACACGCTGAAGTTCCATCCAGCGATGTCATCCTGGAATTGCGCCCTTATCACACAGAAGATCACCCTGATTACGAATGGCTGGATCCCACGCCCAGCGAGGAAGTCAGCGCGGCTTGTGGTAACTGCCACCCCATGATCTTGCCCCAATGGCAAAATAATGCTCATGGCGGTGCTATCGAAAACGCGCGCTTTTACAGCTTCTACAATGGCACGGATATCTCGGGTTCTACTGTTGTCGAACCAGGCTACACGCTTGATTTTCCCGGCACTACTGGGAATTGTGCAGCCTGCCACGCCCCCGGCGCTGCCGTGGACTCTCCTTTCACAACCGATATGAACGCCGTGCGGAGTGAATTGACAGCCGGCATCCATTGCGATTTCTGTCATAAAATCGGGGGTGTTTTTCATAGCCCAGCCAGCGACTCGCCATATAACAATATGCCGGGCATTTTCTCAATGAAAGTCCTGCGTCCTCCCGAAGGGGAGCAGATCTTCATTGGCCCATATCCCGATATCCACGACCCGGACACGTACTTGCCCTTGATGGACGAGAGTGCCTTTTGCGCGCCGTGCCATCAATTCTCTTTCTGGGGCACTTCGATCTACAACTCTTATGGAGAGTGGTTAGACAGTCCGTACAGCGACCCCGAAACCGGCCGCACCTGTCAGGATTGTCATATGCCCCCTAACGGGGATGAATATTTTGCATCCATTGAGCAAGGTGGGCTGGCGCATCCGCCGGAGACGATCCCTTCTCACTTTCAAGTTGGCATCAGTGATGAAACTTTAATGCAGAACAGCGTCGAAATGGAAGTTAGTGCTGAGCAAGTTGGGGACGAGATCCATGTTCAGGTCACGCTGACCAACACCGAGGTCGGTCATCACATCCCCACCGACCACCCAGGGCGGCATATGCTTTTGTTGGTCGAAGCTCTGGACGAGAATGGCGATTCCTTGACTTTGCTTGAAGGTTCTACAATATCTGCTTGGGGCGGAGATTTCGCCGGCTTCCCCGGAATGGGCTATGCCAAAATCCTGCAAGATGTCGAGACAGGTGAATTCCCCGTTGTGAGTTACTGGAAGCAAGCTTTGATCGTCAGCGACAATCGCCTGGCAGCATTTGAATCGGATACGACAACTTACATCTTCAAGACTTCCGAAGTCTTTGCGGAGCACTCCGAGCAAGGCGAAGGAGAAGAGACTTCCGAAGTCTCAGTCAGGCTCCTCTTCCGTCGCTTATACCAACCCATTGCCGAACGCTATGGCTGGGAAGTGGGGGAGTTGGTCATGGAAAGCGAAACGGTTCAGATAGGAGGTGCTCCATGACCGGTATAAAACTTATTCCTCGAAGAGTTGCGGCGTTTGTGGCTGTGCTGTTTTTATTTGGCTTGCTGATCGTTGATGTGAAAAACGTCCAGGGCACCGAAGTGTCACCTTTCCCCAAGCATGCCAGCTCAGCTATTGCCCTCACGCCAGATGGGAGAATCCTTCTGGTGGTCAATCCAGATTCGAATTCGCTCTCCTTGCTGAGAACAAATCCCGGAGAAAACAACGAATTAAAAAAGGTTATTGAGATTAATGTCGGTATTGATCCGCGCACCGTGGCAACTGATGATGCCGGGAAATTGGCAGTTGTTGCCAACCGGGCTTCGGGTACGGTAAGCATTATCGATTTGAAAACTTTCGTTTTAGATGGGGAGGTCGAGGTCGGACATCTCCCCTGGGGTGTGGTCCTCCACCCCGACGCAAAATATGCATACGTCGCTTGTGAGGAGAGCGATCATATTGCAGTAGTAGACATCCAAGCAATGGAGCAGGTCGCTACGATCCCTGTTGATGATCGCCCCAATGGCCTCGCCATTAGCAGCGATGGTAAGCTGCTTTACGCAACGCATTTATTGAATGGCAGCATCTCGGTGATCGACATCGAAAATTTGGAGGTAATCCAGGTAATATCTACCTGGCCGGATGCCAACCTTGCTCAATCGATTCTCCTTCACCCAAATGGCGGCTACGCCTATCTGCCAATGACGCGCTCCAACTCGGCTAATGAAGAGTTGACATTCGATACTACGGTTTTCGCCCTGGTTACAGCCATCGATCTGGAAGCCGGGCACGTTGTCCCTCGCCAGACGATATCACTGCCAGAGTCGGATAAGCCAGTGGGCTTGCCATATGATACGGCAATCAGCCCGGACCGGCACAGCATATATGTCGTCAATGCTGCCAGTAATGATGTTTCGGTGATCGATCTGAACACAACTTTAGCGAAAGCGCATATTGAAGTGGGGGATAACCCTCGCGGAATAGCAATATCCGCTTACGGTACGCGAGCTTACGTCAATAACACTCTGGCGGGTACCGTATCAGTGATCAACACAATGAAAAATGAAGTCATCGATACGGTAAAAGTGACTGATATCCCCCTGCCACCAGTTTTATTACGCGGCAAGAGAATATTCCATTCCAGCAATGATCCTGCCTTATCGCGTGACCAGTGGATGAGCTGCAACACCTGCCACTGGGAAGGCGAACATGATGGTCATACCTGGCTCTTCGATTTCGCCGGGCCGCGCAATACTACTAGCCTGCTGGGTATGGTGGGTACGTATCCATTGCGCTGGTCTGCAGAGTGGGATGAATCGGCTGACTCGGAATTTGCCATCACGCAAGAGCAGTTCGGTGATGGTTTCTTGGGAGAAGGGGCTCACGATACTCTGGGGGATCCTAATGCTGGACGCTCGTACGATCTGGATTGTTTGGCCGCTTTCATTGACTCCCTTTCATATATACCCAATCCCCATGCTGACGAGTTCGACCCCGCGCTTGTTGCACTAGGCGAGGTGATATTCAACGATCCCGATGTGGGCTGCGCCGACTGCCACCCGTCGCCGTATTACACAGATTTTCAGGTTCACGACGTGGGCACTGGTAACGCTCCAAGCGAACAGTTAGGCCCTGAGTTCGACACACCCACACTGCGGAGTCTCTATCGCAGCGCGCCCTACATGCACGACGGCAGCGCAGGGACGTTGATGGATGTGCTGACGATCGCTAATCCGAACGATGAGCATGGCGTCACGTCGCGTTTGAGTGAGCAGGAGTTGAGGTCGTTGGTAGAGTTTATGCTGGCGATACCATAGACAGGGATTGTGATATTGAGAGAGATAGTGAAAAAGATTTGTACAACCGAGTTTATGTTTAGATGAATGGAGGGATTGATCATGAGTTTTAAATTTGAGAGATTAGATGTATGGCATAAGGCGATAGATTTTGCTGATGAAATGTACGATCTTGCTGAAGCTTTACCTCAGAAATATCAATTTTCGTTAGGCGAGCAATTGAGAAGAGCAGCGTTGAGCGTACCTACTAATATAGCTGAAGGCACTGGCCGAGAGAAACCAAAAGAAGCAGCATATTTTTACCGGGTCAGTAAGGGGTCAGTGTACGAATGTGTGAGTCTTATGGTAATGATTTTGAAACGTGAATGCATAAACCAAGATTCTTATGGACGCCATAACAAGAACGCTGATGAGATCGCTGCCATGCTTTCTGGATTGATCCGAGTTCAATAACTCTCTATCTCAATCACTATCACTATCTCTTTCTGGAGTACCTATGCACAAAAAAATCTTATTCTCTATCATCCTAATAACCTTCATTCTGGCGTGCAATCTGCCAATTGCTGTCGATGAGCCTCCGTCCGTTCCGGCCGTGGATGAAGTTGATGATCCTGTTGAATTACCTGCTGCAGAGGAACTAGCGAATGATAAACAATCAGAGTCTAACGAACAGGAAGAAACCCAGCCGCAAGTTCAAACTCAACCTGACGAGGTTCTTCCCTACACATCTATGACTCCTCCCGATCTCGATCTCATTACTATCTCTTCACCTGACGAAGATGGATTTGTGTTCGTTGAAGGCGCGCCCGGCGCAGTGCCCACTGAGGCTGATAGTTTGCAATTCAATTGGGTATCTCTGGCGGGGATGGAAGTCGGCAGCGAGGGTTGTACGCGCTTGAATGATGATGGCTCTTTCATTAGCCAGGTATACGCTCCCCCAGGCGTGACTCTCTACGTCGCCCCAGCCTGGATCGAGGGTAGTCCGCGTGACCCCGACGAAGAAGGCGGCTTGTGTCATCAGAGTTCTCATGGGGATGGAGTTCTCGTAAATATTCCCCCTCAGGGAGAAAAATTCATCGCCTACGGCGCGTTGCCAAATGGGCGCGAGCGAGTTGAGGGTGAGCACAACGCCTATACTCTCCGTCACAATTACTGGCGCGCGGAAGGCGATTTTTCGCATGTAGACATCACCATTCGCGGGCTAGAAAAACACGTCTGTATGCATCCTTCTTTGAAGAGCGAGCGCCTCTTCGATAGCAATGGCAGCCCTCGCGCAGTGCATGATACCGGCACACAAGGCGTGCCGGTCACCACCACAGGGTTTATGGTCGAATCGCGTTATTACTGGTTGGATGCCGAATTGATTTCATTGGAAAGCCGCGAATGCCTGGAAAGTCAGTCCGATTATGATCTTTCGTACGATCTTCCGGACTTCATGGCTGATTTGGATGATGGCTGGTATCGCGTGCGTATCATCCTTGGGGGCTGGGAACATGGTGATACCTGGCCGTTCATTGCCCAGAACCCTTTCTTCTCGCAGGAGTTCGAGCCGGCGTTGAATGATCAAGGTCTCTATGGACCGGTGTTCGAGGTTGGGGACCCGGCTACGCCGTATCTCCCCTGGGTCTTATTTGCCGAGACTGCCTCTCAGGGAGCAGCAGGTGCCCGGGGTATTGTGCCCACTGAACTCCAGTCTGAATTCGCCTTTGATACGCGCGTCAACTTGACCCCACCCTGGATGATCCTGCCGCGCCTCGATCCAGTCAGCGGGGCACAGGTTCCTTACCGGTTAGAGCCCTGGCTGCCGTCTATCAGCGCGGCGCCTTTCCGAGGATTCTTGCCCGCTAGCCCCTTGATACCTTTGGAGCCAGCCAGCTCACGGATGCTAGTCACCATCACCCATCCCAATGGGGATCTGGAAACCCTGGATACGGAAACCTTAAGCCAATCGGTCGTTGCCCAATCGTTCAACCACGGTGGCATCTTCTATCAAAGACCTGGTGCCAACCATTCCTTTGCCGGACCGAACCGCACCTATGGCTTGACCACGGGGGATGATACGTTTGTCTATGTTTTCCCAGAGGATGGCCTGTATACCATCCAGGTCGATGGGCAAGTGTCGGATATCTGGGGCAATATCTATCAGGGCGGCGGCACGTATCCGGTGTATGTCGCTCAGGCTCTCGATATCGATATGGGCGTCTTTATGGGCACACCCATGATGGTTGGGGATGCATACGCGCCCACCCTGCAAATCTTTCCGCCGTTCCCGGCTGATGTCGAGGTGATCATTACCTATTACCCTGATAGTGATCGGGATAGAGAGGTTGTCCACACTATCACTGGCACAGCGAATCGTTTCGGTTATTTCCATCCCGGAGAAGAACTTTTCGTTTTCGATGAGCCCGGAGAATACCGCGTTGATGTTTTGGTTACCCATACCGACTCGAATGGTGATCTTTGGATGGCAGCGCGCACGGCGGCTTCCGTTGTGGCTGAGCCTGATACAACCTTTACGCTGCACGGAGATACCCAGGAGCAGGGTATGCGCTGGTATTTCAACAACGTTATTCACGGCGGGTGTGGCGAGGAATCTTGCGGCGGACCCAATGTCAATCTGTACCCCATCTTTCGTGGTGATATCGTCTGGTTCGCCGACTCAACCAACCAGCAGCGTCCTTCGGTGTTCGTCAGCGATCCTGATGGTTTGGCAGGGGAACGTACCCATGGTGATGAGCGGAGGCCGCTTTTGTCCTGGTCTGATACCGGTCGTGACGTGTATCAATATCCCGAAGATGCCACTGTTTGGGAGTACTGGTATGAAAGCTCGCAGCGTGTTGGTGAAAGCATTCAGCAGCGTGTGCTGCAGAACGAAACCGCACATATGCACTGGTACACCAGCGACAATTACAACCAGCAGTACGGCGTGCCGCCCGAGGGGGATCTGATTCACGATATTAAATTGCTGTTCGGGGGCGCCGTGCATAAGGGACCGCAGGGCAATGCTTATGCCTACTATGCCGCCATGGATGTCACCATCCCTGAATTGACCGAACTGGGCCAGCGCACCTGCCCGCCGTTCCAGGGTGCTGTTGGTGGGCCTCCCAATTGCGGCCCCATCTTGGAGCTCAAAGGCCGTGATGTGGATTTGTTCCTGACCCCATCCAGCGTTCAGCCGGGCACGGTCCTCGATGTGGGTGATACCTTTGCCTTCAGCGGCATCATGTGGCCTACCCTGGATACAAAATACCAGGTCACGGTTGCCAAGCCCGATGGCAGCGAAGTTTCTTGGGAAGGACAGGCCACGCCGGTAGGCTATGTCTCCGACGAGGGGCAGACCTTTGTGGTTGATCAGGCGGGACGCTATCGCGTTCATTTGACCCTTATCCATGATGCGGTGGTGCCCTCTACGGGTGCCGCACCCGACCCGCCCATTGTCGCTGATGGGGAGACGGTGATGAGTGAATTCGGCTACAGCGATCCCCTCTCTGCCATCATGGGGACGTTCGATTCGACCTTTGACGTGTATGCTGTTTCCCCGAACATCCAACTGCCTCCGGTGAGCGTGGACATGCCGCGAGATTCGAGATCCATGATTCAGGTTCAGGTCAACTCCGATTCGCTTGATGGCACATCGGTCTATTACACATTGCACATGCCTGGCTTCATCCTCGATATGGGTCAGGTCGA
>CAZLNX010000154.1:0-13748 GCA_964560795.1 uncultured Anaerolineales bacterium | reverse complement strand
GTCGTTCACGACCCTTTGGCTACCGGTGCTGTCCCGCCTTAAGTGGATAGCCCATTGCTATCACCTTTAACCACAATCTGAACATAGAAACTATGCCCGAAAAGATCCCCAGCGGGATTCTTCAGTTGCCAGTACCCGGTATACGTACCAGGGGTCTTTGGGGCAACGAGGTCAACGGATATTTGCTGCGACGATCCCGCTGCAGTTTCTGAAATCATGGCTTGGGGGCTGATGCCGCTCATGCCATCACCGCTAATGAAAACCACCGAGTACCCCGAGTTCCAAGCACATGAGCCGGTATTCGATAGCCGCCAGGTTTTTGTGAAGGGCGTTTCGGGATCAAATTGCGTGCCGTCGGGGACAGTCACATCACCTGCAAAGGCAGCATTATCACAGCCCGCAGCGCGTCCGTCCGTATATTCACTCCCGGAGCTAGCAGCTTGCACAGTCTGACTGGCAGTCGCACTGGGGGTGAAAGTCGCCGTTGTAGTCGCTGTCGCAGTAGCGGTCGCAGTAGACGTGAATGTGTTTGTCGGTTGCGGCGTCAGTGATAGCGCCGCTTCCACAGTTTGGAAAACAGCAGTGAGTGCCTCTTCAGGGGATAACTCTTCGTCTATGACGAATGGCAAATTGCAGCTTGTCAGCAACAATAGGCAAATGCTGAATAAAAGGATTATGGTTTTTGTGTTCATTGGACAACTCGATTGTTATATTGGATTAGATGGCCGAGATGTAATTGTAACCGAAACCCCACAAAAATAGGCTAAAATCGATACTCCCCTGAAATATTATTCAATCCTAACTGCTACGACAACCATTCTAAGATTAAATGAATTTGTGCTGGCATCATAACCTTGGCAAGTGATCAATGTGAGCCAGTCGTAGTTTTCGTTTTTCATTATAGGGGTAAGATCAGTTGGGTTGGTATGGAAAACATCACGAACTTCGTAGATATACGCATATCCATCCAGGTGGATGATGATTTGATCGCCCCATTGAAGTTGATCGATAGCTGCGAAGGGTCCGTCAGTGCCATCAGGCAGATTGGCGTGCCCAGCAAGTACCGAGTTTCCCATATGGGTAGGATACGCGGTTTCATCCAGATGCCCCACTGAGGTCGTCAGCCAACTCACATTCCACGAGTTGGCCTGCCGCGGGACAAAGACGATCTCCGTTTGCAGATCCAATTTAGGGATGCTGATCCACAAATCCCCCAGATTGGCTTCGGCACTTGCAGGGGATATTAATTCTGTTACCGCGTTAGGGACAAACCCGGTTTCGGGCAACACACCCTCCTGCAGCGTGTAGATGTGCACGCGTCCTGGCATGTTGGTCGTGGCGCTGCCCGGTTCGCCTATGATGATCAGATTATCATCATGGATGATGCTGCCACCAAACCCGGCATCGATATACGGATCTGCCGAGAAGATTTGCGTTAGCAGTGGCCACTCACCTCCGTCGCGGTCGTAGACATAGGCAGAACCAGCGCGCAGTACGTTGCCGATACTGTTGCCCGTTGTGCCAATGATGACGCGGTTGTCATCGATGCTGATAAATCTACCAAACTGGCTGAATGCGGCGGCATTTTCAGGGACGAGTTTAGTTTCTTGCCGCCAACCACCGGGGGCCTGGCGGAAAACGTAGGCGGCTCCAGCATTAGTAATGTCTCCAGACCCCAGGTTGGGATCGGCGAACGGCGCGCCAACGACAATGGTTTCGCTATCTATAGTGACCGACGCACTGAAATTATCGCCAGTCTGATCGTCATCGACATCCAGAGTGGATTCAAGGCTCCATTGGTTGCCAGTGCGATAGAACACATAAGCCGCACCGTTGCCATTTGTGTTCTGTGCGCCGATAACCACGCGCGAGCTATCATAATCCAAGGCGGAGCCAAAGGCTGCGCCGGTTTCAACTTGGGGAGCTGTGATGGTTTGGGCGGCATACCATTTGTCCCCATTGCGGTAGTATGAATAAACTTTGCCTGCGTTTTCTTTGCTTCCAATATCTTTGGCACTAGCCCCCACAACTACACGCTCACCTACGACCGAAACCGCGTTGCCAAAGTTATCGTCTTCAATGCCGTCTTCGGGTTCGATTTTAGCTTGTTGTGTCCAGTTTTCTCCGCTGCGAGTAAAAATGTATGCAGCTCCCATATCGGGGGCATCATTTCCGTTTTCATCTATGCTGTCGCTGCCTACAGCGCCGACCACAATCGTATCGCCATAAATATCTACCGAACTTCCAAATAAGTCGCCGCTTGCAGGGTCTTCGGGTGAGAGGCGGGTTTGTAGAACCCAAGTGTTCTCTTCTAGCACGTAAACATAAACTGCACCCACATAGTAGACGATATCAACGCCGACAGTGGCATGATCGCGCCGCGCACTAACTACCAACGTATCTGCGTGTAAGGCGATGGCGTTGCTGAATTCAATACCTGGGCTGCTGGGTGAAGGATCAATCCAGGTCTGGTGAATTGCGCCATACTGTTGCACGCCATCAACGGCAAAAATGGCTTGAGGGTATACAGCAGAAAAAATGAACGCAAGGATTGCGGAGTACCGGATCAAAGGATTCATATTCATCAAAAATCTCTGGTATTAAATGTATATCACATCCATGATGCATCTGGATAAAACTCCCGTGCTAAAGCATGCGTGTTTTCGTAGATAAATCCGACCTCATCAGTGGATAAGGTGTGTTTCCATCGACGGATATTGGCAATGCTATCCCTTTTGAGCATGTGGACCTTTTTCCCTGGGTCGAGAGGGTTGCCTTTTTTTGAGTGTTTACTAATGGTTGTGTGAATCCGCTGTGTAAAGGGTATGCCAAAAGATTGATACATGTTTTGAAATTCAACTATAGGATCAAGTGAAAGGTCTTCGTGCCGCTTGAAAATCCACGGATAGGTTTCTCGGTAAATGCGGATGACGTGATGGTAGATGCGCCAACGCAGAACAGCCTCCTCTATGATGTTATCATCGGTTTGTACAAATGCAGAAATCTCTCTTTTTAGAGGTGAGAGATAAGTATCGATCAGTTCGTTCTGTTGTAGAAGGTTGCGGGGATTCGAACGCCAGCCAACGCGCTTGATGCTGCTTACATAAGCGGTTGGATGTCGAATTAATATCAAGACATGGCAATTGTAAGTTTCATAAAACCAGGGGGCTGAAAATAACGCCCGAGGATCTTTGATGACCGCACGTTTTGGAAACAGAAGAGCTTGTTGAATATCTTTGAATTTGCGATACGTTGCCTCAGCGACGTCTCTAGGAGATCGGCTGGTGCTGATTGCTTTCATCAAAGAGAAGTTCAAGGGTGACAAGCAGCCATCGATATAAGTTTTGAAGGCCGCAGATTCATTGGGTTTGACATAATGAAAGTGGTATTTTTCCGGCACCTTGGCTTTCCCGTTCCTATGTGAATGTCCAAATGGTTCTTCTATATATCGTATTTGATTGGATAATGCTAGCATTTTCCCCGCCCAGGTTGTTCCAGAGCGGTTACTGCCGGTGACGAGGATATGGTTGTTGGATTGCATTACAATTTTTTCAATTGGATAACTGTCACTTGGGGTCTTGATGTTATTTTCTCCAAGTGACAGTCGCACGTAAGTGTTGTTGTTATCGGTTTTAGGGGATTTTGTTCTCTAAAAACTCGATGATGGCATCAAAGAATTGAGAATTGACCACAGAAGTTGCGCCGCGGCGTCCCTGATCTTTTGCCGGTGAGGCTCCTGCTGGCACGTCTCCAGCTGGGGCGCCACCAGGGCTACTGCCCTGACCAGGAACCCCTCCTTGGGCGTCAGGGCGGCCCTGACCGCTCTCGCGCATGGCCTGGGCAGTGGCCTGCATCTCGGGGGTCATGTCACCAAACTTGCTGTTACTGCTTATCTCGATCCCCAGGCTTTGAGCCAGGTTGGCGAAATCGTTCTGTGACAATTGCATCGCCGTTATGGCTGCAACCTGCTCGGGGGTCAACGTGGTCTGGATCTGGTTGAAGATCGCATCCATCTCCGCGGCGGCGACGGTTTCGCTCTCGCTCAGGCTGCGGGCTGCTTTCCATAACGGTAACATTTCCAAGGCCTGGACCGAGTCGATGGGGTGTTCGGTTTCATCGAGTTTGAAGGTACCCATCAATAATGTGATTTCAAGGGGCATCGAGGGGCTGGTGCCATCATCGTTGCCGCTCGCTGAAATGGGTACGCTCTCTTCGGATGTAGTACCAGCACAGGCGGCTAGGATCAACACGAAGGTAAGTAAGGTGAGGGGAATGAATGTCTTTTTCATAAGTTACTCCTTTATCAAAGATTGGATATTAGGGATTGGAGATTGAGATAAATACCTAATCTCCAATATCTAATATCATATTTATTCATGTCTTAATGCTTCAATTGGATCAAGCTGGGCGGCTTTGTCTGCCGGGTAGTAGCCGAAGAAGATGCCCACTGCGGCGGCTGACCCGAAGGCTAACAGGATTGAACTGGGGACGATGACGGTGCGCATCCCGCCGGTGAGATTGAACAGCCAGGAGCCGCCCACGCCGACGATTACGCCGAGCAGGCCGCCGACCAGGGAGAGCAGCAGTGCTTCAGTGAGGAACTGCATGCGGACATCGTTTGGGCTGGCTCCCACCGATTGGCGGATGCCTATTTCCCGAGTCCTTTCAGTGACGCTGACCATCATGATATTCATGATGCCGATGCCGCCCACCAGCAGGGAGACGGCCGCTACCCAGGCTAGCAGATCCCGGAAGGCTGCGGTGGTGGCTTCCTGGGTTTGGATGATGTCGTCTTGGGTTTGGATGGCGAAATCTGGCTCTTCCAGGCTGACGTCGTGACGCTTAGCCAGTAGCAGTTCGATTTGCAGGATGACATCTTCTTGAACGGCATCCTCGGCCAATTCGACATAGATCATGCGCACGCGGTCGCCAGCGAATTTGGCAAACTGCGAGGGGGTGAATTTTTGGAAGACGACCGTGATGGGCATATAGATGCGCGAGTCGTAATCCACATCGCCGACCAAACCTTTGTCGTCAAAAACGCCAATCACGGTGAATTTGGTGCTGCCCACAGTGACAGTTTGACCTACGGGGGGCGCGTCACCGAAGAGTTCTTCTGCCAGGCTAGAACCCAAGACAATGACTTTTTGATCACGATCGATCTCAGCCTGGTTGAAGTAGCGGCCCTCCGCGATAGTCATATCACGAACGGATGGGAAATCCTGGGTTGTCCCTAAGATGGAGACCTCCTCGATGGTGACGTTCCCCGCTTTGATCGTCTGCGTGCTGGACTGCTCGACCACCACGCCAGTCACGCCGTTGACTTCATCGATGATGGCAAAGGCATCATCGTAGACCAACCCGCCAGATGAGCCTCCCTGGCTGCTAAATCCGGCCCGGCTGAAGCTTGACTGGACGAAGACCAGGTTTGTGCCCAGACTGGTTATTTCATCTGCGATGGTGGCTTCTGCTCCGGCGCTGATGGCGATCATGATAATGACTGCCGATACGCCGATGATCACGCCCAACATAGTCAGCAGTGAGCGCAGCTTGTTGCGCACTAGCCCTTGTGAGGCGATTTTGATAATTTTTTCAAGTTTCATTATTCTTTCTCTTTCTGACTGCTAGCAGCTAACTGCTGACCGCTCTTTTTTCCATTTAGTTTGTCTGTATCGATACGACCATCTAAGAAGCGGATCACGCGCTGGGCGTATGCGGCGATATTATCCTCGTGGGTGACCATGACGATGGTGCTGCCATTGTGGTGTAGATCGGTCAGCAAGGCCATGATCTCCCCACCGGATTTCGAATCTAGGTTGCCGGTGGGTTCATCGGCCAGAATCAGCACCGGGTTGTTGACAAGGGCGCGGGCAATCGCCACGCGCTGCACCTGTCCACCGGAAAGCTCGTGGGGCTGGTGATCCACCCGGTCGGCTAAGCCAACCGCCTTCAGCGCATCCAGTCCTTTTTGCTTGTGTTCAAGTTCTGATAAATTTCCATTGCGGCTGTAAAGCAGCGGCAACAGCACATTTTCCAGGGCTGAGGTACGCGCCAGCAAGTTGAAACTCTGAAAGACAAAGCCGATGCGCTGATTGCGTATGATGGCAAGCTGGGTTTTATCCAGATCGCTGACATCTTCGCCAGCCAGAAAATATTGGCCAGAAGTAGGGCGATCCAGGCAGCCGACGATATTCATCAGCGTACTCTTGCCAGAACCAGAAGGCCCCATGATGGCGACAAACTCGTTCTCTTTGATCTCCAGGCTGATCCCATCCAGCGCTCTGACCTGGGCATCGCCCATGCCGTAGACTTTGGTGAGTTCTTTGGTTTGAATGATTGGTTGGCTCATATTTTTTCCTGTGTGTAACCAGTGGTTGGTGATCAGTAATCAGTATCTAGTTTTCATCACGAATGAAACCAAATGGCACTAATGGCACGAATATTCTTTGTGGAGTAACAAAAAGCTTTATTCGTGAAATTCGGCAAATTCGTATCCATTCGTGATAAATGTTGAAACATCATTCTCAAATCATCAGGTATCGTAAATCATTAAGCAGGGTTCACTGATCACTGTTTACTGAATACTGCTTACTGATTTGTTTCCACAATCCCAGTTGTGACGATCTCGCCAGCTTCTAGACCAGATATGATCTCAGCCGACGTGAAGTCCATTAAACCGACTTCCACCATGCGCAGCTTGGGTTCATCATCTTCTACGACGAAGACTGCATATTCATCGGGACCTAACTCACGCAACGCTTCTACGGGGATCAGCACGGCATCATCTGCCCGTCCGCCGATCACGTCCACGGATGCGGTCAAGCCCACAGGCAGGGTGTATGGCTTGGCGAAGGAGTCAGCATCCAGCATGACCAGTGTTTTGATGGCGGCTACTCCAGACACTGAGTCTAATTGAGGATCAACTTGGATAATGTGCCCGGTGAACATATCATCGGGGTATGCATCAAACACGACTTCTACCTCATATCCAACCGCGACCTTGTCCAGGTCGGTTTCATCGAGGTAAACAACTAATAGGGGTTGGCTCAGATCAGCCAGTGTAATGAAAGAACTCGCACTGAGGGATTCGCCAACATCGGCAGTGATATCCAGGATAGTGCCGCTTATTGGGGCGATCAGATCAATCACGGCTTGATCTTCCAGGGCTAATGTAAGATTGGCCTGGGCATTTACTAATTCAGCTTCTGCTAGCGCAATCTCATCAGGGTCGGGGCTGTCTTTGAGCGCATTCCATTGAGTCTGAGTTGCGGCCAGTTCGGCTTCAGCCAGCGCAATTTCACCGGGAGATGGTCCGTCTTTGACGCGCTCCCATTCGCTTTGGGCATCAGCTAACTGTGCTTGAGCAGTGGCGAGTTCGGCTGCGGCTACAGATTGATCCAACTCGCTGCCTGTGCCAGACATAGCGTTGTAGTCGCGCACGGCTTCATCGTAATCTTGCTGCGCCGCGGAAAGCTGTGCCTGGAAGTTAGCTTTGGTGAGATCATCATCGGGTCGGTTAGCGTAGGGCGCGAAATTCTCTTGGGCTTGCTCTAGAGCATCTTCGGCCAAAATAACCTGTGCCCAGGCGGCATCGATATCAGCCTGGTTGGCAGTGGAGAGAGTGAAGTTGTGGTTGCGTTCCGCATCGTAAAGAGCATCTTCCGCTGCGGCAACCGCCTCCCACGCTTGAGCCTGTTGGAGTTCGGAGTTCATTAGATTATCGAGTGCGGCCTGCGCATCTTCAACAGCTTTCAACGCTTCAGCGGTATCCATCTGGGCATTCTCGTAGAGCGCGTCGAGATCTTGTTGTGCCTGGAGTACATTAAGTTCAGCCTGGGCAACGGCGGCCACAA
Organism: uncultured Anaerolineales bacterium; assembly: GCA_964560795.1. Lineage (GTDB taxonomy): Bacteria > Chloroflexota > Anaerolineae > Anaerolineales > UBA11858 > NIOZ-UU35. The sequence continues at coordinate 5,895 of CAZLNX010000154.1, read as the reverse complement.
TCGCTTCGGCTGTGTCATTGGTTTGCAGGCGGGCTAACACATCCTCGGTTTGCACTTCATCCCCTACTTGAACTAGCAGTTCATTGAGAGTGCCACTTTCATCAAAGCCCAATTCGATTTCGCTGGCTGCGACAACTTCTCCAGCCGCGCTGGCAAAAACGATCATGTCACCTTGACGGACAATCGCGGTTTGCAAGGGTGTATCTTCGAGCGCTTCCGCTGGGGTTGCGGTGAGCGCGGCAGCATAATACCCACTGATTCCTAGAACAACTACAGCAGCAATCGCCAGGCCCAATCCCTTTTTATTCCACAGGTTTTTGTTGATAAAGAACGATTTGATTTTTTGCATTGGAAACACCTCTTTGGTTTTATTTTGCTTGATAAGCTGCCCCAAAGATAACAACCCTGTATTTTTTCTGGTAGTGAGCGGGGTCAAAGAATTAGCTCAGGCCATATGACTGCGGTCATATTCTGACTGTGACTGAGGTGAATGCATGAGCCGTCAGTTTTTATGCTATGATGGGGACATGAAAGAATCGAAACTTGAGCCTGGACTGCTGAGGGTTTTCCGCTGGTATGTGATCTTGCGGTTTGTATTTTCAATTATCATGCCCTTGGTTAGTGACCAGTTCGGTACCAAACAAGAATGGGTTAGTACCAGACAAGAATTGGCAAGCGAAACAGATACGACTGCCTTTATTCTGTTAACTGCCGTGGAGATGATCCTGTTGTTTGGATATCTATCCTGGCTCTGGTTAAAGCGCAATCTGGGTAAGCTATACCTTCCTATCGGTATTTTTCTGGCTACGATTGGTTTGGTCATGGAGCAGCATTTTTTCTCTGCTTCAGTGCGTTTTGGGCAGCCGTTTCCTTTTTTGTATATTTTGCTGATCCTGGTAGCCTGGCAATATCGCTTCCGTGAAGTGCTGGCTTTCACCATTGGGGCAGCTGTTTTAGAGATTGCTCTTATACAATTTTTCCCCCAAACGAGTGATTTTGTATTTCGCGATCCAGAAATCTATCGTATGGTTACCTTCGGGCGTATTGTTGCAAGCTCGTTCTCTTACCTTCTTTTAGGTTATATCGTCACCAGTCTGATGACAGCCCAGCGCGAGCAGCGTCAGAAACTGGCTGATGCGAACATCAAGCTTGTGCAGCACGCCAGCACGGTTGAACAGTTAAGCATCAGCCGTGAGCGCAACCGCCTCTCGCGTGAGCTGCACGACACCCTGGCACACACCCTTAGCGCCTTGACTGTTCAATTCGATGCCCTTTCAACGGTTTGGGGGTCGATCCCTGAAAAGGCACGCAGCATGGTCGATCAAATGCAGACCACGACGCGTTCCGGCCTCGATGAAACTCGACGCGCTTTGCGTGATCTGCGCGCATCACCATTGGAAGATGAAGGCTTGGTTTTCGCCTTACAGGGATTAGCCGAAGACTTTACTACTCGTCAGAGTATATCTTTGCAACTTGATCTGCCTGGAAATATAGCTGATCTTCCCCCAGAAGTGGAACAATGTTATTACCGCGTTGCTCAAGAGTCGCTGGTAAATATCGCCCGCCATGCAGCTGCGGAAGAATTGACCATCAAGTTGATAAATGATAGCTCTGGTCTGACAATGACCATCTCTGATAATGGCCGTGGGTTTGATTTGTCCGACGATGTCGAAAAAGATCAACTTGGCCTTCAGGGGATGCAGGAAAGGGCAGGGCTGATCGGGGCTGACCTCGAAGTGGGTAGCCGACCCGGAGAGGGTACGACCGTTCGACTTCACCTTGAGAATGGTGCATCATGATCCGAGTGCTGGTCTGTGACGATCAGGCTGTGGTAGCCGAGGGCTTGGAGATGATCCTGAACGCCGACGCGGAGATCGAAGTCGTTGGCCTGGCCTATGGTGGCGCGGAAGCCATCGACAAAGCCAGCCAAACCAACCCCGACGTGATCCTGATGGATTTGAAGATGCCCGGAGTCAATGGCATCCAGGCCACGCGTGAAATCCATAAAGATCACCCAGAAATCAAGATATTGGTTCTGACCACTTTTGGGGATGATGAATGGGTTTTTGATGCTGTGCGCAGCGGCGCGGCAGGATACTTGCTCAAAGGTACGCCCCGTGAGGAGTTGATCAAAGCAGTCAAAGGCACAGCTGCTGGTGAAGCCTTTATCGATCCGGCGGTAGGGAGCAAAATCCTAGCCCAGGTTGCCCGCAGTGGCTCACTCCAAGAAACGACAGTTGCCAGCGATCTCAGCGAGCGCGAGATGGATGTTCTGCGTTTGCTGGCCCAAGGATTTTCCAACGCCGAAATTGCAGATAAGCTTTTTCTTACCAAGGGCACCGTGCGTAACTATGTCAGTTCGATTCTGACCAAACTCGAAGTCGAGGATCGCACCCAGGCCGCTATCTTGGCTATTCGGCATGGACTGGTGAAATAAAATGTACGCTCAGACTTCGGAAGTCTCTGTCTAGTTATTACCAGCAGAGTAATCTAACCATTTTGTCCAAAATTCCGTTTGGAATTTCACCCGGTAAGACTTCCGAAGTCTCAAGTTTATATCACCCCCTGCGCAACGAATAATTCAGCGTTTTGCAGTGACCCACCGGCCGCACCTTTGACGGTGTTGTGGGATAAAACGATATAGCGTAAATCGAAGATCGGATCCGGGCGCACGCGTCCGATGACAGTGGTCATACCATCGCCAGTGTCTCGGTCGCGGCGTGGTTGCGGGCGATTGGGCTCTCGACGGACTTCGATGGTCCGCGTTGGGGAACTGGGTAAAGCGCGTACCAACTCTGGAGGCAAAAAAGACTCCCAAACAGCAGTAGCACCCTCGGGCGTCGCGGGCTGCTCCAGTTCTATCGAAACGCAGACTGTATGTCCTTCCACCACTGGAACGCGATTGGTATGAGCCGAGATGGCTATGTTGGTATAGTCGATATGATCCCCCTTCAATTCCCCCAGCATTTTATTGGGCTCATCTTCAAGTTTCTTTTCTTCTCCCCCAATATAGGGCACGACATTATCAAGCAGATCCAGAGAAGGCACACCGGGATAACCAGCTCCAGATAGCGCTTGCATTGAGACAGCAAAGATGCGTTTGACGCCAAAGGCATCGAATAAGGGTTTGAGTGCTACGGTGAACCCGGTCGATGTGCAGTTGCAACTGGTCACGAGACAACCGCTCCAGGCTCGTTTTTTGCGTTGTGCTTCGATAAGGTAGGCGTGTTCGGGGTTCACTTCGGGGATGATCAGGGGGACATCTTCTGTCATACGATAGGATGATGCGTTTGAGAAAACCTGATAACCGGCTTGAGCGAAAGCGGGCTCTTGTTCTTTGGCCAAACCTGTAGGCAGGGCGCTGAATACAATTTCTGCATCTACGTTAGCTTTGGTTTCTAATACAGGCATATCTTTAGCCCATTCGGGCATGTCCCCAGGGATTACCCAGCGACATCCATCACCGTAACTACCCCCAATGGTACGGTCTGAACCAGTCAGAGCTGTGACTTCAAACCAGGGGTGCCCATCTAAGAGTTGTATAAATCTTTGCCCAACAGTACCGGTGGCGCCGAGGATGGCGACTTTTCGTTTTTCCATGATATCTTCTCCTATGATGGCTTTGATTTTGGTTGAATAGTTTGACAATGCAAATTCATGGGTAGCTGCCCAACCGCGTTGGGCGAAAGCTGTTTTATTGTCGCTGCGACGCCAACACGGTTGGCTGACTACCCATACATTAAGTTTTCACGATTAAGTCGTGGATAGCACGAATGCTTTCGTCGGCATCTGCGGCGGCGACAACCATGCTGATACTGACTTCGGATGAACCTTGGGCAATGGCAACTATATTGATCCCTGTATCACCCAGGGCGTTGAATATACGCCCGGCGATACCAGGAGTGTGGCGCATTCCAACACCTACAACGGTCACGATGACCACATCATCCATCGCCCAAATGTGATCAATATCATAGCGTTCTAACTCGGCTTGAAATTCAATTTTTAAGGTCGCAATTACGCCTTCAGCTGCTGAAGAGGGTAGTGTAAAACAAATGCTTTGCTCTGATGATGCCTGCGATATCAGTGATACGCTGGTATCTGTGTGGGCAACTGTGCTGAAGGCGCGCCCGGCGATCCCTTGCACGCCGACCATGCCGCGCCCTTCGATGGTGATCAGAGATTGATTTTTTATTGCTGTAACAGCACGAATGCTGCCATTGGTACTTGGGTTTTGACCGTTGCTGGTAACCACCTGTGTGGCTGGCCCATGAGGGTTGAAGGTGTTTTTGATCCACAAAATGATATCCTGATCAATCACTGGCCGGATCGTCTTGGGGTGGAGTACTTTGGCTCCAAAATAAGCCAGTTCAGATATTTCGCGGTAAGTGACAGTTTCGATGGTGAGGGCATTGGTCACCAGGCGCGGATCGGCGGTCATCACGCCATCTACATCAGTCCAGATCCATACTTCATCCGCATCCAGAGCAGTACCAATGATCGCGGCGCTGAAATCGCTGCCGCCGCGCCCCAACGTCGTTGTAACACCCTCCTCGCTCGATCCAATGAAACCGGTGATAACCGGCACAACGCCATCGTTCAATAGCGGTTCCAACTGTGACAGGCAAAGCTCTTTTGTGGTATCCATATCGGGATGCGCGGATTGAAATTCAGCGTCTGTGCGGATCAGTTTGCCTGCATGCACATCTTCAGATGGGCATGCAGTTTCCCGCAGATGTGCAGCCAACAAGGACATCGACATTGTTTCACCTAACGATGAGACGGCATCCAGCGCCTGTGATGAGAGCTCATTCAATACTCGAATCGCCTGACATAGCGATTGAAACTCGCGGATCTTTTCCTCGATGAAGGTGCGGACATTTGATTTTTCCAGTGGAATTTCCAGGAGTCCGTTTATTGCAGCGATATGTTTTTGGCGAATTTGTTCGGCTATCTCGGAATAGTTCGCGGCCTGGTTGTTGGCTGCCGCATGGGCCCCGGTGAGCAGTAAATCAGTCACGCCACTCATTGCGGAAACGACAACCAAAATACGCGGCCATTCAGCTTGGGCTTCTCGCACGATGGTAGCTGCTTGCTTGATTGCATCAGCATCACCCATTGACGTTCCCCCAAATTTCATTACCAATGTCTTTTGCATAGCATTGCTCCTCTCTTATTTCTAGGAAGCATGTTTCCCAGAATCAAAAACGCGAAGCCGTTGGCTTCGCGTTGGGTAAACAGAACTAAGAAAAAACTACTTAACCACCTTGAAGCAACGGCGGAGGGCTCTCCGCCTTTGTCATCAGCATAGTGGTAGTAGTAGTTTGATTCAACATAGCTTTAATTCAGGGGATAGTAGCATAGCATCTATGATGAGTCAACTGCGAAATTTCTAAGGCAGCAATACAGTTGGATTAACTTCATCCACGTAGATCATTACTTCGAAGGTTTTGAGAAGATCTACTCCAATGAAATAATCCTCAGCCAAGGCGGGAGCATATTGGCTGCCAATCAAGCGCGTGGGGATGGGTTCAGCCAAAGATAATGCATCAGCCTCTTGGGGGTCGATTTGATCCAGGAAAAGTATCAGGGCAGGATAATCTGCATAATGGGCAATCCACTCGAAACTTTGGTTTGGAAATGGCTCTACACGGGTTGGACCGAAAAGTGGGGGTTCAACACAAATGTTATAAGCCGTAATCTGGCCAAATCCAAAACTGAACCCGATAGCAAATGCTTCTTCACCAATGATGGGCCGCATCAGCCTGCCTAAGAGGAACCGATAGTGATAATTTTGGATTTGTGCGTCGGTAGATCCTGTGGTCAAATTCTGCCCCCACAAGGCGTTGGTGCATGAAGCCTAGACAAAACAGGGCTTGAGCGAGTAACCTTGGT
>CAZLNX010000153.1:0-13791 GCA_964560795.1 uncultured Anaerolineales bacterium | reverse complement strand
GCAGGCTCCTCAATCATCCTAATTCTCACAAATCCTATTCGCGATTAGTATACTCTCGGGAGTAACTAGCATTGAAGAAGGACAGGCCTGGCAACCGGCGGTTGATGTAATTGCTGAGGATCTATCAGGGTTGTTGAAGATGTTTAAGTAGCCGAGATTTCCAAATCCCGACTACAATATAAGGATGACTGACAAGCCCTACATCTTCGATCTCGATCTTCCAGAACTCAGGGAGATACTCTCATCTTGGGGTGAGCCAGGTTACCGCGCCAAACAGATCTGGGGAGGACTGTACCAGAACCTTTGGGATAAGCCCGAAGAGTTCACAAACTTGTCAAAGAGCTTACGCCAGCGTCTGGCAGATGAAGTCGAGTTTAGTCATCTTGAACCCATCACCGACCTGAAATCCAGCGATGGTGAAACTGAAAAGATCCTCTTCCATTTACCGGACGGACAACCAATTGAAACTGTACGCATGCGCTATGACCCTTCGACATCCCCTTCGGGGACAGGGCGAGCACGGCGCACGTTGTGTATCTCCACTCAATCGGGTTGCGCCATGGGCTGCACCTTTTGCGCCACAGGTCAGATGGGTTTTATGCGCAACCTGACCAGCGGCGAGATCGTCGAGCAGGTGATCTATTACGCCCGGAGATTAAAAGCGCAGGGAGAACAAGTCACCAACATTGTCATCATGGGAATGGGAGAACCCTTCCACAATTATGACGCCACGATGCAGGCCATCCGACGCTTGAACAATCCAGACGGCATGAACCTGGGGGCGCGCCGCTTTACGGTTTCGACTGTGGGATTGGTGCCAGGTATTCGTCAATTAGCTAAAGAGGATATTCAGATCAACCTGGCCATTTCTTTGCATGCCGCGGATGATGATCTGCGCCAGAAGACTATGCCTGTCAATCGAAAATATTCCATCGCGGAGCTTATGGAAGCCGTTCGGGAATACACCAAAACTACAAAGCGGCGCGTCACCTTCGAGTGGGCTCTAATCAACCAGATCAACGACACTCCAGAACAAGCCCAAAAACTGGCCAATCTACTGGGGGGCATGTTAGTGCATGTTAATCTGATTCCCCTCAACCCCACTCAGGGATTCGAAGGTCAGGCATCGAATAGAGCACGCGCAGAACACTTCCAAGAAATCTTGCAGCAAAAGGGCATACCTTGCACGATCCGCATGCGTCGAGGGATTGATATCCAGGCAGGCTGCGGACAATTGGCAAGCCAATAAGAATAAGCATGCGACAGGTGGGGTACACCTTGGGGAGATATGCTCCACATGTCACTCATCTTGAATATCCAAGGGGAGAAAACAATTTCGTGCTACAATCATTCAGAGATCAACGCTAGTTATGCCTTCTCGGGAAAGGAGACATCCATGGACGATCAAATCATTCGCTTGGTTTATCCACCCCACCTGATTGATGTGCCTGTAATAAACCAGTTGATCCGCAGTTATGACCTGACCGTCAACATCATGCGAGCTCAAGTTACCCCCAAAGAAGGCTGGGTAGAAATTCAATTAACTGGCCAAATGTCCACGATAGAAGAAGCCATAACCTGGCTGGTAGGGCAAGGTATCGAAGTCCAACGAATCGAAAACTAATTTGGGGCATTCTGCTCAACTGACTCAGCGCTATGACACAACTCGCAAAGCTTTCTCCCATCGCTGAACTAATACACAGAGCATTTGAGGCTGAACAATTTGCTCAAGGCACTTCGCTATTCCAGCGTTTACATCCCGCAGATCAAGCCGATGTGTTCGAAATTCTCAACGAAGGAGATCAAAGTCAACTTCTGAGGCATTTAGATATTCCCACAACGGCTGACCTTTTCGACGAACTCGAAGATCAGGAAACTGCCGATGCGGCTGAATTCATCTCCTTGGAACGCCTGGGCGATGTGTTGGACGAGATGGATCCTGATGAGGCCGCGGATCTGCTCGGTGATCTCAGCCCAGAGATAGCACAGCAAGCCCTCACGGAGATGGACGAGCCTGAAGATGTTCTACCTCTCCTGGAGTATCCTGATGAAACCGCTGGCGGGCGCATGACCACCGCCTTTCTCCGCCTTCACCCCCAGACAACTACTGCAGAAGCGATTGAATCCCTACGTCAGGCTAAACCTGATATCGATGTGCCTTATTATCTCTTCGTATCAGACGAAAGCGAGCATCTCGTGGGGGTTTTGGGTTTAAGGGAACTAGTCATCGCCGACCCACAAACGACAATCGACAAAGTCATGGATAAAGAAGTAACCCATGTCTCGGCAATGGCTGATCAGGAAGAGGCAGCACGCCTGATGACCCACTATGACCTCTCAGTGCTGCCCGTTATCGATGAAGAAGATCAACTGGTAGGCGTGATCACCCACGACGACATTCTCGATGTTATCGAAGATGAGGCTACTGAGGATATCTACCGCTTGGCCAGCGTCGCTGATACTGACCTGGAACCCGAAAGCGCCGTGATCGAGCAACTGAAAGGCCGTTTGCCCTGGCTGCTGCTCAATACTGCTACAGCCTTGTTCGCCGCCTGGATTATCAGTATGTTCGAAGATTTATTTGTCCAGGTAGCCGTATTGGCATTCTTTCAATCGGTCGTTGCCGGTCAGGGAGGCAGCGCGGCGAGTCAGAACGTAGCTATGATCGTCCGCTCCATTGCCCTTGGGAAGATAGACTCAAAACGAGTTTGGGCAATCCTGTTGCGCCAACTTTGGGTAGGTTTGCTTCAAGGAGTGGTCATTGGTTTGATCATCGGTGTTGGCGTGGGGCTGTGGCAGGGGAACCCCTACCTGGGCCTTGTTCTGGGTTTCGCGTTGATTGGTAATATGCTCGTTGCCGGGATCGTCGGCACGCTTATGCCCCTGGCTTTTCAATCGATTGGACAGGATCCTGCCATGACATCATCGGTGCTGGTCACCGCTGCCACTGATGCACTGGGCTTTCTGATTTTCCTGAGCCTTGCTAAAATGTTCTTACCATTTATCATCCAATATCTTCCTTACTAAAGGAAAAACCCATGAAAGCAAAAATCATCCTCAACCCCTATGCAGATCGCTGGAACGCGCTGAAACGCCGTCCTGAGGCAGAAGCTGCACTCCAGAAAGCGGGTATTGAATATGACTTCGTGGTTTCAGAACATCCTGGCCACAACCAAGAACTAGCCGTCCAAGCCAGCAAAGAAGGCTTCAACCCGATCATTGCCGCTGGTGGAGATAGTACTTACAACGAAGTTGTCAATGGGCTTGTCGAGGTTGCTGGTGAGGGGGCAGTGGAAACGAAATTTGGTATCCTTCCCATGGGAACTGCCAACGACTTGGCTGACAATCTGGGCATTCCCAAGGATCTCGACAAAGCGGCCGAAATTATTGCCATGGGACACACACGTCCACTGGATGTTTGCAAGGTCAATGATCGCTATTTCGTCAACAACTCAGCTGTGGGTCTGGAAACGGCGGTCAGTGTGCAGCAAACACAGATGAGGGGTGTAAAAGGCATCTTTCGTTATCTCTTGGCCACATTGATCACCATTATGCGCAACCCCCAATGGGAAATGGAATTGAACTGGGATGATGGAGAATTTAGTGGCCCAGTCACAATGGTTTCTATAGGCAACAATCCACGTACCGGTGGCATCTTCTACACCGTCCCCCATGCTGACCCATTCGATGGTAAGCTTTCTTTCGTATATGGCTCGATGGCCAAACGCCTCGAAATTCTCAAAGTTCTCCCCCAAACGATGAAGCCTGAAGAAGGCAACTACATCGAACACCCAAGGGTCACTGAAGTTCATAGTACCTGGCTGCGCATCCACACCGAGCCAACCACGCCAGTGCACACAGATGGCGAAGTGATCGACCACGCCATCAATGATCTGGAATACCGCGTTTTCCCAGGACGGATACCGATGCTTCTGGGGGAATAGCAACACTTCATTTTAACAATTTTTTCTCTTTTTGTATCAAACAATTATGGCTGCCTTTAGATCGTTAACCCGTTGGTATTCCCTATTGCTTATTAGCAGTTTAGGCCTATTTCTAGAGTTAGCCGTCATCCGATGGATCGCTGGTGAAGTACGTTTGTTTTCATATTTTAAAAATCTTCCCTTATTAGCGGCATTTTTGGGGCTAGCAATTGGATTTGGGTTGGTCCGAAGAAGTGGGGATTACCAGGCGACTTTTACACCTCTATTCGGTCTTTTTGTCCTTCTTGTGCTTGTGATTGGGCGCGTACTATCGCCACGCGCCCTGGCTTATCCATCGAGAGGAGATGAATATCTCTGGTTCACAGGCGATTTCTCCTATTGGCTAGCACTTTTTTTGTTCTTGAGCGTTGTGGCGATATTCTTTCTGCTCATCATGATGTTTTTCATACCTATCGGACAGGCCACCGGTAGAGAAATGGATAAACATAAACCTATTCCAGCCTATATTACAAATCTGATTGGCAGTTTAATAGGTATCTGGTTATTTGCCTTATTGTCCTATTTTCAAACCCCACCCTCAGTTTGGTTCGGCCTGGCACTTCTTGGATTAGGCGTATATTGGGCGCAAACCAATAAATTATCCCGCAGGGATATCATCATCTTTGCAGCATCGCTCATTGGTCTGATCTACATCAGTTGGGGAATCACCTGGTCACCCTACCATCGTCTAGAAATCATCGAAAATGTTATTGCTGAAGACAGCGATGGGCAAGGTGAATCTTGGTACATGCTTAACGTTCAGCAAGTTTTCTATCAATCGGCAATGAATTTGTCGGAGGAGTTTATTTCTCAACTAAAAACTCCAAATCCTGATTTAGATAGTGCAACATATTCCTACAATTTGCCCTACCGCCTCCATCCAGCGGGAGATCAAGTTCTTATTGTCGGCGCAGGGATGGGCAACGATGCAGCCGCTGCTCTTCGCAACGGGGCCGCGCATGTTGATGCAGTCGAAATCGACCCGGCAATTCTGAACTTCGGCAAAGAATTTCACCCCGAACATCCCTATGATGACCGGCGCGTCTCCCTGATTGTTGATGACGCGCGTTCATTCTTTGAGAAGAGCACCAGACAATACGATTTGATATCCTTCGGATTGTTGGACTCGCAAACCCTGTTATCGGGTCTCTCCAATGTCCGTTTGGATTCGTTTGTGTACACTCTGGAAAGCCTGGAGCAAGCCAAATCTCATCTCAGTGAGAATGGAATAGTTGCCTTGACCTTTGGCGCAAAAACATCGTGGATAGACGAGCGGCTTGGTAACCTGTTGACCGAGGTTTTCGAAGCGGATCAAGTCTATGTCTACTACGGTGAAATTGGTACGACATTCGTTGCCAGTAAATCCGACATCGATACCAGCAATACGGCGTTAGAACGCTGGCAACCCGATCCTGAATTTAAAGACATCCCCCTCACCACCGATGATTGGCCTTATCTGTACTTGAGATCGCGCAATATTCCAGATGCTTATTGGCAGGCGATTCTACTCATTGTCTTGCTCAGCATGATCATGATTTCCCGATCCTTCCCACAAGCGCTAAAACCTGAATGGCATTTCTTGCTCTTGGGTGCCGCGTTCTTGCTCATAGAATTCAAAAGCATCACCGAACTAGCCTTACTATTTGGAACGACCTGGATCGTCAATGCGTTGGCTATCTCGGGGGTTTTGCTGATGGCACTATTGGCCAATATCATTGTTTTGTGGCGGTCAAAAATCAACTTAAACCTAAGCTATTTGCTCCTATTTTCAACCCTGGCGTTATCATACTTCTTCCCCCTCGATATCCTGATTGGAACTGCCCCCCTATTTCGAGTTTTAGCCAGCACATTGCTGCTCTCCCTGCCAATATTTTTCGCCGGGCTCATTTTCAGCGAATCTCTCCGGCAGGCTGGTGAAACAGCAAAGCCGCTGGCTTCTAACCTGAGCGGATCAGTCACTGGGGGAGTCTTGGAATACGGCTCCTTGCTTTGGGGGATCAAAAGCCTTTACGTCATTGCCGCGATTGTGTATCTGGGGGCATGGATCACGTCCCGCCTAAAGAAATAAATCATGTGGCATAAATTCCTAGCCAAGTCGTTGCGGATCTTCTTTCGTCTGCTCTACCATCAATTTGCCTGGAGCTATGATCTTGTTGCCGCGGCGGTTTCGCTAGGTCACTGGAAAGATTGGGTGATGACGACTTTACCTTATCTGGATGGACCGCGCGTCCTGGAGCTTGGATTCGGCCCAGGGCACCTGCAATCAGCGCTGAGCTCGCGCGGGGTCTCCGTTTTTGGGGTGGATGCCAGCCCCCAAATGGCCAGACTAGCCAAGCGCCAGATGTTGTCCAAAAGTCAGCCATATCAACTAGTGAATGCCTATGCGCAATATCTACCCCACCCCAACGCCATCTTCAAACAGGTCGTAGCAACCTTTCCCCCTGAATTCATCCTTGCAGAAGAGACTCTATCTGAAATTAGGCGCGTACTGGCTCCTGGGGGGAGACTGGTAGTGCTGCCTAATGCCTGGATTACGGGAAAGAGATTCAGCGAAAAAACAGCCGCCTGGGTTTTCAATATCACCGGTCAGGCCCCACCGTGGAATAACTCCATTCTCGAATATTTCTCTAAAGCTGGGTTCAAGACTCAGATCGAGCGTATCACGACAACATCATGGGAAGTAGTGATCATTCTGGCAGAGACCGTTTAATGCCAACTTCTGCAAAGGAGTGGTACAGTTCATGATGGTAATTTCTAATGTTCCGAGGAGCCCAATCGAGTTTTCTCGTAGAACAGCAGTATTTTCACCACTCCCAGTCACTCTTCTTTGGTAAAATTCAAGCATGGAAGTTCAAATCGCTGTATCGAAAGTAAAAAAATATGCCACATCTACCAGCGGCGATACCGTCGAAGTGGTAGAACGTCCCAATGGCGGCGTATCGGTGGTGATAGCTGATGGGCAGAGCTCAGGGCGTGGTGCCAAGTGGGTCTCATCTTTCGTTGTACGCAAGGTAATCTCTTTACTGGCAGATGGCGTGCGCGATGGTGCCGCGGCACGCGCCGCTTCCGATGCTCTCTTCACCGAACGAGGTGGAAAAGTTTCAGCCACTTTGAATATGCTTTCCGCCGATTTCTTAACCAACACCCTGGTGATGACTCGCAACAATCCCGCGCCCATATTGTTGGCACGCGATGAAGAGATTAAGCTCCTCGACGAAGAAAGCACGCCTATCGGCATCTATCGCAACACGCGCCCCGTGATCACCGAGGCAGCACTGGTTGCTGGCTTGACTGTAGTCGTATTTACAGATGGTATAACCCATGCCGGTTCTCGCGATGGGGACTCCATGGACTATGTCACTTGCTTGCAATCTACATTAGACAATGAATCCCCATCGCCCCAATTCATTGCTGATGCCTTGCTCAAACATGCCCTCAAATTGGACCAGGGCAGGCCGGTAGACGATATCAGTGTTGTTGCATTGCGAGTGATCTCCACCGAGGATGTTGATGAGTTCGCCAGTGAAAACTTGATTCGCAGGTTGACCGTATCGCTGCCAATAGGACGATGAGATCATCCAGAAGGCAACATTTCTGGAGAAGAATACGCGCAAGTTTCCGGGACACCTGGCTACTTATCCGGCAGTTCCAGTGGCCGTTGCTGACATTTATCGTGGCAATTATTGGTGGTGGAATTCTCTACAAAACTTTGTCAATCTTGGCAAATGAACCGATTGTCAGCTTTTCTGCTTCGGTTTATCACATACTTACCCTCGTATTCTTAAATTCAATCGAAGAGTTTCCCAGCACTTGGTACCTACAGATCTTTAATTTCTTAATGCCGATTATTGGTATTGGCATCTTGGCTCAGGGCGTCGCCGACTTTGGTGTACTTTTCTTCAACCGGCGAGCGCGCGGCAAGGAGTGGGAGATGGCAGTTGCATCAACATTTAATAATCACGTTGTATTAGTGGGCTTGGGGCATCTGGGCTTCAGAGTAGCAAAACACTTGCATTCCATGGGGCAGGATGTGGTCGTGATCGACGTGGAGCCCAAAGCTGACCTGGTTCAAAGTGTTCAAGATTTAGGCATCCCAGTGATCGCAGACGACAGCACGCGCGAAGCAGCCCTTAAAGCTGCGGTTGTACCCAAAGCTCGCGCGATTATCCTCTGCACACAGCAAGACGGGCTCAATTTACAGATTGCCATGAAAGCCCGTACGCTCAACCCAGAAATCCAGGTTGTAATCCGCATCTTCGATGATGAGTTCGCCAATGCCCTGAGAGAGCAATTTGGCTTTGTTGCCTTTAGCACTTCGGCAACGGCGTCGCCGATCTTCGCTGCTGCGGCAGCTGGAGTCGACATGACCCGGCCAATAACCGTCGAAGGGCAGGCACTGTGCTTGGCCAGCCTGCAAGTTACACCCCAATCAAAGGTCAATGGACTCAGCGTTGAAGATATCGAGCGCGATTTCGATGTCAGTGTGGTGCTATTGCGCCGCAAAGACGAAGGCCCAGATTTTCACCCAGCTCCTGACAGACAAATAACGGTTGATGATACACTGGCGGTGTTAGGTGGTGCCCCCGAGATCAGCACGGTGGCGCAACGAAATGAGTAATTTTAGAAGCGTGTTCTTTAGAAAGAGCACGCTTCTTTCATTATGGGAAAAACTGATATTACGATCGGCGTTGTAGGGGCTTGTGGATCAGGTAAATCGGAACTGGTTCAACGGCTCAGCGCGCGCGGCTATACTGCACGCCACATCGCCCAAGAACATTCTCACGCCCCCGATATGTGGCAAAAGATCAGCAACCCTGACGTTCTGGTCTTTCTTGAAGTTTCCTATCCCAATACATTGAAGCGCAAGAAATTCGATTGGAGTGAAAAAGAGTACCAGATCGAGTTAGATCGCCTGCGTCACGCGCGACAGCACGCTGATCTATGTATCAACACGGACGTTCTTTCCCCTGATGAAGTTTTTGCTAAAGTTTTAGATTATCTCGACCAATGATCTGCGTTTCCACCTAAAGATCAAGGCACAGCTAACCAGATTGCATCCTTATAATAAAGCAGCAATATCGCGCTGGCAACTAAAAACGGCCCATATGGTATTGCTGAAAATACCTGGTATTTTCGCAAAACGAGCATCACGAGTAAATAAAAAAGACTCACCACCCCGCCTAAGAGAATCGCCAGCAATAATCCCCCCACAATCCCCGGCCAACCCAATAGCAAACCCAAGACGCCCGATAAGTTAACATCACCAAATCCCAGGGCAACTTCGTCTATTGAATCTCCGCGTATGCGCGCCATCACTCGGGCAAATAGGTTTCCAAAAAGGTGCAGTGCCAACATCAGGCCAAAACCCACGACTCCACCAATCAGAGTCGACTGCAGGCCATGCAACCAAATTCCAACAGCTAACCCCAAAAGCGCGCCAGCCCAACTCACGGGGTGCAAGATCAAACGATGTTCCAGATCAATAACAACGACCACCCCAAAGTACAGAAGCAGGATCATCCCCACCCAATAACCCAAACCCTCTGGGGGTGAAGTCCACAGCCAAAGGCTGCATCCAACAAAAACGATTTCGACAATCCACACACGCAGCGAACGCGTAGTTTCACATTTCCCACAGCGACGCGGCCAAACCAGATAATTCCACCAGGGCTGTACTTCATTGCAATGGGTGCAAAACGGGCGCACGAGGCGCCGTTTATACGGCAAAACATCTGAAAGGTAGTTCACCATTATGCCGCCCAACCAACCGAGAATTCCTGCCAAAATCAGTTCCATGACAATAAATTATACACGAAGCAAATGAAGCCTGAGTTTCGTGCACCTGAGATAAGATCATCGTATAATCTACGCCGATATGAACCCAACTATAGCAATTCTGACTGATTTTGGCTCACAAGATCCTTTCGTGGGCATCATGAAAGGCGTTATCGCTGGGATCAACCCCGGTGCCCAACACATCGACTTGAACAATCAAATTCCACCAGGCGATATTCAAAGGGCAGCGATAACTTTGTGGCAATCGCGGGATTATTTTCCCAAAGGGACGACTTTCCTCACTGTGGTAGATCCGGGAGTGGGAACCCAGCGCCGTTCGATTATCCTCAAGTCCGATGGCTACACCTTCGTCGGGCCAGATAACGGTGTATTCACACTCATTTTGGGAGATGATTGGAAAGCCTGGGAGTTGGTCAATCCTGATCTGATGATGCCAAATCCTGGGAATACCTTTCATGGTAGGGATATTTTTGCACCCGCGGCGGCTCATGCTTCCAAAGGTGTCCCCGGCCCCGAGTTTGGCGATGCGATCCACGACCTGGTGCTGCTGCCTGCACCCAAACTTGATTCGCCATCTCCAGGCACGATACGCGGAGAAATTCTTCATGCAGACCATTTCGGCAATCTCCTCACCAGCCTGGGTAGATTCGATCTCATTGATAATGGATCCTGGGAATACAGACCCTGGATTGGGGAATCACATACACAAGAAATTGATTCATCGAACGCAATTATCAAACTCCCTGATGGGAGTCAGCTTCCCTGGGTGAAAACCTTTGGCGAAATTCCTGAAAATGAGTGTACCGTTTTGGTTGGCAGCAGCGGGTTGATTGAAATCGTTGCCAACCGCCAGAGCGCCGCCGAGATGTTAGAATTATCTGGCGGCGAGAGCGTCACGTTAATTTGGAAATAACATCACAGCAAACGGAGAAATAAATGGAATATTTTAAGATCCGCGGCGGGAAACCGCTCCACGGTGATATCACCCCCTCTGGGAATAAAAACGCTGCCCTGCCCCTCTTGGCAGCCTGTCTGCTTTCGGACGAGCCGGTCATCATGCATAATGTGCCCGAAATTCGCGATGTGCTGGCTATGCGAGATTTACTGATCAGTCTGGGTGTAGAAATCGAAACCGTCGCGGACCATACCTGGCGGATTCATGCCAAAGAAATCCGGCCTGCAGATTTAGACCCCAAAATGTGCCGGAAAATCCGCGCATCGATCCTTCTTGCTGGTCCTATGATTGCCCGCGCCGGAGAACTGCATTTGCCGCCCCCCGGGGGAGATGTGATCGGTCGTCGTCGAGTTGACACCCACATCTTAGCGCTGGAAGCCTTAGGTGCACAGATCGAATACGATCGCGCCGAACGCGTTTTCCATTTCATTGCCGATGCATTGATAGGCAGCGATATCCTTTTAGATGAAGCCAGCGTCACAGCCACAGAGAATGCCATCATGGCTGCGGCAACAGCTTCTGGCACAACGATCCTGCGCAATGCTGCTTCTGAACCCCACGTTCAAGAGTTGTGCCACTTGATCAATACGTTGGGCGGAAAAATCTCCAATATTGGGTCGAACACACTTCATATCGAAGGCGTTCCTAAACTCAGCAGCGGTGAATTTACCATTGGGCCCGACTATTTAGAGGTGGTAAGTTTTATCGGCGCGGCAGTGGTCACAGGCGGATCGATCCGTATTCGCAATGCCGGACCCGAATATCTCGATATGGTGCGCCTGGTTTTTGGCCGTCTGGGTGTTCATTGGGAAGTCGAAGGGAATGACATCATTGTTCCCCAGGATCAAATCCTGAAGATAGAACCCGACATCGGGCATTCCATCCCCCAAATCAATGTCATGCCCTGGCCATCTTTCCCAACGGACTTGATGAGTATCGCCATCGTGGTCGCCACGCAAGCCCAGGGTACGATCTTATTCCACGACTGGATGTATGAAGGGCGCATGTACTTCACAGACAAACTTTCGGGCATGGGCGCACAAATTGTCTTATGCGATCCCCATCGCTGCATCGTCCAAGGTCCAGCTGAACTGATCGGTGAAACCGTTGAAAGCCCAGACATCCGTGCCGGGTTGGCACTGGTGCTGGCTGCTTTGGGCGCAAAGGGCACATCCATCATTCGCAACGTTGGTCAGATCGACCGTGGCTACGAGCGTATCGAAGAGAAATTGCTTATGTTGGGGGCCGATATCGATCGGCTGAAAGAGTAAACCATCCTTCTACGATAATCCCCATAAAAAAACAGGATGCGTAAAATAATCGCATCCTGTTTTTGAATTCCAGAACAAAGCCTGTTAAAAAGGCAAGTCTAGTTGATTACGAAAGATACATAAATAGCTTAGTTCTCAGCAGTTTCGACCACATTCAAAAATTGATCCAGTGTGTTGCGCAGCATAGGCTCCGGCAGTGCGCCAACCTGCGTGTGGACAACTTTGCCACCTGCCACAAACAGCATGGTGGGGATACCCTGAACGTTGAATTTCATCGCCCATTCGGGATCTTCATCTGTATTGACTTTAGCAATGACGACTTTCCCTGCATATTCTGCGGCCAGTTTATCTAAGATCGGCGCCACCATACGACAAGGTCCACACCAAGGGGCCCAAAAGTCAACTACAACGGGGAGATCAGACTGCATAACAGTCTTTTCAAAAGCATCATCAGTTACATGAATAGGTTCGTTAGTCATAATTCTCTCCAAAATATTTTCATACACTCATCGAGTGTTTGGTTTTCTTCTATCTGGCTTAAACTTTCTCGCCAGGGGATAAGATTCTGTACGTTGATGTTATCTCAGCAGTCTCCGCGAGCATGGCACTTGCAGAGCAATACTTGTTTTCCGACAACTCAATGGCTTGTTCAATGGCTTTTTCGCTCAAGCCTTCACCCCAGAAAATATATTCTATCTCTATCTGGTCAAATACCATTGGGTACGTATCAACGCGCTTTCCGCGTACGTTGATCTTTAGATCTTGCATTGGCTGTTTCTTCTTTTCAAGGATCATTGCTACATCATAACCAGTGCAGCCTGCCAAGCCAACCAATAGTAATTCCATGGGACCAATTCCAGGTTTACCATCGATTTCGCCCATTTGGACGCTGCCCCCAGCGCTATTCTTACCCATAAAGGTTGTAGCGCCTTTCCATTCAGCAGTTACTTCTTTCCAATCCGTGCTCATCAAGTTTTGTCTCCTTCACCGGTTTAGATGCATTATTTGAGATTTGGTTACATCCTAGAACCCGACTATCAAAAGGCGGTTAACCTTTGGAAGTATAGCATGACATTCGTGTTTATTGGTGCTTTTTTGGGTTTACCCTATGGCGAGATGCAATCTCAAACATTCAGGAACCAACACTCGTTGTGGATGAAATATCCGAGCCAACAGCAACACTTGCGCCTACCCATTCCCAGTCCCACGCCCGAGTTGCGACTCACCGCCTGACCTGCCTCCAGAATATGCTCCAGTCAATTATGCATCATGACGGTAAAGTGCTGGCCAGTTTATACCAACCCTTCGATTTCTCATCTTTGCCATCCACCTAACAAAGAAGGGTCTAATGGAAACCTTACGCCTTTCGATCCTAAAATAATTGATCACTTCTTTTGAAAATGGGGCTTTGTTTAGAACCAGTCCCAGCAGCATAGCGTCAGTGTTGGAAAGCTCATCACAGAAGTCAAGCACAGCCTGACGAGGTGTTTTGTCTGTCCTTACTATCAATACAAGAGCATCCATCTTGTCAGCCAATGTCATTGAGTCAGCGACGATACTGCCCGGCGGTGTGTCAATTAAGATCACATCAGCTTGTGCCTTTAGAGAGTCCAGGAGTTTTTCCATGAACTGTGACTTAAAATATCTGGCTGGATCAGGCAAGTGAGCACCAGCGGGCAGCAGTGACAGTGATTCGAATTCCGTCGTTTGCAAGACGGCTGTTATGCGATCTAGGCTATCCACGTAAGGCGGGACACTATGATACATTGACGTAGCGGCACAATGA
>CAZLNX010000152.1:0-13816 GCA_964560795.1 uncultured Anaerolineales bacterium | reverse complement strand
CGGACGTTATATCCAGGCCGAATTTGCTGCTGATCTCTCCCAGGTAATTGCAGGAACCGCGGAGCCCGAATATCAAGACCCTGTTGAAT
Source organism: uncultured Anaerolineales bacterium (assembly GCA_964560795.1). GTDB lineage: Bacteria > Chloroflexota > Anaerolineae > Anaerolineales > UBA11858 > NIOZ-UU35. Next base: position 13,727 of record CAZLNX010000152.1, on the reverse strand, counting down.
TTTTCCAGCGCACTTACCTTACGGAAGGCCTGTTAGCCATGTTGGTGACGGGCATCATGCGCCTGACGGCTCAAAACAGCGAGCCGGTTGTGCAGTTGCAAACGTCGTTCGGTGGCGGTAAAACACACAGCATGTTGGCGCTCTATCACCTGTCTGGGGGCAAAATAAAATTGAGCGATGTCCCAGGTGGAGAACGCATATCAGAATTGATTGGTGAAGTGGATTTGCCAGAGGCCAATACAGCCGTCCTAGTGGGAACTGCGCTGGATCCGTCGCGCCCGAGGGAATACCCGGATGCGACTGTCAATACACTTTGGGGAGAATTAGCCTATCAACTTGGTGGTGTGCCGGGCTATAAAATCGTTGAACAGGCTGACCAAAAGGGTGTCAGCCCTGGCTCCGATACCCTAACAGATTTGCTTTTCAAGTTCGGACCCTGCTTGATCATCATTGATGAGTTGGTGGCCTATGCCCGCAACTTGCACGGTGCTGAGCGTCTCACAGCTGGTACCTTTGAGTCAATCATGACCTTCATGCAATCGCTAACCGAAGCTGTCAAACGCTCTGATGAGTCTTTGTTGCTCATCGCTATCCCTGAGTCGAATATTGAGATCGGTGGTGATGCAGGAAAAGTCGCTTTAGAAACCCTCTCACACATCGTTGGGCGTATCGAATCGGTTTGGAAACCTGTCACAGCCACTGAGAGCTTTGAGATTGTGCGCAGGCGTTTATTTGCTACCGAAGTCGATTATGCAGCCCGTGACGCAGCCATAGATGCTTTTGGGGATATGTATCGCAATGCTTCCGGAGAGTTCCCTGCCGGAGTGGCAGAGCGGGATTATCTGGATCGTATGCATAATGCCTACCCGATCCATCCTGAACTCTTCGACCGTTTGTATCAGGATTGGTCAACCCTGGAGCGTTTTCAGCGCACGCGTGGTGTGCTACGTCTAATGGCCGCAGTGATCCACCAGCTTTGGACCCGAGGAGATCAATCCCTGCTGATCATGCCGGGTACGTTGCCCTTGGATACGTCAACGGTGCGCAATGAGTTGCTGCGTTATCTGCCAGATACCTGGGATGGTGTGTTCGATACTGATATTGATGGACCAGATTCGCGGCCCTATGCCATTGATGGCGATGTGCCTGCCCTGGGGCGCTACCATGCTGCCCGACGCGTGGCGCGCACTGTTTTTGTGGGTAGCGCGCCTTCTGTGACTGCCCAACGAGTGCGCGGCCTCGAAGAAATCCGCATCCGTTTGGGTTGTGCGCAGCCTGGAGAGCCAGCTGCTGTTTTTGGAGATGCTCTCCGCCGTATGAGCGGCCAGCTAACCTATCTATATTCAGATGGTACGCGTTATTGGTACGATACTCGCCCCACAGTAAACAAGTTAGCGAGAGATCGCGCGCAGGGTTTCCCTGATCCCGAGGTTAATGCGTTAGTCGTCGAACGCTTGCGCAATGTCCCCAAGAATAGAGATTTTGCTGCCTTTCACGTTGCTCCACCAGAAACATCGGATGTCATAGACGATGATCGAGCCAGGGTAGTTGTTCTTCAGCCAGATTCAACCCACAAGCGCACATCGGCTGAAACCGAAGCCATCAAAGAAGCAGCTGCAATCCTCGCCAGCCGGGGCACAGCGCAGCGCTTGAATAAGAACATGCTGGTCTTCATTGCCCCCGATGAAACTGACATGGGTGCATTATGTCAGGCTGCAAGGGAGTATCTCGCCTGGCAGTCGATAGACGATGACAAAGAAGAACTCAACCTGGATGCTCAACAACGCCGACAGGTTACAGACCGCTGTAGTACAGCCAATGAGACCTTAGATTTGCGTTTGCGTTCAGCATACAACTGGTTGATCGTTCCTGTGCAACCAGATCCCTTAGGGGCAATCGAATTTCAGGCTAGTAGGATTCGGGGAGATGACAATTTCTACGATCGTGCCTCACGCAAGCTGCGCAATGACGGCTTGTTAGTATATGAGTGGTCACCAGACATCTTGCGCATGGAATTAGATCGCTATCTTTGGAATGATGAGCGTGGTTGGGAACTGGGAGTCAAACAGCTTTGGGGCTATTTAGCCCAATATTGCTATCTACCGCGCTTATCTGATCAGGAAGTGATGATGAAAGCTATTAGGGATGGAATTGAGCGCCTGGATGCCCCCTTTGCATATACAACGGGTAAGAGTGAAGACGGTTATCATACTGGAATCGTATTTCGCAGCCTGGGTAACGCCTATTTTGACGAACAAAGTCTGCTTGTCCACCCCGACCATCTTGTAAAGCTACCTGAAGAGGAATTAGTTTTTCCAGATCTAGATGACGAATCCGATATACCCGACACTGGTGAAGAACTAATCTCACCTGAGCCTAAGGAAAAGGCGCTATCTCGTTACTATGGTCGCGTAAGCATTGATCCCCAGCGGGTCAACAAAGATATGGGAGTCATTGTTGAAGAAGTCATCGAGCGTCTCACTAGCCAATTGGGTTGTGATGTTGAGATAACCCTAGAAGTTCGTGCCGAGAAGAACGATGGCTTTGATGATGGTACCGTCAGGACGATTAGCGAGAACAGCCGCACGCTGAAGTTTGATGATTACGGGTTCGAGGAAGAATGATCCTTCTCTAGCAAATTGTCTTCCATCAAAAATGCCTGAGATACCAAACCCTTAATAAACAATCTTACACTGCCACCACCTTGTTGGAATTCGATCAAATCTCCAAAGGGTGGTGGAGAGACGTTTAATCTCTGACTGATTGATGCTAGCTTCTGGGCGCTATCGAGTCCAGCTTTATCTTGATCATATGCTAGGAAAATGCGCCGGTATGGCAGCAGATAGGGTATCCAGCGCTGGTTGAAATTTTTCCCTGCGCCTCCTAAAGTGGCCACATCCATCAGATCCCTGCCTATTTGCCAGGCCAGGAGCGCGTCAAGTTCCGACTCAGCAAGCAGTAATCCTCGTTTATTCCCTAACCTATCCACACCATACAAACACCCCTTCCCGCCCGCAACCTGTAAATATTTCCCTCGCCGACCATTCTTCTTTGTAGGCTTGCCATCCACCCCAAAGAGACGTATTTTGAGATACCAAAGCTGATCTTCTCCCCAGGCGGGGATGACCAACCCGCGCCCCAGCCAGATCTTGTGATCGGTTCCCTTGGGCTTGATACCCCATTTGCGGGGATCATCGCTGATCCATTCGGGGTTGTAGCCCAATCCCCAGGTCAGGATGGTTTCGGCATTCAAGCCGCGGCCAAAAAGCTCATCCAGGCCATACTGCAATCCTGCATCCCCCTGCCAGAGTTGATCCTGGGCATACTTGATAAACTCTTGCCCGCGCTGCTGCCAAGGCGCTGATGGGGGGTGATCTCCCTTTGCTTTGCGCGGTATCTTCTTGGGCTCTTCTTCGTAGAATTGTTCTGCATCACCCAATTGCTCACGATACCACTTGAGTGCCCCCTTGAAATCTACTTTCTCACGCAGCATGTGCCAGGCGAATATATCCCCCTGAACCTGGCAGGAAAAGCACTTGAAGGTGTTTGTGTCTGTGTTGATCCCCAGCGCAGGGGTGCGGGTATTGGTGTGGAAGGGGCAAAAATACAGTAACCAATCGCCACTATCTTCGACTGGTGCACCGATATCGCCTTCCACAACCTTGCTTAAATCAATGCGTTCTTTGATCTCGTCTTTGCTCAACATGCTTTTATCGCTCAATCCTAACTATCCAAAGAGTCTAAAGAGTCTAACTGTCTAAGGGCCTCCCAGTGTTTCAGAGATAGGTCCCAGGCTTAAAATAGTAGATTCTTTAGACTCTTTAGACAGTTCATACTTCGAATCGTATTAGGGTTATCAGAATCTACTCCTCAGCCAGCTTCCATTGGGTATTGGGGGAATTCTTGCCATCAGTACTCACGACCTTGTCCTGCAAACTGATACGTGCGTTGTAGATCAAAGGACGGGAGAATCCCTCCAGTTTCCCAGCTTCAATAACATCTTTGGGTCTCATGGGAATATCTTTTAGCAGCTCAAGCAGCCAGGCGGCACAGATCTCTTCTTTGGTGGGTTCACGGTAGGTTTGCGGTGCCTCTTGCTGCCATTTCAAGAATACACCTTCGGGGTGCAGAGGCGCAAATTCAAAGCCCAGGGGTGGTTGGAAGGGACCCAGATTGGTCTTGATCATCTGGAAAACACGCGGCCCGTTGGGGTCGGGCTGGGGACAGGTACGCGCTACATGAATGCCCCAGACCACCCTGGCCATGGCGATAATGTGAGCGCTGCCGCTGAGATCTTCCATGGACAGGTCAAACATCTGCATCTTCTGCCCGTTACCAGGCTTTCGGATGTGATGCACCAGCAGCATCCCGACCCTGTGGGCTTCGGCGAGCTGAATCAGGAAGCTGAGCAAGCCGCGCACATCTTCGACATTGTTCTGTCCACGGGTGTGGATACTGGAAAGCGAATCGATGATCACCAGCTCAGGCTGCAAGGTGCCCACCATGTTGATCAGCTTGTTGCGATACTTCTCGATGTTGAAATCGATAGTATCGCCCGAATCGGGCAAGAGCATGTACAGGCGCTTGCGGTCGATCTCATAGTGCTTGGCGCGCTCGTTGAGGATCTGCGGCACAGCCTCGCCATCCACATAGAGTACATTGGAATCTGTCTTTGGAATCGGACTTCCATCAGGCCAGCCCTGGTTCATCAGGATTCGCCAGGCCAAGTCCAGGCCCACAAAAGATTTACCTGCCCCAGGTGCCGCACCCAGCACTGTCAGCATCCCGCGCGGCAGCCAGCCTGGCCAGAGCCACTCGATGGGCAATAGCGATGCGGACATCTCTTCTAAAGATTGGAATGCCATCTTGACCCCAGGCGCAGCCGCCATGATGGCGTCGTTGATCTCTTTGCGGTCAGGGCGATTCTCCAGGGCAATGCGCATGGCATCACGGTAATTAGTTGCATCTGTCTCTTCCAGGATGTTCCAGCAGGTCAACCAGGGCTCGCGGAAATAGCGGCTGGGGTACTCGACCCGGTATCCAGCAATGCGATCAGCCAGCGCTTGAATTTGCAGTTTCTCCGTTAGCATGCTGTCCCCCTTGTTGAAAACTGCCAGCAACACAGATCACAGATAAGAAAATATGCTATAATGGGAAAACCAAGACAATCCGTCCAGGTTTTCTTGGAACACCGCCGGTGCCACCCGGCGGTTTCTTTTTGTTGGTTCATGGGATACTCCTTTTCTTTTTTAGTTGATTAGCTTCTCCACCGCCTGCTCCAAATCCTTTTCATTGGGGGTGATGTAGATGCGGGTGGTGTTCAAACTGCTGTGACCCAGCAGCGCGGCAACCTTCTCCAACCCAACACCTTGGTCGACCAGATTCTTGGCGAAGGTGTGGCGTAAGATGTGGGGGGTCAGGTTTTCGATACCAGCTTGCTGCCCATAACGCTCGACGATGCGCTGCACAGAGCGGCTGCTCAGGGAGCCTTCCTGCACGCTTTCCACGGCTATCCAGAGATGCCCACCATTGACATCGGGGCGCACGCAAAGCCACGCATGCAGGGCTTTGCGTGCTTCCGTGTTCAAGGGCACCTGGCGAAACTTGCTGCCCTTACCATGCACGCTGAGCTTACCCTTGCGATCAGAGATCTCTAAGTTGTCCAAACACATCTCCAGGGCTTCGTGCAGGCGCAGACCGGTGTTGAGCAGGCAAATGGTCAGCGAGGCATCGCGCCTGCGCGTCAGCCAACGTTTAGGGTAGCGCAGTTTGGCCAACTGCAAATCCTTCTCGATGGCGCGCTGCAAGGCGAATTGCTCTTTGCGATCCAGATATTTAGCCCCTTGCTGCACCTGGGGCACACTGCGAATGGTCTCCGCCGGATTGACTTCGATCTGACCGACTTGCATTGCCCACTGCATGAAAACAGAAAGCGAAGACAGCCTGCGGTTGATAGTGCTGGCTTTGTAGTGCCGCACTGTCAGCAGGAACTGGCGGTACTCACGGATGTCTGATGGCATCACCGATTGCGCTGCAAAGCGGTCTCCTGTGGTGTCTTCAAACCAGTGCGCAAACTGTCCTAGATCCGAAAGATAACCCTGCACCGTAGTTGGTGAGCGGTCTTGATGGATCAAATAGTTCTTGAATTCTTCGAATTTCATCGTTTCCTCCGTTACCAAAAAGGTGGCGATTTGAAACCCAGGTCGGGAGCATAGCGGAAGAGCGCCGTCAGCACCCAGGCCAGGGCTTGTTCACAATGGGTGATTTCTTGCCGGGTAGGATAGATAGTCTCATCAGGGGGGATGATGATCTCAGTATGGCGGATGTTGACCAACGCCCGGAATGTGCGCGTATGAGCCGAATCCCAGGGGGCAGTATCGACATAGGCCAGCAAAGGACCGTCACTGCGAAATCCATGGTGCGCCAGGAACAGGTCCACCACACTCTGCATGCGGTGCAGGATCACGGTGGTATTCCAACGCAGGTTGGCGGCGTTCGCACGCATGCGTTTGGCAATCTGATCCCGTACTGAGCGGTGCATAAACAGGTAGTGCTTGAGCAGGAACAGCGATGCCCAGGGATAAGCTGCCTGGCGCAGCGGGGGCAGGCTGGGGTCATGCGAGGCAGCGAAGATGGTCTCCATGTTCCGGAAGAAGAAGGGGTTGGGTTCTGGTTGGCGATACGCACGCGCCAGCCGGTGATCGTCGTGCAGTGCTCCCAGCAGGGCAGCCAGGATCAATTGGTCATGGCGGGGATTGCGCTTGGTCACCTGGGGCAGGTATCGCTGCAGAGCAGATCTTGTTTCTGTCGATTGATGGTTGGTTAGCTGCGTCCAACGCTTCTCATCGGGGGGTTCATCCCAATCAGGGGCATCCAGGAAGTGGCTAAGTGGTAAGGCAAATAACTGGAAGGGCAGTGGGTCTTTGCCTTCAGCGAGCAACACATCTAGGGCTTGCTGCCAGACCCCCAACGTGCGCTGGTAGGCTGTGCCTTCCGGAAGCGCTACCAGCATGCGGATGATGGGCGAATAGTCGCCACTTGTTTTGCTAGAAAAGAACTTGACTTTGTTGCGCAGGCTCCTGATCAGGCGGCGCAGCAGGCTGGGTGTGGCATCTTGTTCCACTTCCAGGAAGATCTGGCTTCCATCCGGCAGTTCGACCAAGTGATCGGGGCGCAGTTTGTTGTTTCCATAGGTGATCACCCGATCCGTGATCCCCTTCAAGCCAGCTTTTTCAATGGCCTGATGCACATCCAGCATGTGAAGGGCATGGGTGATCTGGCGTTCATCCTTCAGGCTGCTAGGGCGGCTGTCGACCAGCACTGCCCCTGCTTTTTCCAGGCGGTAGACCTGCGGACTGCGACCGCGACCGCTTTTGCGCCGGATGGTCTGGCGATAAGCATGCACAAAGCCCAGAGATTGCAGCTTATCCATGGTGCGGCGCAGCTTGTCACGACTCAAACCGCTGGTCGTCTGCAGTTGGGGGTTATCAGCCACACCAACGACTGCCAGGGTGTTCAGGATTGGTAGAATCTCATCCGGTTCAGCAAAGGCTTTCTCCAATTGGGCCTGGATGCTGACTTTTTCTTCTTCGGATTTCTTGCTTAGGCGGGATGCGCACATAAATCTGACCTTTTCTTCTATACCAATTCATTATTGAGCGCAGGCTCAAAGATCGAAACTGCTCTCATCCATCTGTGCCAGCTGCAGCTGCTGCTCGGCAATGATCGCTTGCTGGTCGTCCAGGAGAGTAGAAAGACGCTCGTTCTCCCGCTTCAGGTAGCGCTGGTGCTGTGTTTGCGCAGCCAGTTGTCTCTCCTGCTCCTGCAACTGGTCATTCAATACTTCTACTTGTGCTTTGGCGTCTGCCAGGTGCTGATTGATGGGATAGTTGCGACAGGCTTCCCAGGCCAGTCTGTAGCTTTCTGCCCGGTTTTGCCAGTCGCTGGCTGAACTCTGGAGTTCTTCGAAGAGCGGTCGCCAGTATGCAGCCAGTAAACGTCCTAGATCATCCCCGGCTTGTGAGGGAAGCAAACCAGCCTGCAAGCGTCCATAGATCTCCGCAAGCGATATAGGGAGATGCGGTTCCAAGTTTTGGAGCAATTCCATTGCCCCTTGGGTAATCAAGTGCTGGGGATCACGAATGCGAAGCATGTCAACTTTTCTTGCGGCTTATGTTTTTGTGCTGCAGCGGGTGGACAGCGAAATTGATCAGCTGGGCAAGCCGGTCTTTGGGGGATACGTGTAGATAGGCCCCAACTTGTCGCTCGTGCGAAGAGCGCAAGCCATCGGGATCAGCTTTGATCTCCACCAACACGCTGATGCCGTTGCGAGAAACCCTGAAGTCTGGCCGATATTCCTTGATCACCTTTCCAAAGGAATCGCTGACTTTTATTTTGGGTTTGTTAGTTACCTTGAACCCTGCTTTGCGCAGTTCAGCCAGGAACATTGGATCGTATACATCCTCGGCATGATCCACGCCCAGACGATTCTGCAGGTTCATGGCAACGCCAACGATGTCGTAGCACAGCTCGGTGGGTTCTGAGTAATTCTTAGTCATATTGTTCCGTTTTTTTCCCTGCGCACAAGAGAATGTTGAGTAAAAAAGAGGGTCTGATTTTTGTGCGCATTTGTATGTTGATATTCCAGCCATCGACTTTGGATCTGGGGATGTTACATTTCTTTGAATTTGGGGGATTATGTAACATCACAGTTCTGTACCTAGGTCAGGAAGATCAAAGTCATCTTCGTCGATATCTTCAAATGTGACGTACTGCGAGGCACCATTGCGCATGGCTTCTCGCACAGAAGCTGCTAATCCGCGGTATGGGGCGGAACGCACCAGGGTGATCAAAGCATCATCCCGACCTGGTTTGAGTGTCAGGCGCACGGTGACCACCAGCGTGCCATCAAGCCGCTCAACGATGGCGGCCACGGCGCATGCCCCATTTCCATAAACCACGCACATTGGCCGTGAGCGGGTCTTCAGGCCAGTGAACGGCAGCGCCCTTGGCGATCAAAGCTCGCTGGAGCATATCGCCCAAGACCACAGCACCACCGCCAGTAGGCACCACGGCATCGAAGCGGCGCAGGTTAGGCCAGGTGCGCTCGAATGCGCCTAAAACTTCTCCCAGCCAGCTCTCCAATTGTGGTTGTGAGGGACGTAGACGCCGTTGGCGGAGTTTGGCATCCAGTTCTTCTACATCATGGTCGTTGCTGGTGAGCAGCTCCAACAAACGGCGCACACCCACCTTGCCACCACCTACGAAACGGGGTGCTACCTGGCCACCCTGTACAACATACAAGTCCAAGGTGTTCATGCCCAGGTCTAGAACGGCTACTTCCGCTTTGCGTCCACCCCTGCGGTATCGAAGGTCTTTGTCCAGCAGCCAGTCAGCGTAAGCGCCCACAGGCTGAGCCAACACCTTCAGTCGCTTGAAGGTGAAGTCATATGGATTGCTATCTATTTGAAAAGAATGCTGGCCTTTGTATGCTTTCAAGCCCCCAAAGACAGCTTCAGCCTGGGTTTCGTCTTGCAGCAACGGCACTGGCAGGCCAACGATGAGCTGGTCGATGACGTATTCTCCAGGATCGAGCAGGTTGGCCAGGGTGGCGAAGAACAGCGCCCTGCGTTCGGGTGCAGCCAGGGCGGTGTAGTCCAGGCTGCTGTGGGGCTCCCCCCAATGCCAGGCTTCGGGACCGACGGCAAACAGGAACTGTTCAAAGCTAACTTCCTGGGCTAGGTGAGCGGTTTTCATGCCGATGGCAGCTAAACCCACCTGGTGTGGATGCGAAACGGCAGATTGAAGGATAGCTGTATCGCCATAGACGCAGATCTTTGTGTTGCCGTATCCTGGGTCCAGGGCGATGATGGGGATTTGAGTTGGGTTCATAGGTGTTTCTCCTTGGTAGTAATCGTGCGTACGTGCGTATGCGTGCGTACGCTCAGGGGGATTTGGTGTTCATCCAGCATTGATTGCAGTGGGGTAGGGGAGAGATTGCATGGCTGTTTCTCTCACAACGGCTCTGCCAGCCACAGTCAGTTCCCAGCCCTGTTTTGGAGAGCCAGGGTTGTTCCAACGTGCCAGTCCGCGTTGGATCAACGTATCTCGCAACGAGCGATACTCGTTGGTGGAAAAGAGTTTGCCGCTGCCAGTCCAAGTGGATTCGCTCAGGCTGAGGCCGTTGGCCAGTCCATCTGCCCAGCCCTTGAGTTGTTCTGGCTGGATTGGGAGATCGAGGATCTGCACGCGGTTGTGGTTGGTGATATCCAGGCGCAGCTTGGGTCTCTCTACTGTTTTCACCGAAACCTGGTCTGGTGTCCAACAAGCTCTCGAAGTATTCCATGGTCGAATACCAGCGTCGCAGCAAGATGAGCCAGGTGATCAGTTGGCTTGTAGTAGCGGCCAGAGCGCCAAGAACAACAGGGTTATCCATCTGAGCTGACCTAGCCAGGCTCAGGGCGAGTAGACCTGAAATAATGCCAGTGACACCCGATTGCGCCAGTGGGATCACTACAGCGGTCTGGAATTCGTGATATCTCATCATGATGCTGGTTGTGTTAGTTTGCATGAGATTGACTATGTTAGCTGGTGCGGGAGTAAAGACCTTGTCACAGGAATGAGAGGATCATCCATAAAAAATACTTAGATCATTATTTTGAGTAAGAGGGTTGTCCAATTTCATATTAGAATAAAGCCATCATCAAGAAGATTTCATAGTAGTTCCCTCAGGAATTTTGGCTCTATGGTTTGCATTGCATTGACCAGATTTTTTTGGCCGAGATAAGTAATTTTCAACTGCTTTCGCGACATCAAACATCAAAGATGCCATTTGGACCTGTGGATCAATATATTCCATTCCTCCGACTGGAATTTCTGTTGAAGTATAGAAGTCTGTTGTACTCTGTGAAACGATAGGTGGCGATGTGTTCGTCATTGAAAGTATTCTGGATAAAAAAGGTACCAACTTCTCAATATTGGAAGACGAATATTCCGTCGGTAAATATTTCTACCAGTATAATATAAAGCTATTCTTTCGTCAACACAATCTACCATTGGTAGGCCAAGCTACCAATACCTTTGTGGCCTGCTTCATTTATTAATCTTCAAAGATTATCGGAGAATAAAATGCCCAAACAGGTACCTAAAGTCCCCCCAGAATTTAAAGAGTGGCTGCGGTCTGAGTTAGATAAAAGAAAATGGAGTATTCGTGAAGCTGCTAGAAATTTCGGGGTATCCCATCCAACAATTTCTGATATTTTCAATCTTGATAGGCAACCCAGCTACGAAACATGTGCTGCAATAGCCAATACATTATCAATACCCCCAATAGAGATTTGGAAATTGGCTGGGCTGGCAAATGATAAAGAGACTGAGGAAACCTATGTTTCGGACGAATTCATAGAATGGCTAAAATATGAAGTAAATGAAAAATATGAATCACTACAGGATCTTGCTGATGATGTAAATATTCCTTGGGGGTGGGGAGGATCATCAATTGTTTTCAGTATTTTTGAAGATAAAATGCAGCCCAGTTTTGAGCACGCTTTGGTAATTGCTCGTAAATTGGATATTCCCCCGGTTATATTTTTCTTCAAGGCGGGGCTAATTCAAGAAGATGATCTTGATCTTGAGTCAGATTCTAATGTTAAACCTGATTGGGCATACATTATTGAGAAACTCACCGAGGAAGAATTACTAAAAGTAATAGAATTCGCCAAATTCATGATTGACCAACGAAAGAATAGCTAATACCCATGAGCAGCCGTCGTCCTGAACTAAATCGCCAAGGAGAGCCCGTAGTTTGGTGGATTGGAGTCAGCACAAAACATCAGAAGTATTCACCCCGAGTACAATTTGATTGGTGTTGGAACATTTCTTACCAAAACGGACTATATCCAATAGCTATTCTTCGTGTTCCGGGACAGAGTCGTAATTACATCTTTTATCAAGACGCCGCGAAAGAAATAGTCGCCTATCAGATATTGTTAGATCTCCTTCAAAGCAATAATCGAATAAAACCTAAATATCTTCTCGTACATGCGCGCGATCGACTGGGACGAAATGCCTTAGCCACTCAGGTTGAAGCACTTTGCCAGGAAGCTGATTGCAAAATATGGAGTGGGCGTACTGGAAAACCCATTGATGGGAACGTCGGTCAGATATTTGCTTCTGGGATGGAACTTACCATGGCCAGAGCAGAAACCCACCAAACCCAAGAAAGGCGTAAAGGAGCTGTTCTGAAGCGAGTAAAAGAGAAGAAACTTCCTTACGCCAAGCCAGAGTATGGCTATAGAACTATTCGAGATGAGCGAGGAAAATCAATTGGCGTCGAATTAGATCCATTCCAGGCACCAATCAGGCAGCAAATCGATGAATGGTTTATCGCCGGAAATTCTCCTGTCTCGATAGCACGACGTTTAAATGCAAGATACGAAGAAAATCCAAACGAGAATATTCCCCCTGGTGGAAATACTTGGTATCCACAAACTATTCGCAGACTTCTCAAGTCAAGATACCCATCTGGGGAATACCGAGCAAAGATATCGGGTGAGCAAATAAATATTACCGGCATCCACCCAGTGCTGAGAACTCCTGAAAGACAAAAAGCCATCGATAGACAATTTACTCGTCGATCCGTTGGTACTCAGCGAGGAAATTCAGGTCCAGCTAGATATTATGGGATAGCTCACTGTGCTGACTGTGAGGGCAAGATGATTCTTGGTCACAAATTTATAGAAAAAACTACGAACAAAGATCGTGATTATATTTGTGGTACTTACAGGAAAAACGTGCGCTTAGGCCGCAAGTCATGCTCAACGCATTATACATATGAAGGCCACATCACTGAAGCAATTGTAGAATTTTTCCAGCAACCAGTTGATGAAGTTGTCAAAATTGCTATCTCGAGTACTCCTAGTGATAAAACGCTAGAGATTGAGAAGGCCTATGCAAGACTAAATAGGATACGTCAGGAAAAAAGAGAAGCCGTCAGGCTTAGGGTCAAATTCAAAGTAGCTGATGATGAATTCGAAGAAGTAATAAACGAACTATCTAGAAACGAACAAGACACTCTGTTAGAAATATCGGAACTTGAGACTATTCAGGCCAAGATACCTGATGCAGATGCTATTAGTAATTGGGTTGAAAGCATGCTCTCTGTAGAAAATCTCCGAGATTGGCTATCAAATGATGACCCTCACATTATCCGTTCAGTATTGGCTGGACGGATCAAGGTTCTTTGTTATCAAAGACCTTATAGATCATTAGAGCCTGCACCCAGGGTTGAATTTGTTATCTGACTCACAATAACTGTTAGTAAAGGTATAATGCGGGGGATGAAAGATCTATTTGACCATGCGTTCGAAAAACGATTAGAGAGGGAAGCTCCATTAGCAGCTCGAATGCGGCCACGCACATTAGAAGAATATGTCGGCCAAGAGCACATTGTTGGGCCAGGAAAACTTCTTCGACGTGCCATAGAAGCAGATAGGTTATTCTCATCTATTTTATTGTGGGGGCCTCCCGGCACCGGGAAAACTACATTAGCCAAGATTATTGCAGAATATACCAAAGCACATTTTGTTACACTCTCTGCAGTTATGGCTGGAAAGCCTGAACTAAGAAACATAATTCATGAAGCCACTGAACAGAAGAAGTTATATAGTGCTTCTACCATCCTCTTCGTCGACGAAGTTCACCGCTGGAACAAAGCGCAACAAGATGCC
>CAZLNX010000151.1:0-13823 GCA_964560795.1 uncultured Anaerolineales bacterium | reverse complement strand
TTACGAAAACCCTTGTCAACCTTTTCTCCCCCTAACTTCCGGGAATTGCTGGTATCATGTCCACCCATGCGCATCGCCAGGTATAAGAAACCTATTACCTGGTTGGTGAAAGTCTTTGTTGCCGGAACGCTGATCTCATAACCGCAGGCTAGTGGGACGTAATACTCGCTCTCGCGCATCAGCGATGAGCCGACCACATTGACTAAACCCAAAACTCCCATACCTTGCACTTCGGCGACTTGAATGGCGTTGAGTACATCTTTTGTTTCGCCACTCTGACTGACGAAAATGCCTACATCTTCAGGCCCGACCGCGGGGGCATACTGGGCGATAAATTGGGGCGCCAACACCGGGATAGTGATACATCCGGCCAGGCGGCTGAAGTAAACCGAACCCAGCAGACCGGCATGGTAGCTGGTGCCGCAAGCGATAATGTAGATATTTCGGGCAGCCTTGAGTTTTTCGATCAGCGGATCAACGTCGGCGGAGTTCTCCATCAGGTTGTACAACTCCTGGGCCACCTGGGCTTGCTCGTGAATCTCTTTGAGCATGAAGTGATCGTAACCGCCCTTTTGCACGGCTTCCATGGTGTCTTCAACCAATTCTGGCTGGCGGTCTACAGGGCTGCCATCTTCCACATTGTGGATCTCATACCCGTCGGCCCAAAACGTGATGATCTCACCATCTTCCAGGCGCACGATGTTGCGGGTGATATCGAGCACTGAGGGCAGGTCCGATGCAATGCAGGTTGCGCCGTCAGTCACCCCGGCCACCAACCCCGAGCCTTTCTTGATGGCATAGAGTTTGTCTTCGCCAAGTTTTCCAATCACGAAGGCGTAATCACCCTCCAGGTCGTGGTAGGCGCGGCGGATGGCTTCGACCATGTCATGGCCCTGGTCGACATAGCGTTCCACGGCATGAACACAACTCTCGCCGTCGTTCTCAGAGCGAACCGTCATGCCCTCAGCCATGAACTGTTCCCGCAATTCGACATTATTGACCACATTGCCGTTATGCGCGCCGACCATATCGCCATCCGAGTCGAGATGGGGTTGGGCATTGGTGTACGATGGCGCCCCAAACGTGGCCCAGCGCAATTGCAGGATGGCGCGGTCCCCGGACATTTCACTGAAGTTCAGGCGATCTGCAACATCCTGAACTTTGCCGACATCTTTACGCAGGTCGACTTCACCCTCTCGGGGGATCGTTGCTGCGCCAACTGTGTCATAGCCCCGATAGGACAGACGATGGCCCGCCTCAATCAAGGTCGGACCGAGTTGTTGTTTCTCTTTGGTGACGATACCAAAAATTCCACACATGGATTCTCTCCATAACAATTATGATTTGATTTTTTGCGGTTGAATTCTACCACGCAGGGATGGGTTGGAAATGTTATGAATTGCGGTCATTTTCGATGAAATCTTGCTAATTGCTAAATTGTGTTTGACTTGTGATTCCATAGTCGTTATACTGATTTTAGTAAGCTTCAAAAGGAGGCGCTTTATGCAAAAGCATACCCGCATTTCCCGAAGAGTTCTGCTATTATTGGGGATAGCTGCGCTGATTATGGGGATTATGGCTTGCAATTTGACCAAGCTGAATTGGAAATTTCCCTTCAGTAACCCCTTGGATGATCTGCCTCTCGACGAGCTTCCCTTAGAAGATCTCCCTGATCTAGATGAGCTTCCCCTGGATGAGATCCCTCTTGAAGAGATCCCGCTTGAAGTGCCGCTTGATGATCTAAACCTCGATGAACTGCCATCTCTTGACGAGCTACCCCTTGAAGGCCTTCCAATCGAAGGCTCTCAACCTGATGAAGAATCTACAGGTGATGCTGAAACAACAGATGATGCAGAACCATCAGATGGCGATGAATCTACAGACGGGGGCAAAAATGTGGAAGATGAAGCCTCTGGGATCGATTTGGCGATTATCGATTTGTACGCCGACAAAATGCCCAATGGGGTAATCATTGCACGCGTCACGAATAAGGGCGCTGAACCATTGACCGACTTCGCTACCGATTTGTATTGTTTGGGCACGGGCGCTGCCTGGGCGGGGATCATGCAAGGGGTGGATTTTGTTGAAAACACTAAGAAAGTAAATATCAACCTTGCACCTGAAGAATCTGAAGATTTCAATACCGGTCTTCAAATCAATGGACAGAAGTACAAATACGAACTAGTCTGCGAGATCTCCTTCGACAACGACACAAATCAAAACAATAACGTATATCGGGAAACGATACCTACTTCAAAACCCTAAGAATACTGTTTGACAATGAGGTAGAGTGATGGAAGATATCACCGGGAAACAGCTCAACCGTTATCAAGTTGTGGCACCACTGGGGAAAGGGGGAATGGCCGCAGTTTATAAGGCTTATCACCCTGAGACTGAGCGCTATGTGGCGTTGAAGATCCTCCCTAAGCATTTCGCCAGCGACCCTGAATTCGTAGGTCGTTTTGAACAGGAAGCGAAGCTGATCGCGCAGCTTCAGCACCCGCATATCTTGCCGGTTTTCGACTATGGTGAGGCGGACGGGTATACCTATATCGTCATGCCCTTCGTTGAAACAGGCACCCTTGCCGGCCTTCTGCGTGGAAAACCCCTACCGTTACCCCAGATTCGGCGCATCACTTCTCAAATAGGTGATGCCTTAGATTATGCCCACTCGCGGGGGATTGTGCATCGCGATGTTAAACCCAGCAATATCTTGATCGATGAACGCGGTAATTGTCTGCTGATGGATTTTGGCATTGCCAAGATGGTCGAGGGTACCAAGCATTTTACCCAGACCGGGGGCGTGATCGGCACACCCTCTTATATGTCCCCAGAGCAGGGACTTGGGCAGAAACCGGATGGCCGCAGCGACCTCTATTCCTTGGGGGTGGTTCTTTATCAAATGACGACCGGCCGCTTACCCTTCGATGCTGAAACGCCAATGGCTGTAGCTATCAAGCACATCCACGACCCTTTGCCACCACCGCGTTCTGTAAACCCGAATTTATCCGAAGTTATTGAGCGCGTCATTCTCAAAGCCTTGACCAAAGAGCGGGATGATCGATATACCACCGCGGCGGAGATGATCGCCGCATTGAGTGCAACTGCCATAGATGATGCGGTGACTGTCAGAGCCGATACATCAAAAGTTGCTGAGACTGTAATTTCTCCAACCAAAGAACCGCATCAACCCATAATCCCAGAGTCTCCCGTACCTGTAACCCCTGAGAAGGCAAAGACTCGCCCCCATTGGCTGACATTGGGATTCGTTTTGGGTGGTATTGGCGTACTCGGCCTGGTGGTCTTGGTCGCAGTGTTCGGGATTATCTACTTTGGCTCGGGGTTGTTCGGCCCACCCAAAGAACCTGAACCAGCCTTGACGGATATCGTTTCAACCACTGTATCTGAACTGACGGCAGCAGCGATTGATACGCTTGAACCTCAGCCGACGGAAGAACCGACGATTGAACCGACGGCCGATCTAGCGCAGCCAGCCATCATTTTGGAAGATACACTATATGTGTACGAATCTCAGGGTCTCGAGATGCTTGGGTCCGCGGAATCCTGGGAGGATAGTGCCAATGTCAAAAGATATGATCAAGCCGAGCTTGTGGAAGACCCCAAGAGTATCTTTGGGCAGGTGTCAAAACTGACAGTACATGGTTATGGTCACGGAGAGCAAACGGCTGAGATTATCCTATTCTTAACGGTTCCCTCCGAGGCAGATATCGTTTCCATCCCTGTGGCCACGTCATTGAATGGTCACGTAGATGCATCAGACAGCGAATCAGGTTTGGAAATCGGGGTCAGTGCTGGAGGTGAGATTGTCTGGACGTATGCATCATTCTTGATGGAGACCCAGTTCGGCGTGCCTTATGTGCAGGCTTTTGCCGATGTGAGCGAATTTCGGGGAGAACAGGTCGAGTTGACCATTCGGCTGCGGCAGTTGGACGTCTGTGCAGGAACGCTGTGCACTCATGAAGCTGAATTCTATATCGGAGATTTATTCTTCTCTACCCTGCCAGATATTTGTACAACACAGCGGGATGGAAGTTTTTTGCTGTATGCCTACTATGATGATCCGACACCCTCCGTTGAAGATGATTGTCATGCTCCGCAACCATATCACTTCATGGACGTGGAGGAGGGACCTTATAACGCATATGGTGCTGGTGAGGATACGTATACTGTTTCGTTCACACTGCCAGATGGGTTCCAACTTATTGAGTTTGATCTATATTATGGCAGGAATACTAAAGGGATGACGATCAATGGGCATAGCCTAAGCCCAGATGAAGTTCAGGCGGCTTTTCCCTACGATATGGGGTTCTACCTCAATATCCCCGAACCGATACGTTATTCCTTGATCAATAGCAACACGGATGCCATCGCACCGTATCTGCAGCCGGGGGAAAACACGATCACGATGACTATTTATGCCAATGAACTGTGGGAAGAACGGCCTTTTGATCTTTTCGCCCGATTCCGGGTTCCCAGCGAGTGAAGATACCCCGCAGCTTGCTGCGGGGTATCTTTTAGCGGAAAAAGTATTTTAGCCCTTTCGTATCATTCACCATTGCTGCAAGCGTTCGTCGTACCGCAGGCTAAGCCGTTTTCTGACTTTTTCCGCCTATAATTGTAGGTATGTTCAACTCAACAAAAACAAATTGGTGACTGCTAGTTTTTGTATGTTCTACTCTACTTGTCGCTTGTTCGCCAGTGACGCAAATTGCCCTGGATGAACAGTTTTCTATTCAAGAAAACCAGGTTGTGAGGGTTAAGGGGGAACCTGTGCGCATTCAGCTTGATTTAGTCGGAAAGGAATGGACTGAAGGAGACGAAATACCCTTTGCGGAACTCACTGTCTCAGTAAGAGGGCAAGATAAGGGCATCACCCTGTATATCGGTGATGATTGGCAAATTGGTAAGTTTGTCATTGACATGAGAAGTGCCGACCCTTTTAGTCGCTCGCCCTCTATTGAACTGATTGTGACCAAACCTTAACTCTGAGAATAATATGAAACACTTTATTATCGTTTGCATCATCACTGGTGTCTTCCTAACAGGGTGTCTGTCCCAAGATCAGCCTTCTATGACAGAAGCGCCCACCCAGGTGCCAAGTCTGACCGTACCATCACCGATTCCTGAATCAAGTCTGGCTTTAAATGAGCCGGGAGATTATGAAATCGAGGTCCAATCCGCGGGTGTACAGCGAAGTTTTCTGGCTCATTTACCCAAGGATTATCAACCAGGTAGGACTTATCCGTTGGTGATAGCGCTGCATGGACGCGGCGGCACCGTCAGAGATATGGTATTGATGACCAGCTTTTCCCTAAAGGCAGATATGGAGGGTTTTATCGTCGTTTATCCTCAGGCGATTTGGAATGATAAAACCTGGATGATCGTTTCTGGCGATGAAGGCAGCCTTGAAGATATGGCTTTCCTTTGGGATGTGATTCGTTATGCCATCGACAATCTCGGAGCAGATGCAGACCGAATTTATGCTGTGGGTTTCTCCAACGGCGGGGGTATGGCTCATCGCTTGGGATGTGCCTTAGCTGAAAAACTTACCGGGATCGCTACCGTATCGGGTTCGTACCCCGCACATCAAAACTGTCACCCCACCGCGCCGCTGCCAGTTATAGCATTCCATGGTACTGCGGATACATTTGTGCCTTACGAAGGGGATTCGATCCAACCACCAATCCGAGATTGGGCCGCGGCCTGGGCGCAACGCAATAGCTGCCAGTCGGAGTCGCAAGTATTCTTGGAAGAGGGTGTTTTACGGGGGGAACGCTGGGGCGAATGTGATGCAGATTCAGCTGTGGTACTGTATACGATAACAGGCGGGGAACACTACTGGCCGGGTGGCGTAGGGCAGGGCGGCATCAACGCTACAGATTTGATTTGGTCGTTTTTTCTACATCAAGAGAAGTGACTGTTCCTTGGCGAATCTATTCCTGTTTACTTTGATAATGGCGCCGCTGCTTTGCGCGGTTACCGCAATCGTCCATGCTGCACCAACGACGACTGCGGTTCTTGCTGGTATCGATAAAGAGCCAACCGCATCCGCGATCGTCGGCGCATTGTCCCACACGCTTGAGATCATCGGAAGTGAGCAATTTTCCTGCGGACCGGATAATGGGAGCGAGCATTACATCCAATGCCTCGTCGTCCCCCTTCCAATCCCATTTATAACCGTTCTCCGACTGAATTAGTTGCGCGCCACTCATCGCACTAGAGAGGAACGCGTTCAATTCAGACAGATCAATGTCGGATTGCGAATCCCCTGTTGCTAGAGCCGAGAATATTCGATAAATAACATCGCGCAGCGCAAGTGCCTGTGCCAATACATGCTGTGCTTCCATGGGCTGGCTTTCCGCGACATGCAACAAGTTTTCTTTTTGTTTATTCGTGACAAAACCCTGATCATGTGCCCAGGCGACCAGATCTGCATAGGTATGCAGTGTTTCTTGTGTGTGATCGCTGGCGTGCATCTCCAGGGTGTTGGCAAAGTACAGGCACAGGCGGCTGTCGTTACTCATGTTGGGTTTTTCTTATATATCCTTGTTCTAACTACTAAAAATTAACTTGACAGGTTAGATTGGTGATGATATATTCTAACCATCAAAAACATTATAGCAGGTTATAGTAATTAATTCAATAGTCTGGTATCAGAAAGTTTATGAGGAACCAAACAGAATGAAAAATCTTGGTCTATATGCCGCAACCGTGCTGATCTGGGGTTCCACCTGGATCGGGATCAAGTTTCAATTAGGGGTTGTCGATCCGGTTTTGTCGGTGGCCTATCGCTTCACCTTGGCCGCATTGATCATGTTTGGGTTCAGCAATCTGCGCGGCTTGAGCCTGCGTTTTACCTTCCGTCAGCATTTGTTCATCGCCTTGCAGGGCGTATTCCTCTTTTCAATCAACTATCTCCTGGTTTATCTGGCAGAGCTTTATCTGACCAGCGGCCTGGTGGCGGTGATCTTCTCAACATTGGTGTTCATGAACGTTATCGTGGGGGCAATCTTCTTGGGCACACCGGTACGAGCCAATGTGGTCATTGGCGCGGTGGTCGGGCTGACCGGCATTGCACTGGTCTTTCTGCCTGAGTTGAACGCCTTCAACTTGCAAGACAGCGGATTTGTGGGCCTATTGCTTGCATTTGGTGGTGTGGTATCTGCCTCATTTGGAAATATCGCCTCAGCGCGCAATCAACGGGAAGGAATTCCCTTGGTTCAGACCAATGCCTTTGGCATGGCATACGGCGCGCTGTTGATGTTCCTCTATGGGTTGATCCGCGGCATCCCTTTTCAATTTGATTGGTCAACAGCCTACGTGGGTTCGATGGTTTACCTGGCTGTATTCGGCTCAATCCTGGCCTTCAGCGCCTACCTGACCCTGCTGGGACGCATCGGTGCCGATCGGGCGGCCTATGCCAGCTTGTTATTCCCGATCATTGCCTTGGGATTATCGACCCTGTTCGAGGGGTACCGCTGGAATGGACTAGCGCTGTTAGGTACCGTCCTGGTATTGACTGGAAATTTCCTGGTACTATTTTGGCGGAGAGAATCATCTCAAGAAGTAAACTCATCTACCGAAATCACCGCTCATGCGGAAGCCAGATGAATGTATTCCCCTGATGACACTTCATCTAACATAAATCACAGATAAACACTGATAAGAATTCCTGTTCATCTCATTTCCCTGTGGATATAAACTGGAGGGAACTGAATTATTGTTGCGCCGCGGTGAGCAGCAAATCCATCAATCCTTGAACATCCTTGCCCTTTTGCTTGGTGCTCACGTAAATCCGAATCACTGGATCTGGGAGATTCATGTTGGGCGATCCCTCTCGGAGCTCAGCCCAGCGATCCAGGATCAGTCGGTGGATAGCTTCCTGATCACTATCTGCCGTTCGCAAGAATACAATGCGATTGGCTGGAAACGTGTCAAAGATAAAGTCGACTTCATATTGCGCGCCCTTACGTTCGTCAGTATATTCTCTCAGATCAAACAGCACCACATCGGCAACCTTGACAAATTCATCCACCACAAGTTTCCAGGTGTTCATGAAGGCCACCATGCGCAGATCCTTAAATGTGCCATCTGAATGCCTGGATTTGGTAATGATTTCCTGGATGCGCTGTCGCGCGTGTTCCTGATCTCGTACTGGCCGCCGTTTGATCAACCCATACCAATCATATGCGATCATGAGGGCCAAGATCACCAAGCTCACCCAAATACTTATTGCGCCTGCAAAGAATAAAACGAAAAATTGGGTTAGGGTCCTGAATTGGAAAAAGCGATAGCGGTGTTTTGCATAATCGGGGTCGTCGATAGTGAAGTGCAGTCCGAATTTTCTCCAAAATCGAATCAGCCTGTCGAATGTCAATACAGCTGATTTCGATGAGCCAAAAACTCGCAAAACGAGCAATTTTACGTTAGGTCCTTCGTGCGGAACAAACCAACGTTTGACAACCAGCCCAAGGTGAAAAGCGACCGCAATACAAACACCAATAAAGAACAACATTGGCGTTGGTTCGCCTGTTATACTGTCTGCCGCGACATCCCAGGGTGAGGTGCCAAGGATCAGAATCCCCCCAAGAATAAGCCAGAGCGCAATATCGTAACCTGGATTCATTAGCGGTTTGATGATCATCTCAACCCACTTAAGCTGCGGGGCGGCAATACCGAAAGACCAGTTTTCTGGACGGAAATCTGCTCGATTGATGGCATAACTGATAGAAATGAGCACAAAATAAATCACGACCAAACCAATAACCATCCACAACGCATCTTGATAGGACCTGCGGCTGAGAATTCCCATTAGCACGGGCAGGGTGACATACACCACACTGGCCAAGAACTCGGAGCGCCAACGGCGATTCAGGTTTTTCAAAGCCTGTTTAAGCGCTTTTTCACGATGCTCAATAGCATCGGGTAGTTCATCTTTCATATCAAACTCGAGGATCTCTGGTTGAACAAGGGCAGGTCGTTCGGGAGCCTGGAGTACGCTGGGCTCCGCTGATTCAACATCCTCAGATTCCGCATACATCGACCTTTTTACCTGTTTCACCAAGATTGTCTTGTGAATAAAATAAAGCAATGGGAAAACAATGTAAGTAAAGAACATCGTACCCCCGAGTTCAACATCATCCGTGTCACCGCTTTGCGCTGCTACAGATTGAACCAGCATGAGACTGATAAAGACTGTAATAGATAGCCCCCAGACTTTGGTTAGAATTGATCGCATATTTTCCTCCGCTGGTTACCAATAATTTCTCGCCCAGCATGCTGCCAGTCTCTATTTCTAACACCAATTTACGATAAAAGCCTCTATTTTGGATGATTTTAGTCTAGTATGAAAGTCTGTTTGTAAAGAAAATGGCCTGGAGTTCCAGGCCAAATGATTATTATGAAACGTGGGCGAGATTTCCAAATCTCGCTGATATTCCTGGGTTTTTTGGAACGCAGATTACGCTGATTATGTGGATTCCCGCGGATTTATTTAATTCATCAGCGCCAATCTGTTAATCCGCGTTGCAGAAGGCACGCCTTTGGCGTCAGCGTTCCATATTAAGATAGGGTTCACTCCTCCGTCAACTGCCACACCCTCAGTACCTCCGCGACGCTCCAGGCCTGGGCAAAGCAGCCGCGTGGAGTGAAGGGCGGCTCACCGTCGAAGATCTCGCTCAGGCTGCCCACGCCGTGGGTTTTCAAGTGTTCGATCAACGGGGATAAGAAGGAGTGCGCCAAAGCCTTATCCTGATACACTTTCAGGTGAGCGGTCACGAAAGGACCAATCATCCAGCCCCAGACGATGCCCTGGTGGTAAGTGCCGTCGCGCTGGCGCTGGTCGCCACCGTATTGTCCCTGGTAGTTGGCTTCGAAGGGGGCCAGGCTGCGCAGGCCGTGGGGGGTCAGCAGGTGACGGGCGCAGGCATCCACCACCTGACGGCATTGCTCGGGGCTCAGGGGGGAGTTAGGGAGCGAGACCGTCAAGAGCTGGTTGGGTCTCAGGGACGAGTCATCGCCGTTGGGGCCATCGATCACGTCAAAGCAATATCCCGCCCCACCGTTCCAAAAGCGCGCGAAACTCTGGGATACACGCTCAGCCATCAGGCGAAAATTTTCCCCAGATTCACCCACACGTTGGGCAAAGTCGGCCATAACCCGCAGGGCGTTGTGCCACAGGGCATTGATCTCCACTGGCTTTCCGATGCGTGGCGTGACCACCCAATCTCCCACCTTGGCATCCATCCAGGTCAGCTGCACGCCCGGCTCACCGGCGTAGAGCAGCCCATCAGACGGATCCATGTGGATGCTGTAGCGGGTGCCACGCTGGTGCCAGTTGATGATCTCAACAAGCGCAGGGAAAAGCTCAACCAGGATTTCGTTGTCGCTGGTGGCGGCATAGTATGCACGCAGGGCCTCGAAATACCACAAGGTGGCATCGACGGTGTTGTACTCAGGGCTCTCGCCGATTTCGGGGAAACGGTTGGGCAGCATGCCTCGATCGATGAAACGGGCATAGGTGCGCAGGATGCCCCGGGCCACATCGGGGCGACCGGTGACCAGGGTCAGACCGGGCAGGGCGATCATCGTGTCGCGCCCCCAATCACCGAACCAGGGATAACCGGCGATGATCGAGCGGCCATCGGGCTCATCGCCAGTGGGGCGCTGGACGATGAACTGGTCCGCGGCGAGGATCAGTTGGTTGATTTCCTGGCTTTGAGGGGCTGAGGTACTTTTGGTGATGATCTGACTCTCGTAGTTTTTTCTTGCACGATAAGCGGACGTTCCGTCTACGTTTGGGGTTGGTTCTGTGGATGCCACCAGGGTGATACTATCCCCGGGGCGAAGTTCAGAGCGGAACTCTCCGGCGTATAGGTTGTTTTCTATCTCTTCCAGGCCGCGAAAGGCTTCGATATTCAGGTAGTAATCGTGGTACCACTGGTGTTGAGCGGATGCTGTCGCTTCAGAACTCAATAGATAGAAGGGTGCGGCATCTTTGTGCGCAGTGAAGCGCAGACCTTTTTCTATGGGATCGACCTGCATCTCCCAATCCCTCGCGCGGGTGCTGCCGTGGTGATCGCGGTAATTGATGATGGCCTTGATGCGCAGATCGAGCGGGCTGCTACCCTGAACGTAATCATAGCGCACATAGGTGGTGTTCTCCCCATGTCCCATCCAGACGCGCTTCTCTAGCACTGCATCATCGATGGCGTACTTCCAGATCGGGGTAGTGCCTTCCAGGCGGAAACTTTCGATATGATGGAAGCCTTGGGGCTCAATGACCCCCCTCGGTCCCCCCGATTTCGGGGGGATGTCTGAGGTCCCCCATTGGTTGGTGAATAACGGGTACGTATCCCCAGCGTAGACCACGCTCTCATCGAATTTGCTCACCAGCAGCGTGCGCTCCAAGGGGGGCTTGAGCGCCGCGATCAGCAGTCCATGATAGCGGCGTGTCAGCACCCCGGCGATGGTGCCCGAGGCGTAGCCGCCGATACCATTGGTCACCAACCACTCGCGAGAAGAGGTGGCTTGAAAGTCGTTGCAAATTTCCCGTCCAAATGTGAGCATGGGTACTCCTGAGCTTATTGTCACTGCGAGCGCCTGAACGAGGTTCAGGTAAGCGAAGCAGTCTCCTTGTTAATGAATGAGATTGCCGCACTCCGCTACGCTTCGTTCGCAATGACAGAAATAAATGCTGTCATCGCGAGGACCTTACTCCCCCGCCGAAAGCGAATCAGCGGATGCCGCTCCACGCTATCAGCTGACCGCTAACAGCTAACTACTTTTTCTCCCCCCACTCTGCTGGATCAACTTGGCTACCAGTGCCGTTCAACCGGTCTGATGGCTGGCGCCCAGCCCTAAGCCAGTGTCTCCGTGGAAATATTCGTAGAACAAGATGTGATCGCGCCAGTTAGAGTTGCCGCCAAACATCCTCGTGATGGACTCTCCTAGCTGGTAGCTGATCGAGTGAACCTGGCCATCTACGTCGAATATGGTAGTCATACTTTCCTGAGAATTTGTGTGCTTTAATTCTTACGATGCATATAGTATAGTATGAATTCAATTGAAACTGTTTGATCGATACTCGTGTTTGGAGCGTTTATGAATACATCAATTTCTGCTGCCCCATTGTCTGACTTATTGGTTTTGGATCTCTCGCGGGTTTTGGCTGGACCGTATGCCACGATGACATTGGCTGACCTCGGAGCTGAGGTGATCAAGGTCGAGAGGCCTGGTACCGGTGATGATACTCGCCAATGGGGGCCGCCCTGGGCCGGGGGTGAATCAGCCTATTATCTGGCTGTCAACCGCAATAAGAAAAGCATTAATGTAAATTTGAAATCCAAGCAGGGGCTGCAAATCATAAAAGATTTGGCCATCAAAGCTGATATCCTGATCGAGAACTTCAGGGTAGGAACCATGGATAAGTGGGGTGTGGGTTATGATGTTTTGGCAAAAGAGAACCCTGGACTGATCTACTGCACAATCACCGGCTATGGCCAAACCGGTCCAAAACGCCATCAGGCAGGCTATGATTTTGTCATTCAAGCCGAGGGTGGGGTTATGTCGATCATTGGCGAGGTCGACGGACCGCCTACGAAAGTGGGTGTTGCTATTGTGGATATCACTACCGGGATGAACGCTGTAATTGCCATCCTGGCAGCCGTGCATGAACGCCAAAGGAGCGGCTTGGGTCAATATCTCGATATTGCTTTGCTGGATTCCCAGGTGGCCTGGCTGGCCAATGTAGGCAGCAACTATCTTATTTCTGGGGAGAGGCCGAAACGCTACGCCAACGCCCATCCTAATATCGTTCCCTATCAACCCTTCGCTACATCCGATGGTTGGATCGCTGTTGCTGTAGGCAATGACCGACAATGGAGATTACTCTGTGAAGTTGCCCAATGGGACGATTTGGCTGGTGATGAACGATTCGGCACTAACCCGCTGCGCGTGGAAAATCGCCAAATACTGATTCCAATTTTGGAACAACGCTTTCCACAACAAGGCACAGATTACTGGTACAAGTTATTACTCGAAGCGGGAATCCCCTGTGGGCCGATTAACAGTATTGATCAAGTCTACGCCGATCCGCAGGTGCTGGCGCGTGATATGCTGGTCGAGATGCCACACCCGACAGCTGAAAGTATAAAAATGACTGGTTCGCCGCTTAAACTCTCCCGCACACCGGTGCAGATGAATGCCCACCCACCCTTATTGGGGCAGCATACCGAAGATGTATTGCGTGAATACTTAGATTATTCTGCTGAGGAGATAAAGGGTTTACGAAAGAGCGGGGTGATTTGAGTAATTTCGATGCTGGATGATCACATCATATCCAGCTTAGGACGGTATTGTAACGCCTCGGCGATATGCGAAGCTTGGATATCTGCTTCACCTGCTAGGTCTGCGATCGTTCGCGACAGTTTGAGCACGCGGTGGTAAGCACGCGCCGAGAGCTGCAATTGGCTCATGGCGTTGCGCAGCAGGGAACTACTGGTCTGATCCAGGGGGCAGAATTGGCGTAGTTCAGCGGGCCCCATATCGGCATTGCAGGATAAATTTGTGCCATCGAAGCGTTGACGTTGGTGTTCTCGGGCGGCTTCTACTCGCATCTGGAGATCAGCGGAAGGTTCCCCTAAACGATTGTCGCTGAGTTTGTCGTAATCGACGCGCGGTACTTCGATGTGGATGTCGATGCGGTCGAGCATGGGACCGGAAATGCGCTTTTGGTAGCGGGTGATGACTTGGTTGGAGCAGGTGCACTCTTTGATGGGGTCACCAGCATAGCCACAAGGGCA